>NZ_JAYRDE010000034.1:0-25860 GCF_041909575.1 Microbacterium sp. | reverse complement strand
ACCGTCAAACACCACGGCGGCTGGACCGTCCACCACATCCCCCACACCGGCGGCGCCCTCCTGTGGACCTCACCGGCCGGACGCCGCTACCGCGTCAACTCCGAACGACCCACCCCCCACTTCCAACCATCCGACGCCGCGGTGTCCGACGCACCCTTCTAGCCCACTGCGGGATCCCGCGCGCCCCTCTGACCGGCCAACATCCACCGCGCCCTTCGGACCCGCTCGGAGACGTCCGCCGCGACCATCTGAGGCGGGCAATCGGACGCGCCCTTCAACGGACGCGCGCAAACGCAGAGCGGGTGGACGTGACGCCCACCCGCTCTGCGAGATCCTGCTGTTTCCGGACTATCGCCGGATCAGTACCAGCCGACCGACTCCGAGTGCGACCACGCGCCGCACGGCGAGCCGTAGCGGCCGGCGATGTAGCCGAGACCCCAGCTGATCTGGGTCGCGGCGTTGGTCTGCCAGTCGGCGCCGGCGCTGCCCATCTTGCTGCCGGGGAGAGCCTGCGGGATGCCATAGGCCCCGCTCGAGGCGTTGTAAGCGCGGTAGTTCCAGCCCGACTCCTTGTTCCAGAGCGAGACGAGGCACGAGAACTGGTCCCCGCCCCAGCCGTAGCCTGCCAGCATCCCGGAGGCGATCGCCTGCGCCTCAGCCGGGCTCGCACCGCCGCCGACGGCGACCGGCGCGGGCGCAGTCCCGCCGGTGGAGGGCTGGGCGGCAGCGGCGGCAGCCGCCTCGGCGGCCGCAGCAGCCGCAGCGGCCTCGCGCTCGGCCTGGGCCTTCGCGCGTGCCTCCGCCTCCTGCTTCGCCTTGAGCTTCGCGGCCTTGTCGAGGCTGCCGCGCAGGTCGGCGACATCCGCCTTCACCGTCTTCACCAGCGCGGTCACGTCGTCGGCGAGGTCGGGAACCAGGGGAGCGGGCAGATCGAGTCCGCCCGAAAGGCGCTCCACCGCCGCGCCGAGCTCCGACGTGTCGATGGTGGTCTCGACGTCGCCGAGATCCAGACCCGAGTCCTTGACGTCGGCGGTGACCTGCGCGGCGGCGTCGATGGCGGCGTCCGCAGCGTCCAGGGCAGCGGTCGCCTGGGTCGAGACCTCGTCCGTGCCTCCGGTCGTCACGATGGCCGTCGGCTCGGCGGGCATCGTGAACGAAGCGAGCGCGAAGCCGCCGGCGGGGCCCGAGGCCTCGGCCGCCGAGATCGGCGGAACGGTGCTGGCCGCGACCGTCGCGATGAGTCCCACGGCGAGGCCGGTGGTGAGGATCATGTTGCGGCGCTGGCTGCGCCGACGGGCGCTGCGGGCATGGCGAAGCTGGGCGGGAAGTGAGCTGGAGCGCATGAAGTAAACCGAGTTCCGTATCGTGAAAAGCGCCGATCGGGTGGCGCCGGGCGCCCGCACGGCGGGCACAAGCCCCCGAGTCTGCCGACCTCTTCTGGACGGTTCCGGTGCGTTACCTGAGCGTTATATGTGAGCGGCGAAGACGAAAAGTCCTGATCAAGGGGCCGCGGAACGGGGTGAAACGGGGAGCGTCAGCCGTACCGGTAGTGCGAAGAGCTGGCCTGAACCCATCCGGCGAACGCCCGCGCCTCGGCATCCCCACCAGCCGGAACCGGCGTGATCCACACCTGCGAGGGTCCCGCCACGACGAGGTGCTGACGCGCCCGGTCGATCGCGCGATTCAGCGTCCGGGGCGTGATCCCACCGCCGGCGCCGAAGAGCCGTCGCTCGACCGCCGTCTTCGTGAACGCCGGCGTGCGCAGCAGTCTGTCGCCGGAATCGACGGATGCCTCAACCCCGCCGACCGGCTGGCTCAGCTCTCCGAAATGCACCCACCGGCCGTCCACGACGATCCCGGCGAACTCCCGCTCCTGCCCGCTGTAGCGCACCGCGCTCGTCCACCGGGCGCCGTCCCACCAGCGCTGCCGGCCCCGCTGATCGTCGTACCAGCCCGCCGGTCCGGCGCCGGTCCCGACCGGGGGAGCTCCGGTGTGCAGCTCGATGCGGGACTCCCGCAGGTCGATGAACTCCTCCGTCCATCGCGCGCCGTCCCACCAGCGCTGCCGGCCGGTCCCGTCGTCGTACCAGCCCGCGGCTGCCTGCGTGCCCATGCGTCGAGCGTAGTTCGCGCCATCCCCGCCCGCACGGGCCCCGCGTCGGCGATCCGGCGTAGCCTGAACGAATGCTCGCCGACAACGCCTCGCCGTCAGCGCGCGCGCAGCTCGCGGCGGTGGCGGATGCCGCGTCCCGCAACCCGCAGCCCCTCCCCGGGTTCGCCGGACTGCAGATGCCGCCCGATGCGCGGCCGGCCGCGGTGCTCATGCTCTTCGGCGTGCTCGACGCGCTGCCCAGCGACCACCACGCGCAGGCGCGCGCGGTCTCCCGCGACCTCGACGTGCTCCTCCTCTCGCGAGCGTCGACCCTGCGCTCCCATGCCGGTCAGGTCGCCTTCCCGGGCGGTCGCGTCGACCCCGATGACGACGGACCGGTCGGTGCCGCGCTCCGCGAGGCCCGCGAGGAGACCGACCTCGACCCTGCGGGCGTCGAGGTGCTCGGCACGCTCGAAGACATTCCGCTGGTCTACTCGCAGCACGTCGTCACGCCGGTGCTGGCGTGGTGGCGGCATCCGTCCCCCGTCCGCGTGGTCGACGAGGCGGAGTCGGCCGACGTCTTCCGCGCGCCCGTGGCCGACCTGCTCGATCCGGCGAACCGGGGCTCGACGGTCATCCGGCGCGGCGGGCAGGAATGGCGCGGACCGGGGTTCCTCGTCCCCTCTCCCGACGGCGACCACCTCGTGTGGGGATTCACGGGCATGGTGCTCGACGGGCTCTTCGATCGCCTCGGGTGGGCCGAACCCTGGGATGCCGCCCGCGAACTCCCGCTCGAGCGCGCCGGCTTCGACGCCTCGGAGGCGAGCTCCGGCCGGGCGGCGACGTGAGCGATCCGTCGCTGTTCGAGCCGACCGACCGCGAGCGGATCCGCGGCGAGCTGCTCGCGGCGGCCGCCGACGACCCCGGCATCGTCGGCGCGGCGCTTGTGGGATCGGCCGCGCGCGGCACGGAGGACCGCTGGTCCGACGTCGACCTGGCGCTGCAGCTGGCCCGTGACGCCGACGAGCCGCGCCTCGTGGAGCGCTGGACCCGCATGATGCGCGACCGGTACGGCGTGGCCGACACCCTCGACATCTTCGCGGCCCAAGGCGTGCGCTACCGCGTGTGCCTGCTCCCGACCTCGCTGCAGGTCGACGTCTCGTTCTGGCCGCACGATCTGTTCCGCGAGACCGAGCCCGGATTCGCGCTGCAGTTCGGCACGCCCGCCGAGCCGACACGACCGGGGGCGCCCGATGTGCGGCGGATGGTCGGCATGGGCTGGCTCTTCGCGCTGCACGCGCGCTCCGCGCTCGCCCGGGGGAAGGTATGGCAGGCGGTGGGCATGCTCGACCACCTTCGCGAAGAGCTCATCGCGCTCCAGTGCGTGCGTGCGGGCCTCGACCCCTGGCACGGTCGAGACGTCGACCGGCTGGATGCCGCGTCCCTGCGCCGTCTCGAAGACGCGAGGGCCGCTTCGGTCCGCCTCGACGAGCTCGATCGATCCCGCCATGCGCTCCTCGCGCTGTTCCAGGCGGAGGTGCGGCGCCATGACGCCGCTCTCGCCGACGCTCTCGCCCCGCCCTTCGCGGCGATGCTGGTCGAGGGTGCGGGGCGAGGGTCGCGCGCCGTCGACGGGCTCGACTAGCCTCGACCGCGTGACGCACCGGCTGACGCGCGACGAGGCGCGCCGCATCTCGGTGCGGGCGCAGCTTCTCGACGCCGACAGGCCGGGCGACGTGGTCGAGGTCGCAGAGCAGCTCGGCTACGTCAAGATCGACCCGACCGCGACGATCGCGCCGGCCGAGCAGACGATCCTGTGGTCGCGCATCGGCTGGTCGTACGAGGCGGGTCAGCTGCAGAAGGACGTCGAGATCGATCGCCTGCTCTTCGAGTTCGACGGCGCTTTCCGGCCCGTCAGCCTGCTGCCGCTGATGCTTCCGGCGATGCGGCAGTGGCCCCGGCGCGAGAGCAGCAGGCAGTGGCTCGAGGCCAACGCGCGGTTCCAGGCCGACGTGCTCGCGAGGCTGAGGAGCGAGGGTCCGCTCCTGGCGAGCGAGATCCCCGACACCGCCCAGGTCGACCGGGCCCCCGATGGATGGTCGGGCAGAAACCAGGTGCCGCACATGCTCGACTTCCTCAGCCGGCAGGGGCGGGTCGCCATCGTCGGCCGGGAGGGACGGCACCGCCGGTGGGACCTCGCCGAGCGCGTGTTCCCGCCCGACCTGCCCGAACTCGACCCGGTCGAGGCGGCCCAGGCGCTCGCGGAGCGCCGGCTCCAGGCCGTCGGCATCGCGAAGCTGAAGTCGCCGTGGTCGCAGGTCGCCGACGCGGGGGAGCCCGCTCTGGTCGAAGGGAGCAGCTGGAAGTTCCGCGTCGACCCCGAGGCGCTCGCCGCGCTCGACGACGACGCCGGACGGGTGGCCCTCCTCAACCCGTACGACCCGATGCTCTTCGATCGCCCCCGGCTGGCCGAGATCTTCGAGTTCGAGTACGTCCTCGAGCAGTTCAAGCCCCAGGCTCAGCGGGTCTACGGTTACTTCGCGCATCCGATCCTTCTGGGGGACAGGTTCGTCGGGATGCTCGACGCCGAAGTCGACAAGGAACGGCAGGCGCTGCGCGTGAACGCCCTGCACGAGTTCCTGCCGTTCGAGGCGGAGGAGCACGACATGGTGCGTGCGGAGATCGGCGAACTCGGCGACTGGCTCGGCCTCCCGGTGTCCGGACTGCCGTAGATTCTGGTCATGGACCGTTCGGTGCCGAACCTCCCGTCGCGCGACTTCGACGCGACGATCGACTTCTACGGCGGCTTCGGGTTCGACGAGGCGTACCGCGACGGCGGCTGGCTGATCCTGTCGCGCGGCACGCTCGTGCTCGAGTTCTTCCTGGCGCCCGAGCACGACCCGTATGCGAGCTGGTTCATGGCCAGCATCCGTGTCGCCGACCTCGATGCCCTCTACGCGCAGGTGCGCGACAGCGGCGTGCCGGAGCAGACGATCGGCATCCCGCGGCTCGTGCCGGTCGCGCTGCAGGAGTGGGGTCATCGCGCGGGATTCCTCATCGACCCCGACGGCACGCAGCTGCACCTCATCGAGGACGGCGCCTGAGGCCCGTCCTCAGGCCACGCGCACTCAGCCCCGCGTGCCGGCCCAGCCGAGCGCCGGCGCGACGTGGGTGGCGAACGCCTCCACGACGCGCAGGTTGAACTCGACGCCCAGCTGGCTCGGGATGGTGAGCATGAGCGTGTCGGCGGCGGCGATCGCGGCATCCGCCTTCAGCTGCTCGACGAGGACGTCGGGCTCGGCCGCATACGTCTTGCCGAACGTGGAGCGCATGCCGTCGATGACCCCGATCTGGTCGCCGTCCTGGCGCCCGCCGAAGTAGAGGTGGTCCTCGGCGGTCATGAGCGGGAAGATCGAGCGGCTCACCGAGACGCGGGGCTCGCCCGGATGCCCGGCGTCGCGCCACGCCGCCCGGAACACGTCGATCTGCTCGGCCTGGAGGAGATCGAACGGCCGGCCGTCGGCAGAGGTGAGCAGCGTCGATGACATGAGGTTCACGCCGATCCGTCCCGCCCACTCGGCCGAGTCGCTGTTGCCGGCGCCCCACCACACGCGCGAGCGCAGCCCGGGAGAGTGCGGCTCGATCCGCTGCAGGCCGGTCGCCCCGGTGCCGAACGGGGACGAGGCATCCCGCTCCGCCAGCCCTTCGCCGTCGATCGCCCGCAGGAACAGCTCGAAGTGCTCGCGGGCGATGTCGGCGCCGCGCGGATCGTCCGAACCGGTGTAACCGAATGCCTCGTAGCCGCGCACCACCGTCTCGGGTGAGCCGCGGCTGACGCCGAGCGCGAGCCGGCCGCCCGAGATGAGATCGACGGATGCCGCTTCCTCCGCGAGGTAGAGGGGGTTCTCGTAGCGCATGTCGATGACGCCGGTCCCGACCTCGATGCGCTCGGTCCTGGCAGCGATCGCGGCGAGCAGCGGCATCGGCGAGGACTGCTGGCGGGCGAAGTGGTGAACCCGGAAGTAGGCGCCGTCCACGCCGAGATCGTCCATGCCCTGGGCGAGGTCGATGGCCTGCAGCATCGAGTCGCCGGCCGAGAGCTGCCGGCCTCCGCCCAGGGGGCCGTAGTGTCCGAACGAGAGGGTTCCGAAGCGCTGCATGACGACTGCAACGGTACGCCCGCGGCATCCATTCCGGTGAATGCATGCCGCGAAAGCCCGCCGGCGTCCGTGCGCGCGTGCCTACGATGGCAGGAGTCGATGAAGGAGGGTGTGCGATGCAGGTGCGAGTCGCGGGAGTCGCGCTGGACGCCTCCGGGCAGCATGTGCTGCTGCTCAAGCCGATCGACCAGCTCCCGGGAGATGGCATGGTGCTGCCGATCTGGGTCGGGCAGCTCGAGGCGACGTCGATCCTGGTCGCCGTCGAGCAGGCCGCCGTGCCCCGGCCGCTCGCGCACGACCTCATGCGCTCGATGATCGAGACGCTCGGCGCCGAACTCGCGAGGGTCGAGGTCACGCGGATCGACGACGGCACCTTCTACGCCGAGATCACGCTCACCGTGGGGGAGCGCACCGTCATCGTCGATGCGCGCCCGTCGGATGCGGTCGCCCTCGCCTGCCGCACCGGCACCGGGATCTGGGTGGCCGAGGCCGTCATGGACGAGGCGGGCGTTCCGGACGTCCTCACCGAGACCGACGCGTCGGAGCGACTGGACGAGTTCAAGAGGTTCCTCGACGACGTCGAGCCCGAGGACTTCGAAGGGTGACCTCGGCCGCGTCGATCGCTGCCGCGGTGCGCGCCGGCCGGACCAGTGCCGTCGCGGTCCTCGAGCAGCACCTGGCCCGGATCGCCGACGAGAACCCCCGCCTCCTCGCCCTCACGGTCGTCTTCGCCGAGCGGGCCCGGGCGGAGGCGCACCGCGTCGACGCCGTCGTGGCCCGGGGAGAGGACCCCGGAGCGCTCGCCGGCGTCCCGTTCTCGGTGAAGGAGAACATCGACCTCACGTGGTCGGCCACGACGCACGGCTGGCGAGGACTCGCCGGCGCCGCGCCCGAACGCGACGCCGCGATCGTCCGCCGGATGCGCGCGGCCGGCGGCGTCCCGATCGGCCGCGGCAACATGCCCGACTTCGGCATGCGCTGGGACACCGACAACGAACTGTTCGGGCGGACGCGCAATCCCTTCGCCCCGGACCGCTCGGCAGGCGGCTCCAGCGGTGGCGACGCGGTCGCGGTCGCGACCGGCATGGCCGCGATCGGCCTCGGCAACGACTTCGGCGGATCGGTGCGCATCCCGGCCGCCGCCACCGGCGTCTTCGGCCTGCGCCCCTCGCTCGGACGCGTCCCACGCGCGGCGGTCCGCGGGGTTCCGGTGGCGATGACCCTGCAGCAGTTCTCGGTCAACGGGCCGCTCGCCCGGTCGATCGGCGACCTCGAACTCGCCCTCGACGTCCTGGCGGGACCCGACGCCGACGACCCCATGTCGCTCGACCTGCCCACCGAGCCGCGCGAGTCGGCGCCGCGCCGGGTCGCGGTCGTGCGGGATCCGCTCGGGTGGGGCGTCGACGCCCGGGTCGCGGCATCCGTCGACGCCGCGGCCGCGCGCCTCGCAGCCGCCGGGTGGACCGTCGAGCACGTCGAGCCGCCGATGCTCGAGGAGGCGGCCGTGCTGTGGCGGCGGCTCGCGTGCACCGACATGCTGCTCACGCTCGATCCCGCCGTGCTGCCCGAGCCCCTGGGCGCCTCGGCGACGAGATTCCTGCGCGACAGCACCGCCGCCGCGCGCCCCTATGAGACGGCGGCCGAGTACGCGTCGGCCTGGGCGCGGCGCGCGCCGATCGCCGCCGAGTGGCGTCGATTCCAGCGGGAGTACCCGATCGTGCTCGGCCCGGTGCAGTCGACCGGCACGCCGCCCGTGGATTTCGATCTGGGAGGCCCGGATGCCGCGACCGCCGCCTGGCGTGCGCTCGCGCTGACCGTGACGGTGAACTTCCTCGGGCTCCCGGCCGTCGCAGTGCCGGGGGGTGTCGACGGTGGAGGCGTGCCGATCGGGGTGCAGGTGATCGCGCCGATGCACGCCGACCGGCTCGCGCTCGCTGCGGGGCGGGATGCCGCAGCCGAGGTGCCGGCGCCGCCCCGGTGACGACCGGCGTCAGCGCAGCTGCGCGAACCCCTCCGCGTCCTTCGTCGGCCCGACGACCAGGATGGTGTCGCCTGCCTCGAGCACGGTGGCGTTGTCGGCATTCGTCCACGAGCCGCCCTCGTGATGGAAGGCCGCGATCGTCACGCCGTACTTCTTGCGCAGCCCCGTCTCTCCCAGCGCGATCCCCTGGATGGCGGAGGGCACCGGAGCCTTGACGAGCGCGTAGCCGGGCGCGACCTCGATGAAGTCCAGCGCCGCACCGCGTACGAGGTGAGCGACGCGACGGCCCATGTCCTTCTCGGGGTAGATGACGTGGTGGACGCCGAGCTGCTCGAGGATGAGCCCGTGCCGATCGTCCACGGCCTTGGCCCAGATGACGGGGAGCTCCATCGCGAGGAGCACCGAGCAGGTGAGGATGGATGCCGAGATGTCGCCGCCGATCGCGACGACGACGCGGTCGAACTCGTCGATGGCCAGCTGGCGGAGCACTTCTTCTCGTGTCGAGTCGGCGCGGACCACCTGGGTGAGTTCGCCATTCAGCGACTGGACCAGCTCTTCGTCGAGGTCGATGCCGAGCACCTCGGTGCCGCTGCTGACGAGTTCGAGGGCGAGCGCCCGGCCGAAGCGGCCGAGCCCGATCACGGCGACCGAGTCGGCCTCGGCGATGCGGCGGGACGTATCCCCGCTGAGGAATGGGAATCTAGCCAATGGCGGGCCTCTCCTTCGGAAGTTCGTAGAGGATGCGTCGGTCGCGCAGCGCGATCGCCGAGCCGAGGGTCAGCGGACCGAGTCGCCCGAGGAACATCAGCACGACCAGCACGAGCTGCGCCGTTTCGGGCAGGTCGGCCGTGATGCCCGTCGAGAGGCCGACGGTCGCGAACGCCGAGATCGTCTCGAACATCGCCCGGTCCAGGTTCTCGCCGGTGAGGAGCATGAGGAGCAGGGCGCCCACCACCACGGCCGCGACGGCGACGAGCACGACGGTGATGGCCTGGCGGTGCACAGCCCGCGAGAGGCGCTTGCCGAAGATGTTGACGGCGCCTTCGCCGCGCAGCTCGGTCATCATGATGAAGAACAGGACGGCGAAGGTGGTGACTTTGATTCCGCCCGCCGTTCCGGCCGGGCCGCCGCCGATGAACATCAGCACGTCCATCCCCAGCCAGGTCTCGTCGCGCATCGCGCCGATGTCGACGGAGTTGAAGCCGGCGGTGCGGGTCTGCACCGACTGGAAGAACCCGGTCAGGATGCGACCCCACGGGTCCATTCCGCCGATGGTGTCGGGATTGTTCCACTCGATCGCGGTGATGTAGACGGTGCCGCCGATCAGCAGCACGACCGTGCCCCAGAGCACCAGCTTGGTGTTCATCGACCAGTGCAGCGGTCGGCGGAACTCCTTTCGCAGCTGCATGATCACGGGGAAGCCGAGGCCGCCGAGGATGATCGCAGCGCACAGGGGCAGGCAGATGAAGGGGTCCTGGGCGAATCCGATCAGATTGTCGGTGTAGAGCGCGAATCCCGCGTTGTTGAACGACGAGACGGCGTGGAACAGCCCGTACCACGCGGCCTCCCCGACGCTGTAGCCGTAGCCGGTCAGGAATCTCACGAAGAGCGCCGCGAACGTGGCCGCCTCGATGACGAGCGAGATGAGCACGATGCCGCGGACGAGACCCCGCACGTCGTCGAAGCCGATGCTCTTGGCCTCGGCAGCGGTGTTCAGCCGCGCCCGAACCGACAGCTTGCGAGCAAGGATCAGGCCGATCAGCGACGCGAAGATCATGATCCCGAGACCGCCGAGCTGGATCAGCGCCAGGATCACGACCTGCCCGAACGGCGTCCAGAAGGTGGCCGTGTCGACGACCGTGAGTCCGGTCACGCACACGGCGCTCGTGGAGGTGAAGAGGGCCTGCACGAAGGTGGCTCCGCCCGGCCCGACCTTCGCGATCGGGAGGAGCAGCAGGATCGTGCCCGCCGCCACGGCCAGGCCGAAGCCGGTCGCGACCGCCCGCGCCGGGTGCAGCCGCATCCGACCTCGTCGGGCGAGGACGCCGGCGCGCGCGCCTCGCGGCGATCCGTCCCGGATCGAGCCGTTCGACCCTGAGCGCGCCACGCTCCATCCAAGCATCTGCGGCCGCTGCCGACCGCCGATCCTCACGAAAGACAAACGGCCCGGGATCGCCCCGGCTCCCGCGGTGCTCAGCTCGCGCGGGTGAGGGCGAGCACCGTGCGCAGCCCGGCGGGAGTGCCGGGCCAGTGGCGCTCGACGGCAGCCATTCCCGCATGGCGGATCGCGAAGCGCAGGACGATCGCGACCACGATCGCGTCATCCGCGAAGCCGATGACCGGCAGGAAGTCGGGCACGAGATCGATCGGGAGCAGAAGGTACCCGAGGAGGCCCACCAGCCACCAGCGCGTCCCGCGGGGAACCTCCGGGTCGGCGGCCAACCGCCGGATGAGCCGCACGACGTCGGGCACGAGCCGGGCGATCTCGCGCCAGTCGACGGCGTTCCCAGCCCGGCGCTGCTGCACCCACAGCACGGCGAGGAGCGCGATCCACAGCAGGATGAGTCCGCCCGCGACGCTGAGAAGGACGATCGCCCATTCGGGCATGCGGGCCTCCTCCCGTCGGGCGCTGACCGCTCCATCCAATCAGCTGGATGATTCAGGATTGCGTGTATTCAGGCATCAGTGTACCGTCGGGGCCGTGACGACCCTCACCGCGACGCTCTCGCACACCGCAGCGCTGTCGCGCCTCGGATACGCGCTGTCGGACGCCACCCGCACGGGAGTGCTGCTCGCGCTGCGCAGCGGGCCTGCCTACCCTTCAGACCTCGCCGATGCCCTCGGGGTGTCCCGGCAGGTGATGTCGAACCAGCTCGCCTGCCTGCGAGGCTGCGGGCTCGTCCAGGCCGTGCCCGACGGCCGGCGCTCGTCGTATCGGCTGGCCGACCCGCATCTCGCCCCGGCCCTCGACGAGCTGCTCCAGGTGGTGCTGACGGTCGATCCGGAGTGCTGCACGGGCGACGGGTGCACCTGCTCGTGACCGGCACCGGATCCGCCGCGACCGCGGAGCGTCACGACACGCTGCGGCGACGCATCCGCTGGATCGTGGCCGCGACCATCGCCTACAACCTGGTCGAGGCGGTCGTCGCGATCACCGCGGGAACCGCGGCGTCCTCCGGCGCTCTGATCGCGTTCGGGCTCGATTCGGCGATCGAGGTGCTCTCGGCGGCAGCGGTCGCGTGGCAGTTCACCCGGCGGGACCCCGAGCGGTGGGAGCGTCCGACGCTGCGGGTGATCGCGATCGCGTTCTTCGCGCTCGCCGCCTATGTGACGGCGTCGTCGCTGCTGACCCTGCTCTCCCGGGAGGAAGCCGGCCACAGCCCTGCGGGCATCGTCCTCACCGCGCTGAGCCTTGTGATCATGCCTTTCCTGTCGCTGGCCGAACGACGCGCGGGGCGCGAACTCGGCTCCGCCACGGCCGTCGCCGACTCGAAGCAGACGCTGATCTGCGCCTATCTCTCGGCGGCCGTGCTCCTCGGGCTGCTCCTCAACAGCCTGCTCGGCTGGTGGTGGGCGGATGCCGTCGCCGGCCTCGTGATCGCAGGCTTCGCCGTGCGGGAGGGATGGGAGGCGTGGCGCGGCGACGCGTGCGCCACCTCGGTCGGCATGCTGCTCGAGGACGAGCACGACGAGCCCGACGACTGATTCGGTCCTGCGGTCTCCCAGGCCGGAGCGACGCTTTCATGATTCCTGCAGCCAGGTGCTCCGACGATGCGAGACGTCGGGCGGTCGCACGTACATCCGTTCGCGGACGACGACGGCGGCGGCGACGACCAGCAGCACGGCGGTCATCCCGGCGGTGACGGGCATCCAGTAGCCGGAGGTGTTGTTCACCGACGTGTGCAGCAGGATCACCACGAGCAGCCCGCCCCGCGACCGGTTGTACATCCAGGTGAAGAGCACGGCGAGCAGGCAGCTGCTGGCGATGCGGAGGCCGAACCCGGTCCACCCTGCCCCCATGTCGGTGTCGTAGTACCCGCGGAGGTGGAGCGGGAGGTGCCACAGTCCCCAGACCAGCCCGACGATCAGACTCGCCAGCAGCGGGCTCAGGCGCAGCTGCAGCCTCGGCAGCAGCCAGCCACGCCACCCGATCTCCTCGCCCAGAGGGCCCCCGAACAGGAGTGTGAGACCGAAGACGGCCAGGACGCCGCTCCACGACGAATCGGCCAACGGAGAAGCGAACGGCCCGAGGTCGCCCCCGAGCAGCACCACCAGGCCTCCGCCCAGCACGCCCGCTGCGGGCGGCAGGAGCAGTGCCACCAGGTATGTCCACCACGGCGATCGCGGCGAGACGATGCTCGACAGGAGGTGGGCGATGCGGGGAACACGGCTTCCTGCTGCCCAGACGAGTGCCGCGGGCAGGGCGGTGAGCACGAAGAGCAGCCCGTATGAGGCCGGTGACGAGGCATCCGCCCAGCGCGGAGCGAGGAGGAGGACCGTCACCGCGAGAGCGGCGATGCTCGCGACGGCCGCGCGGAGCCGCAGCGGGCGATCGGTCAGGGGAGTGCTGTCTGAAGCAACGACGAGCGCCGCGGCGGCCGGACCGAACGTCGCGAGCTGGTCGAGTGTCAACGCGACGCTCGGGTCGGCGGTGAACGCCGGATGGAGGAACCAGAGTGTCCACGAGATCACGAACGCGACGGTCGTGAACCGCAGGACCTCCAGAGTCGGCCGCGGGGCGAGACCGGACGTGCTCATCGGGGGGCTGTCACCGCGGCGCGGCGCGATCGGGTGGGGAGGTGATCGATTGGAGGATGCCGAGTGCCAGGAGGATCAGGATCGTCTCCGCCACGGCGATGGCGAAGTAGATCGCCTGGAGGAAGCTGAATGGGATGAACGCCATCTGGACGAACACCCAGATCAACAGGGCGATCGCCGCCACCGCGGCTGCGAGCAGGGAGAGATCATTGCGCCTCACGCCCAGGGCGAAAGCGACGGCATGCAGGCCGCCCACGACGAGTCCGAGGACGAGCCCCGGGACGAGATAGCTCGAGAACGGGCTCCCCTCGAGGTACGCGGTCGGCGGGCTCAGCACGGTGGCGAGCTCGGGAATGACGGCACCGACCACGAGGGCGGCGCCGCCCATGAGGGCGGTCGTGGCGACGACCGCCTGCAGCACGAGAAGGCCGACTCCGGTGCCGCGCGGAGCTCGGATGCGATTGCGGCTCGCCATGCGTGTGCTGGTCGAGGGCTCATCGATCATGTCGGGCTTGTCCACTACGCGATCGGGAGGGGGACCAGCTCGCTCGCCCACTCACGGGCGCGCATCTCCTCGCCCTCGAGGAGCCGGTTGTCGAGGCCGACGAGGAAGTCGGCATGGCTCTCGACCCGCGCGAGGCGCCGTCGGAGCCCCTTCGAGATGGCCTTGCCGGCGTCGCCCGAGAAGATGGACGGGATGTCGGCACGCGTCGAGAACACCGCGAAACGGGGGTCGCCGACGAGCATGATGCGCTGCAGCCACTCCCGGACCCCGCTGGCCTGCGCCATCGGCTCGAGCACCAGCTCCTTCGTGGGATCCGCTGCCCAGACGGCGGCCTCGCTGCGGGACTTCGGGCGGGGGAGGCTATGCGCGTGCGTCGGGGCTCCCACGATGACCAGCTCGTAGTCGCTCAGGTCCGCGGGCGCGTCATAGGCGAGGGACACGGTGACCTCGACATCGGCGGCCCTCAGTCGATCGGCGATGGCCTCCACGATCTTGCGGGTGTTGCCGAACATGGATTCGTACACGATGAGTGCGTTCATGGCGCGGCTCCTTCCAGGGCTCGTGGGGCCGAGTCTTCTCGGCCGCGCGCGCGGGAAGTGGGCCGAACGTCCCGTGGGTCCTCAGTCCGGTGCGTGTGCGAGCGCGGGAGTGGGCGTCGGGAACAGCACGCGCACCGCTGCGAGCCCGAGCGCTGCGCCGACCAGCTGCGCGCCGACGAAGGGCAGCACCGAGGCGGGGGCGATTCCCGCGAACGTGTCGGTGAACATGCGTCCGATCGTGATCGCCGGGTTGGCGAAGCTCGTCGACGAGGTGAAGAAGTAGGCCGCACCGATGTAGGCGCCGACGGCCGGTGCCGCGAGATGGGAGCGACCGCTGCGGACCAGCGCGAAGATGACGAGGATCAGACCGGCAGTCGCCACGACCTCGGACAGGAGCAGTGGCCAGCCCGACCGATCGGTCGTGCTCCAGGCGACGGCCGGGGCGGCGAACATGAGGTTCGCGAGCACGGCGCCGGCGATGCATCCGATCACCTGCGCGGGCAGGTACGCGGCCGCCGTGCTCCACCGGCGACGATGCAGCACGATGTCGGCGACCGTCACCACGGGGTTGAAGTGCGCGCCCGAGACCGTCGCGAAGACCAGGATCAGCACCGTGAGGCCGAGCGCGGTGGCGAACGCGTTCTCGAAGAGCTGCAGGCCGACATCGGTGGGGGAGAGCCGCTGTGCGGCGATGCCCGAGCCGATCACGACGGCGGCGAGTCCTGCGCTGCCGAGGAACTCTCCCGCGACGGCGCGCACCGAGAGTTTCACGACGCGACGAGGAGCTGCGACACGCGGTCCAGCGCGCCGGGGACCAGTCGGAAGTATGCCCACGTGCCGCGCTTGCTGCGCGTGAGGAACCCGGCCGTGGTGAGCACCTTGAGGTGATGCGAGACGGTGGGCTGACTCAATCCGACCGGCTCGATCAGGTCGCACACGCACGCCTCGGCCCCCTCGGATGCGGCCACGATCGACAGTAGCCGGAGCCGCGTCGGGTCGGCCAGCGCCTTCATCGTCGCGGCGAGCTGGTCCGCCTCGGCGGCCGTGAGCGGCTCGCGCACGAGCGGAGCGCAGCATGTCGCAGCGGAGACGTCGGTGAGGTCGGTGAGGTCGAGCGTGGTGGCCATATATCGATGGTAGTAGATATTGACAGGTATCGATACAGCGGGGCAGACTCGAGTATCGAAGCTCATCGATGTTCGCTGGAGGATGCTGTGACCCTGCTCGATCTGACACCCCGCACCACGAGCGCGGATCGCGTGTCGACCCTTCCCGTCGTGATCATCGGTGGCGGCCCGATCGGGCTCGCCGCCGCGGCGAACCTCCACGAGCGAAGCGTCGACTTCGTCCTCTTCGAATCCGGAGCGGAGGTCGCTGCGAGCGTGCGGTCGTGGGGGCACACGCGTCTGTTCTCGCCGTGGAAGCACCTCGTCGACCCGGCATCCCGGCGCCTGCTCGAGGCATCCGGATGGGAGATCCCCGACGCCGACCGCGCACCGACTGGGACCGAGCTGGTGGAACGCTACGTGGCACCGCTCGCGGAGGTGCCGGCGATCGCGGCGCGCGTCCGCCTCGGCGTCGAGGTGATCGGCGTCACTCGCGAAGGGATGGATCGCACGCGCACCCGTGCCCGCGCCGCCACTCCGTTCGCCGTGCGGATCCGCGGCATCGACGGCGTCGTCGAGGACGTCGCCGCGCGGGCGGTCATCGACGCCTCCGGCACCTACTTGTCCCCGAATCCGCTGTCGTCGTGCGGGCTGGACCTGCTCGGCATGGAGGAGATCGCGGATGCCGTCACTCCGGCGCTCCCTGACGTGCTCGGCCGCGATCGGGCCCGCTTCGCCGGACGTCGCACGACGGTCGTCGGCGCCGGTCACTCCGCTGCGAACACCCTCCTTGGCCTCGCCGAGCTCGCCCGCGAGGAGCCCGGCACGTCGGTGACCTGGCTGATCCGCAACGCCCAGGCGGTCCGGGTGTCCTCGTCGGCCGACGACGAGCTGGCCGATCGCGCACGCCTCGGCAGCCGGGTCGACCGGGCGGTCGCCGAGGGCCGGATCGACGTGCTCGATGGATTCGAGATCATTCGGGCCCGCCGCTCCGAGGGCGACGTGCAGCTCATCGGACACCGGCGCGGAGAGGTCGTCGAGCACGCCTCCGACGTGGTGGTGAACGCCACGGGGTTCCGGCCGAACCTCGACATCCTCCGTGAGATCCGCCTGGAACTGGACGACATCGTCGAGGCGCCGAAGCGGCTCGCGCCGCTGATCGACCCGAACGTGCACTCGTGCGGCACCGTCGAGCCCCACGGATTCCGCGAGCTGACGCATCCGGAGCAGGGCTTCTTCATCGTGGGGATGAAGTCGTATGGACGCGCTCCGACCTTCCTCCTGGCGACCGGGTACCAGCAGGTGCGGTCGGTCTCGGCCTGGCTCGCCGGCGATGTGGCCTCTGCGTCGCAGGTCGAGCTCGTGCTGCCGGCGACCGGGGTGTGCTCGACCGATCTCGCCGCCGAAGGCGGAGGATGCTGCTCGTGACGCAGTGCCGGCCGATGACCCCGCAGGACTGGCCCGACGTCGAGAGGATCTACGCCCAGGGCATCGACGACGGCGAGGCGACGTTCGAGGTCGCCACACCGACGTGGCACGCGTTCGATGCCGGCAGGCTTCCGCAGGCACGACTGGTCGCCGTCGACGACGAGGGCGCGATCGTGGGCTGGGCGGCGGCATCGGCGGTGTCGTCACGACCCGCGTACGCCGGCGTCGTCGAGCACTCCGTCTACGTCGACCGCGACGCGCGGGGCGCAGGGGTGGGACGCATCCTGCTCGAGGCCTTCGTCGAGGCGGCCGAGCAGGCGGGTTTCTGGACGATCCAGTCGAGCGTCTTTCCCGAGAACGCGGCGAGCCTGCGACTGCACGAGCGGCTCGGGTTTCGCGTGATCGGCCGCCGGGAGCGGATCGCCCGCGCCGGTGCCGGGCCCCACGCGGGCCAGTGGCGTGACACCGTGCTGATCGAGCGCCGGAGCACGCGCAACGGCTCGGCCTGATCCAGCGTGCGCGCGTCTCGATAGACTGCTGTCTATGAGTCGTGCGGAGCCCGAGGACCTGGCTACCCTCGCCGACCCGACCCGCGCGCGCATCCTGCGCCTGATCCGGGACTCGGATGACGGCCGGATGCTGGTAGGCCGCCTGGCCGCGGAGCTCGAGCTGCGCCAGCCGACGGTCAGTCACCACATGAAGGCGCTGCACGCCGACGGCCTCGTCGTCCGAGAGCCCGACGGCAGGCGCGTGTGGTACTCCATCGCTGCGGTGCATGCCGACCGGATCGACGCGCTTCTGGGCGGCGGCCTGCGCCCTGATGCGGCGCCCGACCTCGACCGCATCGCAGCGGACCTGTCGCTTCGGTTCCGCGGCGTGTTCAGTCCGGAGACCGTGCGCGCCACGGTCGAGCAGAGTCACGAGCTGCTCTCGCAGACCGGCGCCGCTCCGCTGCTGAGCAGCCGCACCGCGACGTTCGCGGCGACCCGGCTGGAGGCACTGAGCCGATCGACCGGCGCTCCCGCCGCAACGCCGACCGTGCTGTTCGTGTGCGTGCAGAACGCCGGCCGATCGCAGCTGGCGGCGGGCATCCTGCGCCAGCTCGCCGGCGATGCCGTGCGTGTGCAGACCGCCGGATCCGCGCCGGCCACCGGCATCCGCCCCATGGTGGTCGGGGTGCTCGACGAGATCGGAGTGGCGATCGGGGACGAGTTCCCGAAGCCTCTGACCGACGAGGTCGTGCGAGCCGCGGATGTCGTCGTGACGATGGGGTGCGGCGATGCGTGCCCGGTGTATCCCGGCCGGCGCTACCTCGACTGGGAGCTCGAGGACCCGGTGGGGAAGCCGGTCGACGAGGTGCGCGCGATCCGGGACGACGTCGAGGTCCGCGTGCGAGGTCTGCTCGACGAACTGCTCATCGATCGTTCACCCGGGGTTGCGTGAAATAGATAGATGATGGTCTATTCTTCTCGTAGAGAGAAGGAGACCTCATGACCGACAAGCCCACCGTCCTGTTCGTCTGCGTCCACAACGCGGGCCGTTCCCAGATGGCGGCCGGATTCCTGCGCGAGCTCGGCGGCGACGACGTCGAGGTGCTGTCGGCGGGGTCGGCTCCGAAGGACGAGATCAACCCGATCGCCGTGCAGGCCATGGCCGAGGTCGGCATCGACATCGCCGGGAACACCCCGAAGGTGCTCACCGTCGATGCCGTGCGCGAATCGGATGTCGTCATCACGATGGGCTGCGGCGACGCCTGCCCGATCTTCCCCGGCAAGCGCTACGAGGACTGGGAGCTGGACGACCCGGCAGGTCAGGGCATCGAATCCGTGCGGCCCATCCGCGACGAGATCCGTCGCCGGATCGAGGCGCTGGTGTCCGAGATCCTGCCGCAGCGGGGTGCCGCGTGAGCACCGCCCGAGGGCAGAGCGCGCTGCTGTCGCCCGACTCGGTCCTTCATCGCGCGGCCGAACGGCTCGCGCAGAGCTTTTCGGGCATGGTGAACGAGGAGACCGTCGAGCGGGTGGTGTTCGAGTCCTATGCCGCGCTCGCCCGCACGGCGGCAGTGAAGACGCACGTGCCGAGCCTCGCCGAGAAGTTCGCGCGCGAGCGGCTCACGGCGCTCGCCCAATCGAAGGGGCTTATTGCGAAGCCCGTTCCCGAGGTGCTGTACGTGTGCGTGCAGAACTCCGGTCGCTCGCAGATGGCCGCCGCGCTCACGCGCCACCTTTCGGAGGGTCGCGTCCACGTCCGCTCCGCCGGCTCCCGGCCGGGCGATGAGATTCTCCCTGAGGTGGCGCTCGTCCTCGCGGAACTCGATCTCGACATCGGGGACGAGTTCCCCAAGCCGCTGACCGACGACGTCGTGCGAGCCGCAGACGCCGTGATCACGATGGGGTGCGGAGACGCCTGTCCGCTGTATCCCGGCAAGCGGTACCTCGACTGGCAGCTCGACGATCCCGCCGATCTCGACCTCGACGGCGTGCGACGGGTCCGCGACGACATCCGAGACCGCGTGGAGCAGCTCCTGTCCGAGCTCATCACGAGCTGAAGCGCGGCATCCAATCGATCTGGCATGCTTCCCTCGTGACCTCTGAACTGCGCGTGCGGCCCCGGGTGTGGATGGGCTTCGCGATCTGGCTGGCCTACATCGTCATCGTCTTCGCGGTGCAGCTGGCGACCGGGATCCCGTACGACGAGTGGGGTGACAGCGGTCAGAACCTGTTCTTCGGCGCCGGCATCTCGCTGATCGTCGCGACCATCCTGCTCGCCATCACCACGACCCTCCTCGGCTGGTGGCGGCCTGCGCTGTTCGACGCGGCTCCCAGCCGTCACCGCTGGCCGATCTTCGTGCCGATCATCCTCGCGGTGCTCGCCGTCCTGAATCTCACGGCCACGGACTGGGGCTCCTACGACGGGGCGTTCTTCGCCGCCTCGGTCGTGCTGCTCCTCGTCGGCTTCACGGAGGAGATGACCGCGCGGGGTCTGATGCTGGTCGCGTTGCGCAGCCGGCTCTCCGAGGTCTGGGTCTGGTTCCTCACCTCCACGGCGTTCGGGCTCATGCACTTCGTGAACTTCTTCACCGGCCAGGACCTCGTGCCCACGATCCAGCAGGTCGGCAGCGCCTTCCTCATCGGCACGGTGTTCTACATCCTGCGACGCACCACCGGGACGCTCATCTGGGCCATGGTGCTGCACGGGGTGTGGGACTTCTCGGTGTTCGCGGTCGGCCACGGCACGCCGGGCGCGATCGCCGGTGTCGTCGGACTCCTTCAGCTCGTCGTCGGTGTGCTGGCGCTCGCGGTGGTGTGGTTCACCTTCCGCAGCGCGACCGCGACCGAGAAGGTCGTGAGCGCAAGCTAGTGACGCCCGCGCTCGTCGGGATGCTCGACGGCTGACTCAGGCAGCCGCTTCCTCGCGACGAAGAAGGGTGCCGGAGACCGCGTCGTAAGCGTCCAGCATCCGGCTCCGATCGAGCCGTGGTCGCGCGGCGAGGGCGCGGCGGCGAAGTGAGCGTCGACGGTCGAGGATCCCCGTCCAGGCTGCGGCGATCAGGTGCTCGTCCGGCGCGGTGACGACGCCGAAGCCCTCGATCTGCGCGGCGGCGTCGCCGACATCGGTCGTGGTCGGGGTGGCACCGCACGCGGCACCCTCGATGAGGCACAGCGGCGACGCTTCGCCGAAGGCGCTGGTGAGCGCGACGATGTCGGCGATCTGGTAGATCGCCGGCATGTCCCGCCGGATGCCGAGCGCGTGGACCTCGGGTGCCGGCCGCACCCCCGACTCGGCCGCGAGGGCGCGGAATGCGGGATTGTCCCAGGTCATCCCCGCCCCGCACAGGACGTAGTGGGCGCCCGGGCGCTGCACGCGATGACGGGCGACCGCCCGCAGGAACAGTCCGGGGTTCTTCATTGCGTCGAACCTGGCGGCGAACACCACGACGGGAGCACGGGGCGGGATGCCGAGAGACTCCCGGGTCGCGAGCCGCTCGGGCTTCGTCGCGGGGCGGAACCGGCCGATGTCGATGCCGTTCGCGATGACGAATCGCTTCGCCGCCGAGACTCCCGCGCGGCCGTACGCGTCGTCGGTGGCCTGTGCGCACGAGATGGTGGCGCTGACCAGCCCGGCCGCCGCTGCGTCCGCGAGCCGGCGCAGCGCCGGCCCCGAGTGCATCGGATCGGAGCGGTGCAGGCACACGGCGACGGGGATGTCGGGCATGAGCCCGCGAGCCTGCAGGGCGAGGAGGATGCCGAGCGGCTGCTCCTTGAGCGACAGGATCAGGTCTGCGTCCTGCACCGCGCGGGCTGCGATCCCGATCTCCGCGTCGGTGAATCCGTCCGGGGCCGGCTCGCCCCGGCCGGTCCGTCCGAGCGAGCTCACCTGCACACCCGCCGCCACCAGCTGCTGGTACCGGGGATCGTCCGCGATCTCCTGCACTGTCGACTCACGCTGCATGCGCGACGTCAGGCTCAGGACGCTGTGCCTCTGGTGACCGTGGCGGTGCAGCCCCGCCATCACATCGGTGTGAAGGATGCGCGCGCCACCGGCGAAGAAGCCCTCGTACAGCGAGAGCACTCGAGCAGGTCGAACCACGGCAGCTCCTCGGAGTCGTCGAACCGGTTCCACAATGCTCCGGGGTCACCGCGGGAAGGTCGATGAACGCGGTGTGTGCAGTGGGTGAACGAATACCCGGGGTCACCGAGCCGTGCGGGGCTGGCGGGTCCTCGGGGCGGGGCGCCGCGAGGCGGCGAGAAGAGGAGATCTCTCTGCCCAACAGACGAGAAACGGCACCACCCCTTCGGGGCGGCGCCGTTTCTCGTCTGCGGAGGATAGGGGACTCCGTCGGCCCGCCAGGGCGGGCCTCCTCCTCGAATCGCTCTGCCCAAGAGACGAGAAACGGCACCACCCCTTCGGGGCGGCGCCGTTTCTCGTCTGCGGAGGATAGGGGATTCGAACTCTCATTTTCTGGAGTGAGAATGGCCGATTTTGCCGCGTAATTCCGCGGTTTTCGCCGACCCGCTCTCGTGGCACTCCGGCATCCCCCTGCCTGAACATGCAAGTAATTACGCGGACTGATCTCGGTAAATGTGCCTTAACTGTGCCACGGATAAGCCAGAGATGTCGTGTATGGCTCTCCTGAGGGCAGAGCCTATCTCGCCGGGAACGACACAAGCGTGCCGTCAGGAAACTGCCCTCGAGTCTTCTGGCCCGGGCAGGCAATGACCTCGTCCTTCTGCATCGGTGCCAAGGTCTTCCGTTTGACGTGGGTCGATACGTATGGCGTGTGTCCGATGACGAAGTTGGTGATCTCCTGGATGCTGACGGTCTGGCCGGCGAAGTGTTCCATCAGCTCGGCGCGCAGCGGAGCGGTGTCGACTTCTTCCTGAAAGAGAACTGTCTTGCCTGCCAGCACATCACTGAAGCGGCGTCCGCCGATCGGATCAACTTTCCACATGACGCTCTTCATGCGGTCGAATCCCGTGAGGTCGCGGGTGCAGAAGAACAGGTAGTACCCCGTCCGGTTGTCGGCGTTCACCATCTCGAAGCTCTGCACGTAGTCGAACCCACAGACGTCTCGGAGTTGTTGTTGGTAGAGATCGTGAAGGAACTGCTTTCGTTTGGGGTCCCCCGCAGGAGGCGCGCTCTTGAACTCGTCAGTGCCGAACAATGCCTCAAGATGAGGGTCGACGGCTGTTCCGGCCGTGGAGAACCGATTCATCGAGTTGTAGTCCCAGTAGATGAAGAGCTCGATCCGTCGGTACTTCACCAAGCGCTGAATGAGCTCGATCGGGACATCCTTGTATCCGAAAGGGTCAAGGAAGGCGAACGTCGGCGCAAGGCTCTTTCCGTTCAGGCCGCTGAGCATCTGCTCACCGAGAGAGACGAAGCTCTCGTTCTTGGTGTGCACGCGAACGTTCGACGGCCACGGCTGTCTTGACGCTCGAATGGTCGCCACTCGATTCTCAAGCGAGTCGAAGCGCTCCTTGTCACGCTCGTTGAACACGAACACAAACTCCGTGTTGGGCATGCGCTGGAACGCCGAGTGGTCGAGGAGTCGCGAGAGCGCGATCTCGGGCGACCCAGGTTCTCCGCCTGCGTAGATGCCCGGGCCGGCGAAACCGTCGAGAAACACCACCCGCTTGTTGAAGGAACCAAGAATCGGATACCACGCGTCTAGGTACTGACCAAGCAACTGATGCTTGGCTGCTGTGTGCGGCTCGAGCGGCCAGATGGTCTCGGTGGTTGCCACGGTCCCCCCAGTGCATAGGTCTGGACACATAGTTCCATCTGCCTGCGGACCGAGGGGTTTGACGCGCCAGGGTCAGGTCGCGATGGCGAGCTCCTCGGCCCATTCCCATGCTGCGCTGGGGTTCCTCGCATAGAAGCGGTATCGCGAATCAGCGTCAGGCAGGGGGGAGATCAGTCGAGCGTGTACGAGTGCCTGGAACGGCTTCTGCAAGCTGCTGACGCTAACGCCAAGCGAGCTGGCCAGCTCAGTGAGGCACACGATCCCGTCTTCGCTTCGGGCAACTGCGAGCATCAGCTCGAGGCGATGCGATTGACCGAAGACCTGGCGAGACAACTCGCGGAGTGTCTCTCGACTCACATCAGTCTTAGCCATACAGTATTCATATCACGTTATGCGTATCGCGTTATGAGAAACGAGTAGAGATGGCTCAGCGCTCCGGAATCGAATGGACAGAGGTCACCTGGAATCCGACGACCGGGTGCGACCGAATCACGCCAGGCTGTGACAACTGCTACGCGCTGACGCTGTCGAAGCGCCTCAAAGCGATGGGTGCGGAGAAGTACCAGAACGACGGTAACCGGGCGACCTCAGGCCCGGGTTTCGGGTTGACGCTCCACGAATCGGCGCTCGCGCAGCCGTACCGGTGGACTGGCCGACGCGTCGTTTTCGTGAACTCGATGAGTGATCTCTTCCACGCGAGAGTTCCTTTGGACTTCGTGAGGCGGGTATTCGACGTGATAGCGGATACGCCGCAACACACCTACCAGGTGCTGACAAAGCGCTCGTCGCGTCTGCCGAAGGTCGCCGGCAAACTCGACTGGCCAGCGAACCTATGGATGGGCGTGTCTGTCGAAAACGAAGAACATCTCTACCGCGTCGACGACCTGAGGTCCGTGCCCGCAGCGGTTCGATTCTTGTCATGCGAACCACTCCTCGGACCGCTCTCGACTCTTGACCTCGACGGCATCGATTGGGTCATCACCGGTGGCGAGTCGGGTCACGGCGCGAGGCCACTTGACGCAGACTGGGTACGGGAAATTCGCGACAAGTGCAGTGCAGCGGGAGTCCCGTTCTTCCACAAGCAGTGGGGCGGTCGGACGCCCAAGGCGGGGGGTCGCGAGCTCGATGGCATGGTGTGGAGCCAGATGCCGCTCCGCAGCGTGAGCTGAGACCTCCAAAGCAGTTCGCACTTCGGGTACGCCGCGGGGCTCGGTCCGATCGGTCAAGCTAGGGCGAGGTGTGAACGTACGGCAGCGATCAGCTTGCGGAAGATCTGTCGGTCAGTTCCGAGGTGCGGCCAGTCCCAGATAGTCCCTTCCCAGCGACGCTCGGTGAAAACACTCGCAGCTGGTGTTTCCCTTCTCCCACGAAGGGCTCTTCCCACTCGGTGAACTGATGCAAGGTTGGATCGATCGAGAACTGCACTGCGCGTTCCGAGTTGTACCACTCCAGCCAAGCGTCTCCGTTCGGCTCTCCCGGTCGGGCGGCGACGATGAACGTCCACACTCCAAGACCGCGATCTTCTAGGACGGCTGCGACCGCTACAGCGACATGCTCGCAGGACGCGCCCGGCCACCATTCACGAATGAACAGGCGCTCGTCGGGATCAGTCGCGAACATGGCCGCGATCACGTCGTCGACCGTCTCCCTTACCTGGTCGAAATTCATCGGCCCAAGCTACGGCAATCGCTTCATAAGCGCTTGCCGGCTGAGTCGTGTTCGCGAGCTCAGGGCATTCCAGCTGTGACCGGAGCCGCGAAGTCGTGCGACGAGCAGATCGCGTTCGCGCAGCAGCTTTGTCTCCTCGCGGTGGAGGCGATCGAGCTCACGAGAGAGTGTGCTGAGGCGGTCCAGCGCGCTCCGGTCTGCGTGCAGTCGCACGGCGGCTCGAGCCTCGTCGGCCGCCTTGCGCGCAGCGTCGATCTCACCTCGCTCCGCTGCCTCGGCGGCTTCCGCCTCTCGGGTTCGGGCGGCCTCTCGTTTGGCGTTGCGGCGTCCGCGGGCCATGTAACGAGGTTGTCACGCGCTCGCTTTGGAATCAACGCTCTCAGGGTCGCCACTGAATAGTGCCTACGTGCATTGCGTCTTGTATCGCCGTGTCTGTGTTCTCCTGGCGCCCGCGATAGGCAGGAGAAGTGAGAGGCTGGGTTTTCGGCGACGGGTGGACGGAGGCGGAAATGCGAGCTGAGATTCTCTACACCGACGCGTGCCCCTCCTGGCAACCCGCACGGGACCGACTCCGAGGCGCGCTCGACGATCTTGGCCGGTCCGACGTGCCGATTGCGCTCACACTCCTTGAGTCGGTGGAGCAGGCTGCGAGCAGACCCTTCCCGGGGTCGCCGACGATTCTCATCGATGACCAGGATCTGTTCCCCGTCGATGCCGACGTCCACGACCTCGCCTGTCGGATCTACCCAGATGGGGGTGTGCCCAGCGGCGCACCCAGTCAGGCGTCTATCCGCGACGCGCTGATCGATCGACGTGCGACGGACCGAGTCACGTGCACTTGCTGTGGGCGAGTCCTTCCGCGAGATCGAGTCCACGCCCTCAGCGGCGGCGCGTACATCTGCCGTCGATGCGGACTGTGGGTTGCGGTTCGTCTGCGCTCGGATCGGCCCTAGTGGCGGAGAACGGCCAGCGCTAGGACGGTTCAGTGAGTGCTGTATAGTCAGTGTGTGCTGACTATTGCTTCGCGTCTGGATGTGATGAACCGGCTCGGTCGGGCGATGGCTGATCCCACGCGCTCACGGATCCTGTTGACGTTGCTGGACGGTCCGAGTTATCCCGCGGAGCTGGCGCAGGATCTCGACCTGACGCGGACGAACGTGTCCAACCACCTGACGTGTCTTCGCGGGTGTGGGCTGATCGTCGCCACCCCTGAGGGGCGCCGCACGCGCTATGAGATCGCCGACCCGCACCTGACACGGGGGATGCAGCAGCTGCTTGAATCGGTCGTCGCCGTGGATGAGGGCGTGCCCTGTATGGACGAGAAGTGCGAGTGCTGCGAGTGAGCACCGACCGCACTCTGCTCCCACTCGCCTGCA
>NZ_JAYRDE010000033.1:7628-26113 GCF_041909575.1 Microbacterium sp. | reverse complement strand
GACGTAGAGTAGATCCCGTCCAACACCTTGCTGCCCGCGTCCAGTAGCCAGATCGCAACCAGCGGGATGCTGATGAGCAGGCTGCCATCAGACGGCCCGTTGCCAATGACTTCACGGATCTTGAGCGAGCCAATCGCACGATTCAATTCGTCGGTCGTGGCGGTCTGAATCCATGTACTGGCGATCCGAATGACCTCATCCGTTGCGGCTGGGGCGAGCACTGTGCCCCCGCAGCGAGCTACCGAGCGAAGAACCGCGCTCGCCACCACAGCCGAGCGAGCCGTATGGTCGAGTCCGTTCGAACTGTCAGCCCAAAGATGTACGAAATGAGACTCGGGCGCTTCGCGCGCCACCGCCCCGACGGCGTCATCGACATCCCCTGATGTGACTATCGAGCGTGACTGTTCACGCATGGCCTGCCAGAGTCGTTGCGCCACAAGAGTCTCGTAGTACGGGTTTCCGCCGCAGAGATAATGGACGCGGTCAATCGCTTCGGCGACCCACTCCAGGCGGTCCTCACTTGGGGCGACAACCAGCGCTGCGGTCGACTCCCTCGACGCAAAATTTGTGACGGACACCGGCACAACTTGATTCAGCTTGTGGGCCTGCTTTTGAATAATCGCAGGCAGTACCTCGCTGCCCACAACGATGAGGTTCAACCAGGGCTCGTCAACGAGCGACCGAAGGAACAGGAACAACGCATCTGCCTGCGCACCCTCCACAAGGTGCCCAGGTAGCTCATCGAAGTCGTCGATCGCGATGATGACCCTTGCATCGTCCGGCAACGTCTTCGCAAGGTTCTTCAACCACCGGTTCGCGGCACGAGCAAAGTTGCCAGAGTCATCGAACTCGACTGCGGCGATGTGCTTCACCGCGATGGGGTATGCGTCTTCAGTCGCGGAAAGGATCTCATCGAGCAGAGCCGAGACGATATCCCCAGCGGACTGACCATCGACGATCGCTCGGCCCAGCGCCAGCACTCCGCCCGCCCATCCGCGCTTCGACTGCAAGGACTTGAGAAGCACCCGGGTCAATGACGTCTTGCCGACTCGCTTGTGGCCGGTTACGTACGCGGAAGCACCACCGGCAATTAGCGCGTCGAGAGAAAAAAGATCCTCGTCTCGACCTACGAGTCGCTGGGGGTCCGAGATCGTTCCCAGGTTGAACGGGTTTACATCGTCGTCGGTCCACGACACCGGTCCTTGATCTTCAGCCGAGACCTGCTGGGAGCTCGAGAACTGCTGCATGAGCGCGTCGGACCACGTGATCTCGCACTCCAAGGTCACGGCTCCAACCTCGGCGCCCTCGGCGACCGCGTCGATCACGATCTCTGCTGCCGCGCCGGGCCCAAGCGAGTCGAGAACTCCCAACGAAGACAGTCCAATGTCAGACTGAGTTACGCGCAACTGGACGTCCTCGGCGCTCGCGTTTCCTGTGTTCTGTGCTATGAAGCGAAGCTGATATGGCGAGCCTGCTGCTGCACTGAAGGGGACCTTCGCCGATGAGAGTTGGACGACGACCTGAGGTCGCGATAGATCGCCCAGACGCTCTGACGCCCTGGCGCTCTGCATGATCGCGAGTTCAATGAGTGGAGAAACGAAGTCTTGAAGCAGGGAACTCCCTGAGGCGGCAATTGACTCGCGGATCGCGATCAAGCTAGACACTGAGTCCTGCAAATCGCGATGGTTGAGTGTCTCCGCGTCGATCAGACGCTGTGCCTCCTCCGCTGAGTCGACAGCCTCACGAAAGAGCTCATCCTCTGACTCATCCAGGAATTTCCCAAACTTATGGAACGACTCCCGTAGGGTGCGCGACGGTTTCGTCGAATCCCGGGCACCCAGGTAGAGCCGCTGGGTGGCCTCCTTCAGCCGTGGCGTAGCCGCCAAGGCCGCAGTTGCAGTGCTCCGGCTTTCTTCCGCGGACAGGCCGAACTGCGTCGCCCACGCGGCGCGGAGCTGGGCCTTGGCCTGATTGGAGTAGCCGCTCAGCGCGGACTCGTGACCCACGTCAGCCACCAAACGGATTGTGTATACGCTCCACGCTCTAGCGCTCGCCATGTCGCCGGCGGCGAAGTCATCGATCGCGCTTCCGATCAGACCGCCGACAAACTCATCGTCATCGGGCAGACAGCGAGCTGCGAACGACCCAGCCGAAGTACGCGACCTGCGAGCGTCTGCGACGGCGCCGCGCTGGAGTGCGGCAAGCTCCGTCACCAGTCGAAGCCAGTTCCAGGTCCGAAGTGCGTCTGCCCCGTTTGAAGGACCCCAGTCCTCGCCTAGCCGTGTCACACTCCCACTGAGAGCTTCGTGCGCCGCGACATAGTTTCCCGCCTT
Organism: Microbacterium sp.; assembly: GCF_041909575.1. GTDB lineage: Bacteria > Actinomycetota > Actinomycetes > Actinomycetales > Microbacteriaceae > Microbacterium. Next base: position 23,780 of record NZ_JAYRDE010000033.1, on the reverse strand, counting down.
GAAGGCCGACCACGCTCGCGTGAGATCCGAGGATTGGTCAAGCGGCGCGTTTGAACGTCGCCAATTCGCAGTTGACGCGACAAGTGGGTCCGTCGAGTTTGAGAATTCGGTCAGCCAGTGCGGAGCCGGACTGCTTGGGATCCGTTCCTGCTCGACATGCGACTCAACGTCCGCGTAGTTTGCCACCGGTGTGGATGACTCCGGAGAGGAAGCGTCCTGGGATCCACCAAGCCGACGAGACACAAGGCCGACAGCGTCTTCGAAGTTTTCCCGAGTGACGCCGACGGTGGACCGCCAGTCGCGGTCGGTAACCTCCGGACCTGCGAGTCGAACTCGTATCCCATAAGCTTCCGCCCGCTGCGCGGCGGAAGCCGACGGCAGCGCATCGAAAACGACCTCAGTAGCCAGCGCAAGGCTCAGTCGGCCTGCCGGGGTCAAGCCAGGCTCGCTCACGCTAGTGCGAAGGTGCGCACCGAAGCGAAAAAGGAAGCGGTTCAGTTCGCTCTTGGACTTAGACCGCAATGCGTCCTTCAACTGTGTCTCGGCGAGTAGAAGCCCGACACTGGACTTCTGCTCCCGTGGCACGGTTGCCAGCGCGTCAATCAGCTCCTGGCTCGAAGAGTCGACATATGCGCGCCGCACAACCTCATACCGCGAGCTGATCACGCGCGCACGACCCTGAACCAGACTCAGCGCTGCGTCTGCAAGTTCATCTTCCACCATGGCCCAACATTAGCGATTTCTCACGTCGACCCAGACCGCAGTCGGTGGGTGCGGATCTGCGCCCACCAGCTCATGCTGTCGACGTAGGAAGGCTCGATGGATGTGCAGGCGAAGATCAGTGGGCGGATCCGATCGGGCGCGACGGCGATGAGGCCGCGCACGTCGTCGATAACAGGCTGTCGTTCGCATAGGACAGTCGTGCGTCCAAGGCGATTCCAGTACCCAAGGCCACAGCCGGACGGACGACCAGCCCTGTCGACACCGACGCCGGACGTGCGATCTGGCCACGATCACGGTGCTCGCGTCCGGCGTAACGAGCCCGATTCGCTGCACGTGACGTGGCTCTGCACGGCCCGCTTGCCCGGCACCAGTGAGTAGACCCCCGCTTCTGCACGCTCTCCCCCATCTCCGCCGTGCTGATCGGCGCCATGCTCTTCGGTGCATCGGCGTTCATCGTGGGGGTGCGCACGCGAAATGAGCATTGCTTCGGTTCGCCCGCGAGATGCAGCGAGACGTGATCTTCTGACCGCGTCGCCGCAGCGCTGTTCGGCACCACCCACGCGCTTCGCTTGCGCGAAGCTACCTCGGCACCGCTCCAGCCGGGCATCACCCGCGCGTGAACGTCTCCACGCCGAACTCGAAGCCCGCCTCGCTGCAGCCCCCTCACAGCATTGGCTGCATCCTGCCACTCCCCCGTTCCGATGGTCGGCCGGCCCGTAGGCGGCCAGCGGGACGGCGGGCGCAGCCTGCTTGGCCGCGCTCGCCGCGTCGCTCACGTCTCCGCTGCCGCTTGTCGGGATTCGATCGAGCACACGCGTTGCTAAGCGCTCGTCCGGAATCCTCGGCTGGCCTCACGGAAGCCCGTCGACGAAGTCTCGAATGTCGTCGGCCAGCAGCCCCGGCTCCTCCATCGCGGGGAAATGGCCGCCCTCGGCGTGGTCGGTCCAGTGGCTCACCGCTCCCCACGGGTCGAGGGCGCGGCGGATGATCGGGTGCGTGTCGAACGCGATCCAGGCCGAGGGCACCTCGGGAGAGAAGGCGAAAGCGAGTTCGGTGTGCTCGGCCTCGTAGTAGAACTGCGGGCTCGACGCGCCGCTGCGCGTGAACCAGTACAGCGCGACGGTCGTGAGGAGCTGGTCGCGGTCGACGGCGGGAGCGTGGTGGCCGTCGTCGCTGCGGGTCTTGAACTTTTCTCCGATCCACGCGAGCAGGCCGACCGGCGAATCGGTCAGCGCCGGACCGATCGTGTCGGGCCGGTGGTTGTGCATGCCGAGGTAGCCGATCTCCGCCTTGAGCTCCGCCTGCAGCGCTGCGAGCTGGCCGGCCTCGTCCTCTGTCAGGCCGTCCGGAGCGGGGAACTTGTCGCCGACCACCCCGAGCACCATGCGATCGACTCCGAGGTGCGTGCCGATGACCCGCTGCGGGAAGACACCGGCGAGGCGGCCGGCGATGCCCGAGCCGATGTCGGTCCCGTGCACAGCGAAGCGCTCGTAGCCGAGCCGCGTCATGACCTCGGCGTAGGCATCCGTCGTCCGCCCCAGCTCCCATCCGCTCGCAGACAGCGGAGTGGAGAAGCCGAAGCCAGGGGGCGATGGGATGACCACGTGGAAGTGGTCGGTCAGCAGCGGGATGAGGCGCTGGTACTCGACGAATGATCCCGGCCAGCCGTGGCACAGCAGCAACGGCGTGGCCGCCGCATTCGCCGATCGCATGAGCACGACGTGGAAGGTCTGCCCGTCGACGACGGTGGTGAACTGGTCGTGCTCATTGAGCTTCGCTTCCTGCTCGCGCCAGTCGAATCCGTCACGCCAGTAGTCGGCGAGCTCGGTCAGAAAGCGAAGCGGGATGCCTCGGCTGAAGTCATCGCGGTCATCCCGACCGGGCACTGGGAGCGGCCAGCGGGTGCGACCGAGTCGATCGTGCAGATCGTCGAGGTCGGGCTGCGGGATGTCGACGCGGAACGGCGTGAGCTCGGTTTTGTTGTTCATGGCTTCGACGATTCGAGCCAATGCGGAAGGTTAGCTTCCGCAATATGCGGAATGATCGGAGCGTGCTCGAAACCTCTGCCCGCCTGCTGGAGTTGCTGTCGCTGCTGCAGCTCAAGCGCGATTGGACGAGTTCCGAACTCGCAGACCGGCTCGCCGTGAGCGCGCGAACCGTGCGCAACGACATCGGGAAGCTGCGCTCGCTGGGGTATCCGGTGGATGCCCGCCCCGGCGTCGCCGGCGGCTACCGGCTCGCCGCGGGCGCCGCGATGCCGCCGCTGCTGCTCGACGACGACGAAGCCGTCGCCGTCGCGATCGGGCTGGGCGCGGTGGCGACGTGGCGGCTCGGAATCGAGGAGACCTCGCTGACCGCGCTCGCGAAGATCGAGCAGGTGATGCCCTCTCGGCTGCGTCGGCGCGTCGACGCGGTCCGCGAGGCGACGAGCGTGGTCCCGGGTGCCGACCCGCAACCCGATCTCGAGGTGTTGAGCGCGGTCGCTGCGGCGATCCGGGGCCACGAACGCCTCCGATTCGGGTACACGACGCACGATGGCAGCGCGTCGACACGCCACACCGAGCCGCAACGGCTCGTGAGCTGGGGACCCATCTGGTACCTCTTCGCGTGGGACCTCGACCGCGATGACTGGCGGGTGTTCCGGGTCGACCGTATGGTGCAGCATCCCCCGACCGGCGTGCGATTTCGTCCACGCGTCATTGCGGAAGACGCCCTGGTCGAGCACGTCGTGCGGCGCATCGTCCAGGCGAGCTGGACGTACCGGGCGCGGGTCGTCGTCCATGCGCCGGCCGCCGCAGTTACCGCCGCACTTCACATACCCGTCGACGTCGAGGCGGTCGACGATTCCACGTGCCGAGTCGAGCTCGGATCGGACGACCCCGACCAGCTGGCGCTGCTGCTGGCGCAGCTCGACGCCGACGTCGAGATAGTCGACGGCGACGAGCTGAAGGCGGCGTTCGGGCGCCTCGCCGCGAGGTTCGCGCGAGCGGCGAACCCCGAGGGCGAGACACGCCTTCACGCCTCCCGGCCGCACCGGTGACTTCAACGCTGCGAGAACGCCACGTCGGCCCGCCGCGCGAACGGCCGGTCGTTAGCCCACCGGGTTGTCGCTCAACTCCCGCACCAGCTCGCCGCGGGCGAGTTCGATCTGCTCCGTCCCGAGATACGCCGAGTGCGTGGCGACGGTCCACTGGTAGCCCGGGGCCGTCTCGGTCGCCCCGCGGTCGACCGGGTTCTCGTCGCTGTCGTAGCTGAACACCGGGAAGCCGAGGAAGTCGGTTCGACGCCAGAGATTGCGCCAGCGCGGCGCGCGCGACTCGCCCGCACCGAGCATCTCCGCCAGCGAATCCTTCTTGTAGGCGCCCGACCTCACCTCGGCCTTGGTCTCAGCTCGCGCGAGAGCCTTGGCCGCCGCGCGCGTCTGGGCAGCAGCATCCGCTCCCCCGGCATCCGCACTCGGGAACTCGGCGAGCACCTGCCTGCCCCACGGGTCCGCCTTCCACAACGACGGCCCGGCAAGCCCGGGAACGCCCAGCACCTGATACCCGAACACGGAGGGGAAGAAGCGGCTGAAATAGCCGCGCAGCTGGCTGCCGTACGACAGCAGGGCGATGCGATCGGTGAGCAGCGGACCAGCCGAAGGCTCCTCCGAGAACCTCTCCCCTCGCAGCGCGAGGATCGTCGCGGCCGAGATGGTCGACCCCATCGAATGCGCCGTCATGATGACGGCCGACCATGGCTTGCCGGGATCCGCGGGCGACTGGCGCAAGAACTTCCGGGTGTGCTCGGCAAGCTCTGGCACGGCCCGCTCGGCGAAGCACGGCGGCGCAAAGGGGTGCCCCGCGCGCGGGAAGAAGGCGACGACATCCCAGAAGACTCCGAGCGGGCGTTCGCCGCTCGCGGCCGCGTTCGCGACGATCGCCGCGGTCACGGCGAGCGCGAGCGCGACCAGGATCGTCGTCGCCGCGCCGCGCAGGCCGGCCGGAAGGCCCGGCGCCGCCTCTTCGAGGAAGCGCTTGGCCGCGTCGAACACGATCGAGGACGACAGGCTGAAGAATCCGATCGCGGCGAACACGGCGATCCAGGCGAACAGCGGCTCGCCCCGGTGGAGCAGATGCGACGACCGCCGGGCGCTCGCACGGATCCGCACGCGCTCATTCGGGTCGACGAGCACCGCCGGATAGCCAGGGCCGGGCTTCTCCACCCCGCCCCGGGACTCCGCGTCGCCTTCGTCCTTCGGCGCGTCGCCCTTCCATTTCAGCTCCGGCAGGGTGAATCGCACGAGCTTCTTCGCGAACACGACGATCGCGGCGACGATGAGCAGGACCAGGATCGCCACGACGACCAGCATCAGCAGCACCGCGAAGCGCTCGTAGGCGTCGGGGACATCCCAGTCCGAGACCGGGAGCGGGTCGCCCGGCGTGCGCCAGATACGATCCGTCTCGCCCGGCTCGGGCGTCCCGAGCCACGAGGCCACCGCGAGCACGAGCAGGCTCGAGAGCGCCATCGAAACGAAGAGGGCGAGCAGCATCACGACGGCCGCTCCCTGGCCTCGCCACGCACGGAAACGCAGTTCACCGGCATCCGACTCCCCCTCGGCGGCGCCCGGATTGGCCTGCGAGGTCCGCGAGATGATCAGGTGAATCGCCACGAGCACGACGGCCACTCCAGTCAGCGCCCATTGCGTGGCGGAGTCGGAGAGAACCTGACTCAGCAGCAGCGCGGCGGCGCCGAAGGTGAGCACGACCGCGCTGGTGCGGCGACGCCAGGTGGAGCGCACGCGCCAGCTCACGGCATAGAGCGCGAGGAACAGCGCCACCGACATGAGCACGAGCGGCGCCGTGATCAGCCCGGTGAACTGGCTCGTCACCTTCGCGGTGTCGGTGAGCGGGGTGAACGTCAGCGCGATCCACACGATGTAGCCGACCGCGGCGTAGACGAGGCAGACGAACGCGTATGCGCGCTTGCGGGCATTGCGCTTGTCGGCGGACGGCTTCTGCTTGGCCTGCTGGCTCGGGTCCTTCGGACTCTGGTCTTCGCGCAACGGGGTGCTCGACGAGATGATCACTCCGACGACGACGGCCACGATGCCCGCTCCCGTGACGATCACGACGCCCATCGGCACCCAGTCGACGTTCCCGAGGCACGTGACGAGGTCCTTGGTCACCGGAGCGCCGATGCAGTCGGCCGCCGGGAACGAGGCGTCGAAGGCGAGGAGGAACAGCACCAGCAGGAGCGCCCCGGCCACGTGCAGCCACTCCGTCGTGTCCCGGCTTCGCGCCGCAGCCCAGAATCCGCGAGTCGCCAGCAGCGGCCGGCCCTCGTCACCCTGACTGCCGATCTGCTTGCCGAACCGCTCGATCCGGGCTTCGAACCGCACGCGTCCACTGCGGGCGATCAGGTAGAGGACGAGGATGACGATCACCGGGACGAGTCCGAGCAGGGCCGCCCGGCTGTCGACGTCGAGACCGCGCAGGCCGTCGAACATCGATGGCAGCGCCGCGCACACCTGATTCGCCTCGGTCGCCGTGCCGCGGAAGCACTGCACCGCAACGAGGTCGAGCGCGACCGAGCAGAACGCGGCTACCGCGATGAACGTGAGCACGAGCCCGAAGACCCGCACCGTGCCCGAGCCGGTGTCGCCGTGCCAGGCGCGGGTCGTCCCGTCCGGCTGGTACTTGATCTCGCGCGTCCAGTAGGCGAGGTTCACGAGGGCGTAGGGCAGCAGCAGGAACCAGCCGACGTGCACGAACGCTCGGCCGATCGCGGCGAGTGCCCCTCCCCCGGTACGCGTCTGCGCGCCCCACGAGAACGCCTGCGTGGACGTGACGCCATCCTTAGCGGCCTTGTCCTTCCTCTCCCAGAACGAGCCGAGAGCGTCGCCGTCGACGCGCTCGATGGCGTCGGGTTCGGACTCGAGCATCTCGGCCGGAGGGCTGTTGCTCACTCCATGGACCCGGATCTCGAGGATCAGCGGTGGCGTCGGCGATGGCGTCGGCGTCGTGGATGTCGCGTCGCTCATGAACACCTCTCCGGAAGCGTCGGTGGCGCCGGATCTTGGGATGATGCTACTGCGAAGAGGGATGCCGCGACCCCCTGATACGTGCGCGGAGGCGGCGAATGGCCTGTCCGCACGAACCGGCCCGTCGCAGCATCCGCAACCCTAGGCTGGCCTCATGGCGAAGGATGCCGCGGACCCGCGCGTGTGCCCCACCTGCGGCGACGCCCTCACATTCGAGATCCTCGACGACGAGCGGTTCCTCGTCGCGTGGTCGTGTCTCGACTGCGGACTCGTGCGCGCCACGGAGCCGACATGACCTCCGTCGATGACCGCCCCGCCGCGGAGTGGTCGCCCGAAGAACTGCGGCGCCTCTCCCCGGCGCTCGAGATCGAGATCTCGGCACCGCGCCGCGACGGCGGTCCCGGGCGCGCGGTGCCCATCTGGGTCGCCGTCGCCGGCTCCGACGTCTTCGTGCGCACGTGGCGCCGGCGGACGACCGGCTGGTACGGAGGCGCGGTCAGGACGGCGTCCGCCCACATCCGGGTCGGCGATCTGTCCGTCGACGTGAGCGTCGCTGACATCGGCGACGCCAACGCCGACCTCGTCGACGCCGCCTATCGCGACAAGTACGGCGCCCTCGCAGCTCGGAGCGTGGTGACAGCGGATGCCGCGGCATCCACTCTTCGCCTCACTCCGCGCCGCTCAACCGGCCAGCCGGGCTGGAGCGGGGCCGGGACGGGCCGCGGGCGGGCCCGGGTCGGGGGCGGGCCGGGCGCATAACTCCTGCACTCTGCGCCGCCGTTGCCGCGCGGCCCGCGGAATTCCGCGGCGCACGTCCACGGAGTGGGCCGAACTGCAGGAGTTATGCGCCCGGAGACGGGCGGCACTGCGCCCGAGTGGGCCGGTCTGGACCGCGGACCGCGACGGGATCACTCGCGAAGCGGCGACCCGACGACGTCGAACTGGAAGCCGCCGAACTCCCCCGACAGCATCGGGCGAGCCTCGGCGATGGATGCCCGGACTTCGGGCAGCTGGAGAGACGACCGGTGCGCCTGGGCGCTCTGCCAGAGCTCGATGACGAAGACGGTGTCGGGTTCGGTGTCGTTCGTCCCCACCTCGTAGGCCAGGCACCCGATCTCCGCGAGGACGCTGCTCCGCCGTGTCAGGTGCTCGACGAGAGCGTCACGCTTTCCGGGGGCCGCGCCCAATGTGCCGACATTCGCGAAGACCATGCGACCGACGCTAGCCGATCGCGACAACGCGATCACTCGCACGCGAGGCCGTCGCCGTCGCCGTCACCCGCATTGCCGGTGCGGTTCGCGAACCAGTCGTACTGCTCCGCCTCGGCCGGGTCGTCGCGGTCGAAGGGGCCGACGGGCAGGCCGAGGTCGTTCAGCCGCAGCTTCCCGCACGACGAGTACTCCTCCCACCACCGGTCGGCCATCGCCGGAAGGTCAGCCACCGCGCACCCGAGCGCGACCACGGCGGCGTCCGCACCCAGAGTCGCGACCTGCGCCGAATGGTAGGCCGCTTCACGAGGATGCTCGGGGTAGCCGTCGAGGGAGTCGTACCGGGCGACCGCATTTCCGGCTTCGAGCTGCAGCAGCCCGAGGTCGACGCCGGCATCGGTCGTCGCGTAGCGGATGAGTCGTCCGTGCCTATCCCTGTCGTTCTGCCCCTCGGGCAGATCGAGCACGAGCCCGTCGCCCGGGCGGACGACGGTCAGGAGGGCGCTGGACGCCTGATCGTGGCCGCACTCGCCGCGCTCGGGCGTGTCGATACCGATCAGCCGGACGGTGCCGAGAGAGGTCTCGATCGTGTCGCCGTCGACCACCTCGACGAACGTCGCCTCCTGGCTCGCGCCGCCGTTCGGCGTCGAAGGGGGCGCTTCGCCGTCCAGGCCGAGGCCCAGCCCGAGGCATCCCGTCAGCGTCAGAAGGCACGCGACGATCCCCGCCAGAAGCGGTGCCGTTGTCTTCGTGCGCACCGCTCCCCGATCTGCTGTCACGCCGGCCTCAGGGCGACGCCCGGACGAGAGATGAAGGTAGCAGGAACCACTCTCATCGAGCCGACTCCGCATTCGACATTGAACTTCCTGGTTCACTGTGCAATAGTGAACCAATAAGTTCAACTTCTGGAGTCCGCATGTCCCGCGCAACCCGCCTTCTGCTCGTCGGCGCCGTCGTCGCCACCCCGCTGTTCGTCGTACTCTGGGCGCTTCAGGCGTTCACCCGCGAGGGATTCCGGCCCACGTTCCACCCCATGAGCCTGCTGAGTCTCGGCGAGGGCGGGTGGGTGCAGATCCTCAACTTCGTCGTGACGGGTCTTCTCATCGCGGGAGGCGGCATCGGCCTCGGCCGCGCGCTGACGCGCGGGCGCCTCACCCGCTGGGCGAACGTGCTCATCGCGCTCATGGGCGTCGGCCTCATCGTGGCGGGTGTGTTCGTCACCGATGCCGGCGCGGGGTTCCCTGCCGGAGCACCGGCGGGCGCTCCCGAGATGAGCTGGCACGGTGCGCTGCACCAGGCCGGGTTCCTCATCACCCAGCTCGCCTTCGTGGCCGCAGCGGTCGTGCTAGCCGTGCGGTTCGGCCGCCGTCGGCAGTGGGGATGGATGACCGCGACCATCGCGGCGCTCGTGGCGGCCGTGCTCGTGCCCGCTCTCGGCGACGCCGAGACGCTCGCCATCCGGCTCGTCATCAGCGCGGCGATCGAGCTCGGGCTCGTGTCCGCGATCGCCCTCGGGGCACTCCTCGGCCGGGTCGAATGAGGCCGCTCGCTATGCTCCACCACATGGTTCACCAACCCGATCTCGACCGGGCTTTCGCGGCCCTCGCCGACGGCACGCGGCGCGACGTGCTGCAGCGGCTCGGTGCCGGCCCCCTCCCGGTGTCGGAGCTCGCCACGGCGGCGGGCATGACCGTCACCGGCATGGCCAAGCACATCCACGTGCTCGAAGATGCGGGACTCGTCGCGACCGAGAAGATCGGCCGAACCCGCCAGTGCCGGCTGGGCGGCGAACGATTGGACGACGTCATGGCGTGGATCAGCTACTACCAGCGACTCTGGGAGCGCCGCCTCGACGGCCTCGACGCCTACTTCACTCTGCAGAAGGGAACCGACCGATGAGCGACACCACCACTCCCCTCGAGCTGAGGATCTCCCGCGTCCTCGCCGCGACCCCCGACGAGGTCTTCGACGCGTACACGGATGCCGAGAAGCAGAAGATCTGGTTCTCGATCCTCAACGACGAGCCGGGCGTCGTCGAGATCACCGTCGACCTGCGCGTCGGCGGCACCCAGACCGCCGTGTGGGGACCGGATGCCGACACCTTGTTCCGCGAGACGCAGACCTTCCTCGAGATCGACCGTCCGCATCGCCTGGTGACCGAATCGACCGGAAGCAGCCCCGATGGAATGACGATGACCACCCGCATCGCCATCGACTTCACCGCCGAGGGCGACGGCACGCGGATGACGATCGTGCAGACGGGCTTCCCGGTGCCCGAGATCCGTGACTTCTTCGTCGACGAGGTCTGGCAGGGCGCACTCGCCCGCATCACCGCGTACCTCGAGCAGTACCGCTGAGCTCCGGCGGCGCTCACACACTCCGCGCACGGACGCGCGACCCACCGCACACCGACTCCCCTTGACGCACCCCGAGGGTGGGAGGACACTGAGCCGCGAGGTCGGCGCTTGGGGAGCAGGTCGCCGCGGCCGTCCCGGTCGCGGGCGACGGGCGTCCGATGTGGGCGGACGCCGGCTGCGCGCTGGCCGACGTTCCGGTGTGGGCGATCCACGGCGAGCTCGACGACGTGGTGAATCCCGCCGGCAGCATCGACACCATCGAGGCGATACGCGGATGCCCCGGCGTCACGCCCGATCGCGCGCAGCTGTCGATCTACCCCGGGCTGATGCACGACGGATGGGACCAGGCCTACAGCGGCAGCCAGGGCGACGACATCTACTCGTGGATGCTCGCGTTCACACGAGATTGACGACGGATGCCTCGTCGCTGAGGGCGAGTTCGCCGCACAGGAGAAATCCGCTCCGCAGGACGACCCTGGGGGTCAGACTCCTGTGCAGCGGATTTCTCCTGCGCACGGGAGGGGCCGATCCCGCAGGATCGGCCCCTCCGCGAAGGTCGCAACGCCCCCGCCTCCCCAGCCGGCGCGGCCGGCACCGCACCGACCGACGCTTCGCCGTCGGGTGACGCCGCCCCCGTCTTCGCCGGCGCGACCTCGGCCATTCCCTCGCCGATGCCGCGACCCACGGCGCGACCCTGGATGATCGCGGCGAGGTCGAGCCCGGTCGCGGCCTCCACGCTGTCGAACACCGACCGCATCGCCTTCGCGCTGTCGCTCCTGACGACGCCGCTGGCGCCGTCGTCGGACCCGCCGCCGATGATCGAGACACTGCCGATAGCGGCGTAGCCCTTGGCGAACTCGGCCATGATCGACGGCAGCACGTCGAGCACCCGCTGCGACAGGAAGGCCTCCTGGTTCGACGCGATCGCCTCGGCCTCGGCCTCGAGCGCACGCGCCCGGGCCTCGCCCTCGGCACGGATCGCGTCGGCCTCGGCCTGTGCGCGCAGACGGCGAGCGGATGCCTCGGCGTCGGCCAGCGCCCGCAGGGCAGTGGCCTCACCCATGGCCTGCGACTCGGCGGCTGCGGCCTCGCCCGCGGCGCGGGCCTTGTCGGCTTCGGCCTGCTGCTCGGCGATCCGGGTGCGGGCCTCGGCCTGCTTGACCTGCTCGATCGCGGCGGCCTCGGCGGCGCGCTCGCGCGTGTACAGCTCGGCCTGTGCACGGGTCTCGGCCTCGTAGCGCTGTGCGTCCGCGACACGCTTGACGTCGGCATCCAGCTGCGCCTGCTTGTTCTCGGCCTGCTGCTGGAGCACCGCCTGCTCGGCCTTCGCCCGGGCGAGCTCCTCGGCCTTCTCCGCCTCGGCGCGCGCGCGTCCGACGCCCGCGTCGGCGTTGGCGGTGTTGGTGTCGAGCGCGGTCTGCTCGACGAGGTTCGCCTCCTGGTTGGCGATCTTCTTCTGGTTGATCGCGCGATCGGCGTTGGTCTGCGCGATCTCGGCCGCCTGACGCTTGGCCTGGATCTCAGGTGCACCGAGCGACTGGATGTAGCCGACGGCATCCGTGATGCCCTTGATCTGGAACGAATCGAGGATCAGGCCCTGCTCGGCGAGCTCGTGCGAGACATCGGCGGCGATCTGGTCGGAGAACTTCTTGCGCTCGCGCATGAGCTCGACCACGGAAAGGGTCGCGACGATGCCGCGCAGCGCACCCTCGAGCTGCTCGGTCGTGAACTGCTCGATCGCCTTGTCCTGCGAGGCGAAGCGCTCCGCGGCGCGGCGCACGAACAGCGGGTCGGAGCCGATCTTCACGATCGCCACACCGTCGACGTTGAGGGTGACGTTGTCGAGCGACTGGGCTTCGGCGTTCAGCGACACCTGACGCGAGCGCAGCGAGATGATCTCGTGCCGCTGCGTGATCGGGTTGACCACCGCCTTGCCGTTGACGATCACCGTGACGGGCGACTCCGACATCTCGGAGCGGCTCGACCCGTCGGCGCCGATCACGGTGCTCTGCACCTTCTGCTTGCGGCCCGAGATGACCAGCGCCTCGTCGGCGCGTGCGACCTTGATCCAGCTTCGGGCGAACAGCAGCACGATCAGTCCGACGATGATCAGGGCGACGACGGCGATGCCGACGATCGTCAGGATGCCGATGACTCCGGCGACCTCCATGGGCGACTCCTTCTAGGCAAGGGGGAGGGTAACCGTGTTCCGGCTCCTGCCTCCACCCTGCCAGACGCGACCGGCGCGCGCCCGTCGAAAAGCGCATCTGTGGAATCGGTGGGGTCGCTCCCCCGCGACGGCGCGCCGACCGACCCCTTACTGCCGGGCCATCGCGACCCGCAGGCGCTCCTCCGGGTCGATGAAGTGGTCGTGGTCGTCGTCCCCGAGGTCGATCTGCACCCAGTGGATCCGGCCGGTGAACCGGCTCGTCTGCGGGGTGTAGTCGGCGGTCACGGGAGTGCCGGACTCATAGCCGATGTCGGTCGTCTCGTCCGCCGAGAAGACCATGGCCTGGGTCGCTCCGACACGGCCCGTGCCGACGGCATCCCCGTCGTAGTAGAGCGTGACGCCACCGCCCTTGGCGAGTCCTCCCCCGTCGTAGGCGAACTCCATGCGCACCTGATGCTTCCCGGCCGGGATCGCCGACTCCGCTTCGGTGACGAACGCCTGGATGCCGAGGACGTTGTAGACGAACTTCGCCTTGCCGTCGAGCACATAGAGGCTCCAGCCGCCGAACCGCCCGCCCTGGGCGATGATGACACCCTCGGCCCCGCCCTCGGGGATCTCGAGCTCCGCGGTGAGGGAGAACGACTTGTTCTTGATGCTCACGACGCTGTTCTCGGAGAGTCTGCCCATGCCCGGGAACAGCAGCTGCGAGGTGCCGTGGATGAGGCTGGGCCTGCCGGCGAGGTCGGGGTTCAGCCTTTCGGCGCCGCGGTCGTCGATCGGCAGCACGTTGTACTTGACCGCCTCGATGAGCCACAGGCGCTGCAGCTCGTGCAGCCTCTCGGGCTGCTCGGCGGAGAGGTCGCGGAACTGGCTGTAGTCGGTCGTGCCGTCGTAGAGCTCCCAGACGTCGTCGTCGAATGCCGCGAGCTTTCCGCCCACCATGACCCAGGGCGTGCGGTGCTTCGTGACCGCGCTCCACCCCTTGTGGTAGATCCCGCGGTTTCCGAACATCTCGAAGTACTGCAGGTCGTGGCGCTCTGGCACGTCGGCATCGTTGAAGGAGTAGAGCATGCTCGTCCCCTCCATCGGCGCCTGCTGCACGCCGTTGACCATGGTCGGCTCGGGAAGCCCGGCCGCCTCGAGCACGGTCGGCGCGAAGTCGATGACGTGGGTGAACTGCGTGCGCAGTCCGCCCTTCTCCTCGATCCCGCTCGGCCAGTGCACGATCGTGCCGTTGCGCGTGCCGCCCCAGTGCGAGGCCACCTGCTTGGTCCACTGGAACGGAGCATCCATCGCCCATGCCCAGCCCACCGCGTAGTGGTTGTACGACGATGGCGAGCCGAGCTCGTCGATCTTCGACGCCAGGAACTCCGGCGTCTCGAGCGCGGCCATGCCGTTGAAGTTCGCCATCTCGTTGAAGGCGCCGTTCACGGTGCCCTCGGCCGACGCGCCGTTGTCCCCGACGATGTAGTAGATGATCGTGTCGTCCAGGATGCCGAGATCGGCGATCGCATCGATGACCCGGCCGACGTGGTGGTCGGTGTGCTCCATGAAGCCCGCATAGACCTCCATCTGGCGCTCCAGCACGGGCTTGAGCTCGGCGGGCATGTCGTCCCACGCCGGGATCTCGTCGTGCCGCGGCGTGAGCTCGGCGTCGGCCGGGATGACCCCGAGCTCCTTCTGCCGGGCGAACGTCTTCTCGCGCTGCGCATCCCAGCCATCGGCGAAGGCGCCCTTGTACTTGTCGGCCCACTCCTTCGGCACGTGGTGCGGCGCGTGCGTGGCGCCCGGTGCGAAGTACACGAAGAACGGCTTGTCGGGCATCAGGGCCTTCTGCGTGCGGATCCAGGTGACCGCGTGATCGGCGAGATCCTCGGTCAGGTGGTAGCCCTCCTCGGGCGTCGCCGGCGGCTCGACCGGCGTGGTGCCGTTGTACAGCGACGGATCCCACTGGTTGTTCTCGCCGCCGATGAAGCCGTAGAAGGTCTCGAACCCGCCGCCCGCCGACGGCCACGCGTCGAACGGGCCCATCGGCGAGGACTGCCACACCGGCACTTCGTGGCACTTGCCGAACTGCGCCGTGGAATAGCCGTTCAGCTTGAGCGTCATCGCGAGCGGTGCCTTGCTGTTCGGCCGCAGCGAGCTGTTGCCCGGCGCCGAGGTCGCGGTCTCGGTGATGCTGCCCATCCCCACCGAGTGGTGGTTGCGGCCGCTGAGCAGCGCAGCGCGGGTCGGTGCGCAGAGCGCGGTGGTGTGGAAGCGGTTGTAGCGCAGGCCGCCCGCGGCGAGGCGCTCGGCGTTGGGCGTCTCGCACGGCCCGCCGAACACGCTCGACGAGCCGAATCCGGCGTCGTCGATGAGGATGACCAGCACGTTCGGCGCGCCCTCGGGCGGCCGGAGCGGCTCGATCGGCGGGTAGGCCGTGTCGGGATCCTTCGCGTCATAGGTCGTCAGCCCAGGTGCCGGGCGGTCCGGGATCGGGAGCATGGTCCGGGCGTGACGATCAGGAGACATGGGGCTTCCTCTTCCTTGCGGGATGTCGGCGCGCTCAACGTATGGCCGACCCCGCCCCGCGCCGTCACCCTGCGGGGGTGAAACCCGGCGTGAAACGACCGCGAGCTACCGCGTGCTCCACAGCGCCCACGCGACCAGGAGCGGCTGCAGCAGGAGGCGCACGAAGCGGGCGCGGTCGGTGCGGAGCATGGGGGCAGACCGGCCGGTGCGCCACTGGTGCACGTTGCCGGGGAAGACGGCGACGAAGAACGCCGCCACGAGCCAGCCGACGCTCCGTTCCCGCGGCATCGACGCGACCGCGCCGGCGAGCATGAGCTCGGCAACACCGGAACCCACCACGATCGCATCCTTGCTGAGGCCGGTGAGGCGGGTCGACCAATCCGGCACCACGATGCGGTAGCCACGCCTGCCCCACGAGAGGTGGGATGCGCCGGCCGCCGCGAGCAGGACGACGAGCGCCCACCTCGCTGCCGCGCGCAGACCGGCCATCGGACCCGCAGCTGAGCTCATCGCTCGACGGTACCTGACACGGGCGCGAGCGACGGAACGATCTTCTCTCGTGCGGAATACCCTCGGGGGGTATTCTGGTTGCGGATGCCGAGGGGCTCACCCCCGTCGCAGCATCAGAGGAGACCGGCGATGAACGAGCACGATCACCATCTGCAGACCGACACGCAAGCCGGCCACGACGCTGCCGTCGCTGCTCACAGCGACCACAGCGGCCACAGCGACCACAGCGGCCACCACGACGATCACCACGACCACTCGGGCCACGTCGACCGGTTCCGGCGCCTGTTCTGGTGGAACCTGATCCTGGCGATCCCCGTCGTCGCGTTCTCCCCCATGTTCGCGATGCTCCTCGGCTATCCGCTGCCCGAGGCCGCCTGGGTCGCGTGGATCTCCCCCGTCCTCGGCACCGTCATGTACGTGTGGGGTGGAGCGCCGTTCCTCACCGGCGCCGTGCAGGAGATCCGCTCCCGCACGCCCGGCATGATGCTGCTCATCGGGCTCGCGATCACCGTCGCGTTCATCGCCTCGTGGGGCGCGAGCCTCGGCCTGCTCCACCACCAGCTCGACTTCTGGTGGGAGCTCGCGCTCCTCATCGTGATCATGCTGCTCGGCCACTGGATCGAGATGCGCTCCCTCGCCCAGACCACG
>NZ_JAYRDE010000033.1:0-7618 GCF_041909575.1 Microbacterium sp. | reverse complement strand
TCGACTCGCTCGCGGCGCTCCTTCCCGACGAGGCCGAGAGGGTGGACGGCGACACCACCGTCACCGTCACGCCGTCCGACCTGCGCGTCGGAGATGTCGTCGTCGTCCGCCCGGGCGGGCGCGTGCCCGCCGACGGACGCATCGTGCAGGGCTCGGCGAGCATGGACGAGTCGATGATCACCGGCGAATCCCGGCCGGTCCGACGTGGCGACGGCGACCCGGTCGTCGCGGGCACGGTCGCCACCGACTCGGGAGTGCGCGTGCGGATCACCGCGGTGGGCGACGACACCGCACTGGCCGGCATCCAGCGCCTGGTCGCCGAAGCCCAGAACTCCTCGTCGCGCGCGCAGCGCCTCGCCGACCGCGCCGCCGGCTGGCTGTTCTGGTTCGCGCTCGGCGCCGCGGCGATCACGGCCTTCGCCTGGACGGCCATCGGCCTGCCCGACGAGGCCGTCGTGCGCACGATCACCGTGCTCGTGATCGCGTGCCCTCACGCGCTCGGCCTGGCGATCCCGCTCGTCGTCTCGATCGCGACCGAGCGCGCGGCCCGCGCCGGCGTGCTCGTGAAGGATCGCCTCGCGCTCGAGAGCATGCGCACCGTCGACACCGTGCTCTTCGACAAGACCGGCACCCTCACCAAGGGCACGCCCGCCGTCACGGCCGTGGAGCCCGCCCCGGGCCACGACGCCGACCACGTACTCGCCCTGGCAGCCGCGGCGGAGGCCGATTCGGAGCATCCGCTCGCCCGTGCGATCGTCGCAGCAGCCCGGACGACGGGACTTGCCGTGCCGACGGCGACCGAGTTCGTCTCGGCGCCGGCCGTCGGCGTGAGCGCCCTGGTCGACGGCAGTCGCATCCAGGTCGGCGGACCCCACCTGCTCGCGCAGGAGCACGGCGCCGAACTGCCCGTCGCCGATGAGTGGCGCGGCGAGGGCGCGATCATCCTGCACGTGCTCGTGGACGGCGAGGTCGCGGGCGCGCTGCGCCTGGCCGACGAGGTGCGCCCGGAGTCCCGCCAGGCTGTGAACGCCCTTCGTCAGCGGGGCGTGCAGGTCGTGATGATCACGGGGGATGCCCAGGCCGTCGCGGAATCCGTCGCCGCAGAGCTCGGCATCGACCGGGTCTTCGCCGGCGTGCGCCCCGAGCACAAGGCATCCACCGTGAAGGAGCTGCAGGCCGAAGGCCGCAGGGTCGCGATGGTCGGCGACGGCGTGAACGACGCCCCCGCTCTCGCGCAGGCCGACGTGGGCATCGCGATCGGGGCGGGAACGGATGTCGCGATCGCGTCGGCCGGAGTCATCCTGGCCAGCGACGACCCGCGCTCGGTGCTGTCGGTGATCGAGCTGTCGCACGCGAGCTACCGCAAGATGACGCAGAACCTGTGGTGGGCGGCGGGCTACAACCTCGTCTCGGTGCCGCTCGCCGCCGGAATCCTCGCACCGATCGGCTTCGTGATGCCGATGTCGGTCGGCGCGATCCTCATGTCGGTCTCGACGATCGTCGTCGCGCTCAACGCCCAGCTGCTGCGGCGGCTGGACCTGAGCCCCGACGCGGTCGCCGGCCGCTGATCCCCCACCCCCGACCACCGGAAACCCTGGAGAACCTCATGAAGATCCGCACCGCCGCGGCGACCGCCGCCCTCGCCCTCGCGCTCACGCTCGTCGGCTGCGCCCCGGGCGCCGGCAGCGACGACACCGACGACATGCCAGGCATGGATCACGACGGCTCGTCGGAGTCCGCCGAGTTCGACAGCGCCGACGTCATGTTCGCGCAGATGATGATCCCGCACCACGAGCAGGCCGTCGAGATGTCCGACGTCCTGCTCGCGAAAGACGGCGTGGACGAGGACGTCGCCGCTCTCGCCGAGCGGATCAAGGCCGCGCAGCAGCCCGAGATCGACCTCATGGAGGGATGGCTCGAGGACTGGGACGTCGACACGCCCGCGAGCGGGATGGATCACGGCGACGGGATGATGTCGCAGGGCGACATGGACGCGCTCGAGGACGCGACAGGGGACGAGGCATCCGCTCTCTTCCTCGAGCAGATGATCGAGCATCACGAGGGCGCGATCCTCATGGTCGAGGGCGAGGTCGAGGCCGGCCAGAACCCCGACGCGATCGCCCTGGCCGAGAAGATCATCGAGGACCAGACGGCCGAGATCGCCGAGATGGAGCAGCTGCTCGGGGGGTCGTGAGCGGCGAGCGTCCGCACGGCCGGCGAGTTGCAGAAGTTCGGGTCGCCGTCAAGGCCTCACGCCGCAGCCGTCCGGCCCGCCATTCTGGTGCCATCATCTGCTTCTGAGCACCCTGGAGGCCCCGATGCTCGCTCCCACCAGCACCCCGAGACGCGACCGTCATCCCGACCTCCAGTGGGTCGGCGACGGTGCCTGGGTCGCGAGCGACCCGTTTGCTGACCAGAGCGACCCGCACCGCGTGATCGCCTACCTCGAGTGCAAGGACTCGCGCGTCTACGTGCTGTGGGTCAGCGGCGCGACCGGAGTGTGCGAGTTCCCCTCCCTGCGCGAGGCGCTCGACGCCATCGCGGAGCGCCTGGCGCCGCAGACAGCCTGATGGCCACCGGCCGGCTGGTGTGCCGGTCGATGGCCATCGGACGCCGCGGCGCGGCCGCGCCCGCAGGTCAGCTGATCTTGCGACGGTAAATCGCGATCGCGAAGCCGTACGCCACCACGAGGATCGCGACGAGCCACGCCAGCGCCACCCAGATGTCGGCGCCCACCGGCTCGCCCGCGAACAGCGCACGCAGGGTGTCGACGATCGAGGTCACCGGCTGGTTCTCGGCGAACCAGGCAACCGGCGCCGGCATGGACTCCGTCGGCACGAACGCCGAGCTGATGAACGGCAGGAAGATCAGCGGGTAGCTGAACGCGCTCGCCCCGTCGACCGTCTTGGCCGACAGTCCGGCGATGACGGCGATCCACGTCAGCGCGAGGGTGAACAGCGTGAGGATGCCGATCACCCCGAGCCAGACCCATACCGACGCGCCGGTGCGGAACCCCATCAGGAGCCCGACGCCGATCACGATTCCGATCGAGACGAGGTTCGCGACGAGCGAGGTGAGCACATGCGCCCACAGCACGCTCGAGCGTGCGATCGGCATCGACTGGAACCGCTCGAAGATCCCGCCCTGCATGTCGAGGAAGAGGCGGTACGCGGTGTATGCCACTCCCGATGCGATGGTGATGAGCAGGATGCCGGGCAGCATGTAGTCGATGTAGGACTCCTGCGAGCCGAGGTCGATCGCCCCGCCGAACACGTACGTGAACAGCAGCATCAGCGCGATCGGGGTGACCGCGGTGGTGATGATCGTGTCGGGGCTGCGCAGGATGTGCCGGAGCGACCGGCTGGTGAGCACGGCGGTGTCGCCGATCACGTGCGTGGTCATGACAGTTCCTTTCCGGTCGTGGCAGCCGAGGCCGCGTCGTCGTCGGTCTCGCCGACCAGCGCGAGGAAGACCTCTTCGAGGGTCGGCTGCTTCTCGATGTACTCGACCTGCGCGGGCGGCAGGAGCTTCTTGAGCTCGGTCAGCGTGCCGTTCTGGATGATCGTGCCCTTGTGGAGGATCGCGATGCGGTCGGCGAGCTGCTCGGCCTCATCGAGATACTGCGTGGTCAGGAGCACGGTCGTGCCGTTCTTCGCGAGCTGCGTGACGGTCTGCCACACCTCGATGCGCGCCTGCGGGTCGAGGCCCGTCGTGGGCTCGTCGAGGAACACGATCGGCGGGTCGCCGATGAGGCTCATCGCGATGTCGAGCCGGCGGCGCATGCCTCCGGAGTACGTGGCGGCCTTGCGCCCGCCCGCCTCGGTGAGCGAGAACCGCGCGAGCAGCTCGTCGGCGATCGCGCCCGGGTCCTTGAGGTGGCGCAGCTGCGCCACGAGC
This sequence comes from Microbacterium sp., assembly GCF_041909575.1. Taxonomy (GTDB): domain Bacteria; phylum Actinomycetota; class Actinomycetes; order Actinomycetales; family Microbacteriaceae; genus Microbacterium. The sequence continues at coordinate 3,721 of NZ_JAYRDE010000033.1, read as the reverse complement.
ACGAGGTTCTCGCGTCCGGACAGCACCTCGTCCACGGCGGCGAACTGCCCGGTGAGGCTGATCGACTGACGCACGTCGCCCGGGCGGGCGGCGACGTCGATGCCGTTCACGGTCGCACTGCCGGCATCCGCTTTCAGCAATGTCGCCAGGATGCGCACGAGCGTCGTCTTTCCGGCCCCGTTCGACCCGAGCAGGGCGAAGATGCTTCCCCGCTCGACCTCGAAGTCGACGCCGCGGAGCACCTTGAGATCCTTGAACGCCTTCTCGACGCCCTTCACGGTGATGGCTGCGGCGGTCATCGTCCGTCCTTTCCCTCGAGTCCCTTGATGGTGTCGGTGAGGCGGTTGCGCTCCTTGTCGATCCAGCGCTTGCCGGAGTAGGCGGCGGCGAAGGCCTCGGCGAACTCCACCGGGTCGTCGCCCACGATGTCGGCAACGGGCGTCTCGTCCGCGGCAGCGCGCTCCCACAGGTCGGCGAAGTCGTTCAGCATCGTCATCATCACCGCGGGGTCGCCGTCGGTGATGCCGCCGTTGTACATGAAGTACCGCTCGAACGCGTTCGCCGCGGTCCGGTACGGCTCGGGCAGTGCGGCGATCCGCGCCTTGTACTGGCGGTAGGCCTTCTTGTCCGAGAGCGATCCGGTGACCAGTTCGTACCACTTGGCAGCCATGTCAGTTCTCTCCTTCTGTGTCGTGTGTGCGGAGCTGATCGATCCGTTCGGAGAGGAAGCTCCACGTCCCCCAGAACTCTTCGAGCTGGTCGCGCCCTCGCGCGTTCAGCGTGTAGACCTTGCGCGGCGGACCCTTCTCGGACGGGACCTTCTCCACGTCCACGAGGCCTCGCTGCTCGATGCGCACCAGCAGTGCGTAGACGGTGCCCTCGACGAGGTCGGAGAACCCCTGATCGCGCAGCTGCGCGGTGATCTCGTACCCGTACGCGGGCCTGCCGGCCAGCACCGCGAGCACGATGCCCTCGAGAGTGCCCTTCAGCATCTCGGTCATCTGATTGCCCATCGGCCCCTCCTCTACTCTGTCTCGCTGACTACCACTAGACGGTAACACTGAGTACCGGTACTTGGCAACACTGAGTACGAAGAATTTCCGGATGCCGCAGCTCTGTCAAGACCGTCGGCGCGGGCGTGCCCGGTCGCTAGCGTCGAGCGCACGACGACGGAAGGACGAACCATGACCGATGGGATGACCGACGAGGAGAAGCGCCGCGACCAGCTCCTGGCCGCGCCGGCCGCGACCGAAGAGGACGCCGCACCGCGCATCGACGTCACGGACCGCGGCGACGGCATCACGCGCATCGACGTGCGCGACGACGCCGTGGTGCGTCCGGGCAATCCCGAGGAGGAGCCGGAGGAAGACGAAAGCTAGGTCGCGCGCGGCATCCCGGTGACCAGCTCTTCGAGCAGGTCGATCGCCGCGTCGACGGTCTGTTCGAGCACCCGCTCCGGATCGCCGTCGAACGCGTACCGGCGGTGGCCCTCCCCCGCGGCGGTCGACCAGCCGAGGTACACGGTGCCCGGTTCATGCCCGTCCTGCGGATCGGGGCCGCCGACGCCGGTCGTGGAGACCGCGACATCGACCTCCAGCAGCGCGCCGACACCCGCGGCGAGCTGCTCCGCGCACGCCGCGGAGCACGGATCCGTTCCCGGCGTCAGGCCGAGCACCGACTCCTTGACTTCGGTCTGATACGCGACGACGCCACCGGCGAACCAGTTCTCCGCATCGCTGCCCTTGCCGATGGAGCTCGCCAGCAGGCCGCACGTGAGCGACTCCGCGAGGCCGATGCGGATGCCGCGTTCCTTGGCGACATCCGCCAGTGCTTGCACTCGATCCGCCATCGCCGCGTCGCCCTTCCTCATCGCCGGCGGCTGCCTCCGCCCTCCTTCCACGGGTACGCGGCGGGCGGCGGCGGTGTCAACCCCTTGTCGCAGCGTCGTCAGTCAGCGCATGCCGGCGAGCGCGGCGAGCGCGTCGCCGGTGAGGCGCTGCGTCGTCCACTCGTCCATCGGGACGGCGCCGATCGCACGGTAGAAGGCGATCGAGGGCGCGTTCCAGTCGAGGACGGTCCACTCCAGTCGGGAGTATCCGCGCTCGACGCACACCGCGGCGAGGGACGCGATCAGGGCCTTGCCATACCCGCGACCGCGCTGAGCGTCGTCGACGAAGAGGTCCTCGAGCCAGATCCCGTGCCGGCCGGTCCAGGTCGAGTAGGTGAGGAACCACATCGCGATCCCGACGATCTCGCCGTCCCGCTCCACGACGTGGGTGAACACGCGCGGGTCCTCGCCGAACAGATTCTCGGCGAGCGCCTCGACGGTGTTCTCGACGGCATCCGGCTCGCGCTCGTACAGGGCCAGGCCGTGGATGCAGGCGAGGATGCCGGGCTCGTCGCCGGGGCGCGCCGCCCGGAGCACGGCGCCGTCGGTCAGGGTCGTGGGGTCCATGGATCGAGCCTAGGACGGGCCGCCGCGGGCACCGTGCCGCCGCCACGAAGATCGCCCCGGGGCCGAAACCCCGGGGCGATCATCATGCGATGTGCGGTCTCTGTGTCCGGTTCCCTTTCGGGTTCCTTCGTCTCTGTTTTCTCTTCGCAGGACTGAATCTACTCAGCCCGCGCACGCCGTCAAGAGTTCATCGAGAAGTCATGTCGACGTCAGGTTGAAGGTGAGAATTCGCGGGGTTGCGGCATCCGATCGCCTACTCGTGACCGACCAGCTTCAGGCCGACGACGCAGCCGACGAGCCCGAGGATGAGGAACATCTTCACGAAGGAGAACGCCTCGTCGCCGGTGATCATCGCGTACGCCACGGTCAGGGATGCGCCGATGCCGACCCAGACCGCGTACGCCGTGCCGGTGGAGATCTCGCGCATGGCCAGCGCGAGCCCGCCCATGCTCAGCAGCAGGGTGACGCCGAAGACGACGGTGGGCCAGAGCTTGGTGATGCCCTCGGATTTGCCGAGCGCGGTGGCCCAGACGGCCTCGAGGACGCCCGAAAGGATGAGGATGACCCACGACATGACTGTGCTCCTGGCCAGTCTTGTCGCTCACCGGGTACTGATCCGTCGTCCGGGGATCCGGTTCGGGATCCGCAGCCCAGGCTAGCCCGGCATCCTGGTCACCCCCTGTGCATTGCGCGTCTCAGTCATCCCCCACGCGGCGCCCGCAGCGTGCGGGGTGCGGAGTGCGCCGATCTGCGGACATGTGCCGGATGACGGATCCCGCAGGCCTGAAGCATCCGTCATCGTGCACATCTCCGTCATCCTGCACGCGTGACCCACGGCACCCCGCCACCCTTCCCCGGGCACGCCGTCCCCGACCCTCGCGGCGCATAACTCCTGCACTTCGCGGGCCGAGGGGGACCGCGCGCCCGGAATCACGCGGGACAAGGCGGCGCGCTGCGCCAAACTGCAGGAGTTATGCGCCCGGGGGAAGCTGCGCAAGTGCCGAGCCGGTGACCCCGCCAGGTGGATGCCTCGAAGGCGCCGGGGTGCGCCGTCCCCGACCCTCGCGGCGCATAACTCCTGCACTTCGCCGGCCGAGGGCGACCGCGCGCCCGGAATCACGCGGGACGGCACGGCCCGCTGCGCCAAACTGCAGGAGTTATGCGCCGAGGGATGCCGCGCCGGCGCCGGTTCGGTGGCCACGCCAGGTGGATGCCTCGAAGGCGCCGGGGTGCGCCTTGCCGGACACTCGCGGCGCATAACTCCTG
>NZ_JAYRDE010000032.1:0-26528 GCF_041909575.1 Microbacterium sp. | reverse complement strand
CGGGAACCGATCGAGCCGATGAGGCCGCGGAGCCCGACGGGGCCACGGAGCGCGATGAGGCAGCGGAGCCTGAGCCCGAGGCCGAGCCTGAGCCCGAGTCCGAGCCGGAGCCCGAGGCCGAGTCGGAGGCTCCGGCGGCTGATTCGGGCGTCGTCGCGCCGGATGAAGAGCCGACGGGAGCCGATTCAGCCGACGCCGCCGAGGCCGAGGCCGAGTCCGAGGCCGAGTCCGAGGCATCCGCCGATCCCGACGACCGCGGCTGACGTCACGCCGTCCGGGATTCCGGGACGGGCCCCGCAGAACTCCACGGATCCCCGCGGCCGACGCCGCTGAGCGCGGACTTCGGCCCGTGGGATCGCAGATCCGTGGAGTTCTGCAGCGTGTCGCCGGTGGGGCGGCTCAGTCGGCGCGACCGGCGGCCTCGAGGAAGCGGATGAACACCGAGATCCAGCCGAAGATCAGTGCGAAGACGATGATCTCGAACGCCGTGAGCGAGAAGTAGCCGACCGCCGGAATGAAGAGGATGACCGACGCGATCGTCGCGGCGAAGAACGACCACGACGCGACGAAGTAGGTGCGCGGCATCCCGCGCAGCAGGTTCGGGCCGCTCACGAGCAGCACGATGAACATCGCCGCCATTCCGGAGGCGGACAGGTTGTGGAGCGCGAGGTTCACGTCCACGGGGAAGATGCCGACGCACGCGAGCATCACCCCCATCACGACGAAGAGGACCGGCACGACGCGGGCGCCGCGACGACTCGTCAGCACTCCGGCGTCGACCAGGTCGTCCATGTCGTTGGCGATATACACCGCGAACGTCGTGACGAGCAGACCGCCGGCGATGAGGGTGCCGTTGAAGATCCAGCTCGACAGCGCGTCGAACGAGCCGAGGTGGCTGAAGTGGACAGTCCACCACTCGGGGTCCGGGGTCGTCACCATCGCGGTGAGGGTGCCGATCACGATGAAGGCCATGAGCAGCGACGACATCCGCTGTGTCGTCATGCTCGAGACCGACAGGTCCACGATGTACGCGGACAGCCCGAGCGTGACCGCCATGAGCACCACGGCCCAGAACGGGATCACCGGCAGTCCGATGAACCCGAGCGCGAGCACGCGGTAGAGCGCGTAGGTGGCGAGGAACGCCAGCACAGTGTGCACGATGACGACCGAGATCGTATTGACCGTGAACTTCCACGAGGGGAGTGTGCGGCGCCACTCCTGCCCGGGCCGGCGGCGCGCCCGCCAGTAGCCGACCGTCGACGAGACCGCGGCCACGACGGCTGCGCCGATCGCCGCCCACACGGCGAACGGATCGTCCTCGGCCAGGGTGAGCGTCGGCGTGACGAGGGCGACGATGAGCCCGTACACGCCGCCCAGAGCGCCGCCGGCGAAAGCGAGGTACACCGCCTCGGACTCGACCCGACGCGTCGGCGCGGGCGTTCCGTCGGGTTGGGTCGTGATGCGGGGCGAGGTCATGGCGCCAGTGTAGGACTGCCGGATGCCCCGTCCCCGCGACGCGCTGGACCCTAGGCCGTCAGTGCGCTCGCTGCAGCCAGGGGCGCAGCATCCGCGTGATCCAGGGGAGCACGAGGTACGTCATGACCGGCGTCAGGAGGACAGTCGCGAGAAGGACGCGGAGAACGAGCGGCCACTCCGCGAAACCCGGGACGAAGCCGAGGAGCCACGACGCGAGGAGGTTCGTGGGGAAGAAGCCGAGCCAGATCGTGACGGCCTGCTTCCAGCGGGGCGGCGCTGCGGGAATCGGCTGCTGTACCGGACCGGTCGCGGCTGAGACATCCGCTGCTCCGACGTGGCGAGTCTCGACGTGCGTCGCGAAGGGCGCATCGAACCAGCCCTCGATGCCGGTGCGTCGCTCGACGCGGACCTCACTGGCGAAGGCACGGCCCGAGTCGAGCCACCACGACCGCTGGGACGAGTGCTCCCACGCTTCGAGGGTCGGGATGTCGCGGAACCGGTAGAGCATGTACCAGAGGTCGCTGCCCTCGCCGGCGCGTACCCAGCCCGAGCCGAGGAAGCCCGCGAAGCCGGTCGCGAGATCCGTGCCGGCTTGCATCCAACTGGTCGCCTCGACGGCGCGGGACGGGTCGATGCGTCGTTCGATCGCAACGGTGACGGGATGGGCCACGGGCTCTGCCATGACATCCATTCCACCCGATCGCGAGGGTTCGCGGCGACCTTCGCGTCCTCGGGGGCGTGGTGCGAGGGGGAATCGGGGCAGCCGGCGAGCGTGCGGGGGAGCGCCGTCAGCCACGCGCCGACCGACGCGAAGCCGAAGAACTCGAAGCTGGCGAGGGTGATGAAGCCGGCGGTGAGGAGCACCATTCCGGTGGCGAGGAGGATGACGCAGAGAACGGATGCCGTGCGGAAGCGGCGGCTGAAGCCCGGGATGCCGAGGCTCGTGGCGACGATCGCGAGGAGCGACAGGCCGAGGCCGGCGGCGGCGAAGTCGTGCATCACGACGCTGACGGGGATCGGGATCAGCCCGACGACCGTGAGGTGCATGCCGGCGGACACGACGGCGATGCGGAAGGCACGGGCGGTGCGGCGGCCCGTCGTGGTGGGGAGGACCGTGACGGAGAGGACACCGTACGTCGCGAGGAGGAAACCGGATACGATCGCCGTGCCGTTGAAGACGTGGCCGGACAGGTCGTCGAACGTGCCGAGCTGCGAGAAGTGCAGCTGCCACCACAGCGGGTCGCGCGTGGTGAGGATCGCCAGGATGACGCCGGCGGCGAGTGCGGCCATGGCACCGTGGCTGAAGTGGTGGGCATGGTGACGAGCCCGATGTCGCGGCAGGGCCGGGCGCGCGATCGGGGTGACGCTCAAGCGTTCGGGTAAGGCGAGGAGGGTCAACGGACTCACGTTCTTCGGTGCGGCGACCCCCGAAATCGCCGACCCCCCACGTCGAAAACTTCGGGAATCGTCGGTACTTTGCGGACGCGATCCCCAGATCAGCGGTATTGCCGCTGCGCATATGATAACGCGCTAACGATGTAAACCCCCAGGGTGTATCCGAAATCGGGCATGGGCCGGTTCACAGGATGCACCGCTAGGCTTGTTCGGTCGGCTCTGGACACCGCGATGCGCGGATGGGTTTGTGAGTCCTTGGGGCCGATGGTGGAGGCGCATCTCGCCTCGACGACCATCACTTGAATGGCCCCCGGCCGACGACAGTCCGGGTCTCTCCCTGCCGCGGAAAGCGGCGTCGCACGCGTGCGATCGCGGAGCGCTGTTCTCATGAGAACAACCCAGAAGGACACCCGTGCCCAAGAACAAGAAGCCGGCCGGCGGCCGCGCCGCCAAGAACTTCGAGCCGCGCTACGGCGCCAAGACGAGCTACCAGGACCGCAAGCGCCGGCCCGGGGAGGCATCGGCCGGAAAGCCCGGAAGCAAGAGCCCCGGCCACCGCGGTCACCGCCCCGAGGAGACGGATGCCGCCCCCAAGCGCCGTTGGACCGCGCAGGAGCGCGCCGGACGCGACGAGGCTCGCGGCATCCGCACCCACTCCCAAGGCCGCGACGAACGGCGCTCGTTCGACGACCGTCCCCGTCGGGACGACCGTCCTGCTCGCTCGTTCGACGACCGTCCCCGTCGGGACGACCGTCCTGCTCGCTCGTTTGACGACCGTCCCCGTCGGGACGACCGTCCCGCTCGCTCGTTCGACGACCGGCCCCGTCGCGCCGCGGGCGGCCGCCCCGCCGGCCCCGGGCACCTCGATCGCGTCGATCGCGACGATCGCCGCTCGTTCGGCGACGCCCGTCCGTCCTACCGTCGCGACGACCGTCCGGCCCGCTCGAACGACGACCGTCCGCGTCGCGACGACCGTCCGGCCCGCTCGTACGACGATCGCCCGCGTCGGGATGACCGCCCGGCGCGTTCGAACGACGACCGTCCGCATCGGGATGACCGGCCCGCCCGCTCGTACGACGACCGCCCGCGCAGGGACGACCGTCCGGCGCGCACCTTCGACGACCGCCCTCGCAGGGACGACCGTCCGGCGCGCTCCTTCGACGACCGCCCGCGCAGGGATGACCGGCCGCGTCGCGACGACCGCTCGGCGCGGTCGGACTGGAATGCTCCCGCCCGCACGGCCGCGCACGATGCGCACGTCGACGTGGTGCACGAGCGACTGCAGGCCGAGGCAGTGCAGGCCGGCAAGGTCGCGGACGTGACGTTCGGCGCCCTGGGCCTGGGCGAGAACATCGTGCGAGCGCTCGCCGATCTCGGTGCTTCGACGCCGTTCCCGATCCAGGCGGCCACGATCTCCCCGATCCTCGAGGGGAAGGACGTCCTCGCGCGCGGCCGCACCGGATCGGGCAAGACGATCGCCTTCGGTGCGCCGCTGGTCGAGAGCGTGCTCCGGTCGCAGGCGGGCAAGCGCCGCGAGTTCGGTCGGGCGCCGAAGGCGCTCATCCTCGCTCCGACGCGCGAGCTCGCGCTGCAGATCGACCGCACCATCCAGCCGATCGCCCGCAGCGTGGGCCTCTTCACGACCCAGATCTACGGCGGCGTGCCCCAGGGCCGTCAGGTGGGCGCGCTCAAGAAGGGCGTCGACATCATCATCGGCACCCCCGGGCGCATCGAGGACCTCGTGCAGCAGGGCAAGCTCGATCTCTCCGAGATCCGCATCGCGGTGCTCGACGAGGCCGACCACATGTGCGAGCTCGGGTTCCTCGAGCCCGTGCAGCGCATCCTGCGCCTCACGGCGGACGACAGCCAGAAGCTGCTGTTCTCGGCCACCCTCGACCGCGAGGTCGCCGCGCTGGTCGACGAGTTCCTCGTCGAGCCGGCCGTCTACGAGGTGGCCGGCGAGGATCAGGACTCGGGCACGATCGACCACCGCGTCCTGGTGATCGAGCACCGTGACAAGGCCGAGATCCTGACGTCGCTCGTCGACCGCGACGGCAAGACTCTCGTCTTCGCCCGCACCCGCGCCTACGCCGAGATGCTCGCCGAGCAGTTCGACGACGCCGGCATCTCTGCGCTCGCCCTGCACGGCGACCTCAACCAGGCCAAGCGCACCCGCAATCTCGAGAAGCTGACCTCGGGCCGGGTCCAGGTGCTGGTGGCGACGGACGTCGCGGCTCGCGGCATCCACGTCGACGACATCGACCTCGTGGTTCAGGCCGACGCGCCCGACGAGTACAAGACGTACCTGCACCGTTCGGGTCGCACCGGTCGCGCCGGCCGCACGGGAACGGTGGTGACGCTGATCACGCGCCAGCGCCGTCGCCGCATGACCGAGATGCTCGACCGTGCCGAGATCGACGCGCCCTTCGAGGACGCCCGTCCCGGCGACGACGTCATCGAGGAGCTCACCGGGCGTCAGCTGTCCGGCGTCGACGCCTGACGACCTCAACCATGACGGCCGCTCGTGATCCTCGGATCGCGGGCGGCCGTTCGGCTTGTCGGGCGCGGGCGCGCTCGCGTCGCGATACCGGGGCGGATGCCGGCGCTCAGGCCGGCGCGTCGACCTCGGCGCCGATCTGCGCGACCACGTCCGGATCCGCACCGAGTGAGATGAGTCGCGCCCGCACTGCCCTCGCGGCCCGATCGTAGGGTTCGGTGCTCGCGTGGAGGAGGGAGCGGGTGTTGGCCGCTTCGAGAAACGAGACGAGCTCGAACGTGAGCTGCCGTGCGTCGTCGAGGCCGGGCAGCTCGCCGGCGGCCATCGCGTACTCGATCGACACGGTGAGGTAGTCCTCCCACGCGATCGAGGCCGCGACCACGGCGTCCCGCACCGGTCCGGGCTTCGCGTCGTATTCGACGGACGTGGCGGCGAAGAAGCATCCGCCGCGGAACACGCGCTCGTCGGAGTACGCGAGCCACGCCGAGACGAGGACGCAGACGCGGCCGAGTCCGCGCTCCGAACGAGCGCGGGCCGGCGTGACGACCCGGTCGACGAAGACCTCGCGGGCCGCGGCGACCGTCGCGAGCTGCAGTTGCTGCTTCGAGCCGAAGAGCGTCGCGACTCCGCTCTTGCTGTGCCCGGCGGCATCCGCCAGTCGCCCGATCGTGAGCCCCTCGAGACCGTCGACCGACGCCGTGTCGATGGCGTGCGCCAGGATCACGCGGCGGGACTCGTCGCCCCGTGCGCGGCGGCCGTCGCGGATCTCTTGCGCCATGCCGTCAGGTTACCGTACGATCGTTCGTATTCATACGTACGATCGTTCGTCTACCTGATCGGAGTCGCCATGGATCTCGCTCTCTCGACCGCCGGCGCCGCAGTTCGCGGCGCGGGCCGCCTCTCGCCACGAGGAGGAGCGGCGATCGCCCTGCCGCTCTTCGGACATGTCGCGCGACCGCGACCGGTCCACGGCGGCGACCGCTCGACGATGGAGGGGGCCCGGCGCTCGGTCGTCCGCGTCCCCGGCCTCGATCGCCGCGGCGCCGACGTGTCGACGTACGAATGGGGGCACGGCTCGGAGGTCGTGGTGCTCGCGCACGGCTGGAACGGCCGCGCGAGCCAGTTCGCCACGCTCGTGCGCGAGCTCGTGTCGGAGGGATGGCGCGTCGTCGCCTTCGATGCCCCCGCTCACGGCGAGACGCCCGGCCGCGGGACGTACCTCATCGACTGGATCGACGCTCTCGCCGAACTGCAGCGCCGGCACGGCCGCATCCACGCGGTCGTGGGGCACTCCTTCGGCGGACTCGCGGCGCTCGTCGCCGTGGGCGCCGGCGTCCAGGCGGATCGGGTGGTGACGATCGCGGCGCCCGCCGACGCCGACCTGCTGCTGACGCAGTTCCAGGCGATGCTCGGGTACGACGACCGAACGGCTGCCGCGCTCCGCAGGCGCTTCGCCGCGCGGTATTTCCCGGGAGAGAGCGACCCGTTCGCCCGGCTGTCGGCGCTCCGGCGTCCGCTTCCGGCGAGCGCACTCCTTCTCGCCGTGCACGACGAGGGCGATCGCGTGGTGCCGTTCGGGGAGCTCGCACGTCTGAGGGACGCGCACCCGCACGCGAGCATGCTCGCGACGCAGGGTTTCGGGCACAATCGCGTGCTCACCGCTGATCCCGTGCTCGACGCGGTGGTGGACTTCCTTGCGCAGCCGTCGGCGGTGACGCTGCCCGGCGCCGCTGTGCGCGCAGCGGTCTGATCCCTCAGAACAGGCGCGGCTCCGCCGCTGTGGCGGATGCCGCTGCCCGGCCGCGCGAGGTCGTGACCACGCCCGCCGCCCGGGCGTCGGCGCGCGCGGCGAGCCCCGCCACCGGGGTGCCGCGCGGGTGGTCGTCTTCGGCATGGCCGTCGAGCCGGTGCACCCGCAGCAGCGGCCGCACGCGCTTGGCGAGCCACGCCCGATAGGCCTTCGGCGCGTTCGCCGACGCACCGGGATAGAGGCCGAGGTAGGACGACACGAGTTCGGGATGCTCGCGCTGCAGCCACTGCATGAACCACTGCTTCGCGCCGGGACGCAGGTGCAGGGCGCCGTACACGACCCGCACCGCACCGGCCGCCTTTATCCGCGTGAGCGCGTCGTCGATCGCGGCGATCGAGTCGGTGAGGTGCGGCATGATCGGCATCAGGAACACCGTCACCCGGAATCCGGCCTCGGTCGCCGCGCGCACGGTCTCCAGGCGGGCGGCTGCCGTCGGCGTGCCGGGCTCGATCACGTGCTGCAGCGCATCGTCGAAGACCGCGATCGACATCGCGAGCGACACGTTCACGTGCTGCGCGGCATCCGTCAGCAGCGGCAGATCGCGGCGGAGCAGCGTTCCCTTGGTGAGGATCGAGAACGGTGTGCCCGACTCCGTCAGCGCGCCGACGATGCCGGGCATGAGCCGGTAGCGGCCCTCGGCCCGCTGGTAGGGGTCGGTGTTGGTGCCGAGCATGACGGGCTGGTGCGTCCAGCTGCCACGGCGCAGCTCTTTCCCGAGCACCTCGGCGACGTTGATCTTCACGATCACCTGCGAATCGAAGTCGCGCCCGCTGTCGAGCTCGAGGTACTCGTGCGTGCCCCGAGCGAAGCAGTTGTGGCTGATCACGCCGTTCGCGACGAAGTCGCCGGTGGACGTCGTGATGTCGATCATGTCGATGCTCTCGCCGAGATCCTCGATCGCGATGATCCTCAGCGGGGTGACGGTCTTCACTGCGGTGCCGATCATGTCGAGCTTTCGCGTGATCGCCGGCTGCGTGAGATCGAAGAATCGCCGTCGAGCCGGAGGGCCGCCGGTGAGCCGGATAGACACGACGCCGTCACGGTAATCGTCGGATTCTCCCGAGCCCGCCGGCTGACCCGCGGTGCCGAATCCGAGGAGGCGGTTGTTCAGCGTCAGGAAGGGGCGCTGACCGCTCGATGCGGGCTGGACGAACTTCCAACCCCGCTCGGTGAGGAAGCGGTGGTCGCCGCTGGCGACGATCTCGGTCCCGTCGCTCACACGAACGCGATAGGCCGGCTTGTGGGTTCCCCACTTCGCGCTCACCAATGACGGGACATATCGGCGGTGGGCCCCGTCGCGGCGCGTGCCGACGACGACATCGCCGATCCGGATGTCACGCAGCGGCTTCGTGCGTCCGTCGGCCATGAGGATGCCCGTGTCGGGATGGAGGCAATAGACACAAGCGTGGCTGCAGCCACGGTAGGGGTTCACGGTCCAGTCGAATGGCATCGCGGAGGCGCCGGGGACATGGTTCAGCGCCGTCTTGCAGAGGACCTCGTGGAATGTGACGCCGGCGAAGTCGGGTGTCGTCACCGATTGGACCAGGCCGTTGAGGTGCTCGAGCCCTGGCAGGGCCGAGGCATCCGCCACCCCCAGCTCCTGACCCTGCCAACGCATGAATACATGGGAACAGATGTTCGATACTCTGTCAACCCTTCACGCCGGCGATTCGTACGATAGGTGCGGAGCGCCCCCACGGCTCCGACATCGCGCAGTGTCGCGGCCCCGGATGCGCGCGCGGGCCGTGGGCTGGCTGTCTTCGTGGAACAATGACTCCTGTGACGGCCCCCGGTCCGCCCGATTCCCCCGGGTCTCGTCGCGCGGCCAGAGCGCAGCGCGAAGAGGCTGATCGGCGTGTCCGCGAGGCGTATCCCGACATCTTCTCGCCCGACGTGCCGCCCGAAGGACCCGCCGCCCCTGGCGCGTCTCCGGTGCCGCCCCCTTCGCCGGTGGGACCGCCGCTGCCGTCGCTGCCGCCACCGCCGCGCACCCGACGCCCCGTGCGCGCCGAGACCGCCCCGGTGCCCGACCAGCCCGTCCGCCACGCCCGCACCCGGCCGAATCGGCGCCTGCTCGCCGCGGTGCTCATCGCCGCGCTCTGCGTCCTGCTCATCGGTCTGACGGTGGCGGTCATCGCGTTCGTGGCGGGCCGCGCCGCCGACGATGCCGCCGTCGCTTCGGTCGCGGCCGCCCAGGCCCCGCCCCCCGTCTCACAGCTCCCGGTTCCGACTCTCGAGCAGAGCCCCGTCTCGGCCGACATCTGCTCGCGACCAGCTGTCGTCTCCGCCCTCGAGGCCGGCGACGACACCGCGGCGATCGAGGCAGCCGGGGGCGCGGAGTGGTTCCGCATCGCCGTCGCCGGCGGCGACGCCCCGTGCATCGACCTCGCCGATCCGACGCGGCTGTGGGTCGTCATCAACAAGACGCGCCAATACGATCCCGTGGACTACTGGCCGGCGGACCTGATGTTCCCCGACGGCGTGCGCAGTCTCGAGGGCGGATCCCTGCGAGCGGATGCCTCGGCCGCCCTCACCGCCATGGTCACGGCTGCCCGCGACGCCGGCGTGGGGGAGATCGCCCTGATGAGCGGATTCCGCTCCTTCCCGTCCCAGATGGCGACGTACGGGCGGCACGTCGACTCGCGGGGAACCGAGGGCGCCGACCTCGTGAGCGCGCGCCCCGGGTACAGCGAGCACCAATCGGGGCTCGCCGGTGACGTCGTGCCGTGCGCAGGGCCCTGCGGGACCCTCGACGACCTCGCGGCGAGCGCGCAGGGCGAGTGGGTGGCCGCGCACTCGTGGGAGTACGGGTGGATCGCCCGGTACGCCGAGGGATCGACCGACGTGACCGGATACCTGCCGGAGCCGTGGCATCTGCGCTACATCGGGCCGGAGCTCGCCCGCGCGTACCACGACGGCGGGTGGAAGACGCTCGAGGAGTTCTTCGGCCTTCCGCCGGCTCCGACCTACGTCGGCTGACGCGGAAGCCCGGGTGGAGGCATCCCACAAATCCCGGTACTGAGTTCCAGAAACTTTAGGATCCGATCCCACATCGGCCCCGATCGAGTCGGTGCTCACCCATAGGATTCGACAAGGGGTCGCCCGTGGCTGCGTCGCTTCCGACGGCGCGGGCGTCCGCTCGAAGACGAGAGGAAGGCGCACATGGAGCGCGACATCTACGACGAGGATCACGCGGCGTTCCGCGACGTCGTGAAGGAGTTCATCAAGCGGTACGCGTCCGACGAGAAGCGCAAGCAGTGGGACCGCGACGGCGAGATCGACCGGGCCACGATGCGTGCGGCCGGCGAGGCCGGCATCATCGGCCTGTCGGTGCCGGAGGAGTTCGGCGGCGCCGGCATGCTCCAGGACTACCGCTTCCGCGCGATCGTGCTCGAGGAGACCATCGGCGCCGGGCTCGGCTCGCTCGCCGGAGCTCTCGGCATCCAGGACGACCTCGCCGTGCCGTACGTCGTGCACATGGGCACGCAGGAGCAGAAGGAGAAGTGGCTTCCCGGCATGGCGACCGGCGAGATCCTGGGCGCGCTCGCCATGACCGAGCCCGGGGCCGGCTCGGACCTCCGCGGCATCAAGACGACCGCGAAGAAGGTGGACGGCGGCTACATCGTCAACGGCGCCAAGACCTTCATCTCGTCCGGCAAGACCGCCGACATGGTCGTGACCTTCGTCAAGACCGGCGAGGGCAACCGCCCCGACGCATTCAGCCTGCTGATCCTCGAGGACGGCATGGAGGGCTTCGACCACGGCAAGAAGCTCGAGAAGATGGGCTTCCACGGCTGGGACACCGCCGAGATGTCGTTCAGCGACGTGTTCGTGCCCGAGGCGAACCTCATCGGCGGCAAGGAGGGCCTCGGCTTCATCCAGCTCATGATGAACCTGCCGCTCGAGCGGCTGTCGATCGGCGTCGCCGCGGCGGCTGCGGGTGAGGCGGCCTTCGTGTGGACGCGCGACTACGTGCTGAGCCGCGAGGCGTTCGGCCAGCCGATCGCCGACTTCCAGAACACGCGCTTCAAGCTCGCCGACATGGCCACGACCGTCGACGTCATGTGGGCCTACACCGACCGCGCGATGATGCTCTACAAGGATGAGAAGCTCACCGCCGAAGAGGCCGCGAAGGTCAAGTTCTGGACGACCGACCGCGAGGCGGAACTGCTCGACATCGGCGTGCAGCTGCACGGCGGCTACGGATACATCACCGAGTACCCGATCGCCCGCGCCTATCTCGACGCCCGCGTGCACCGCATCTACGGCGGTACCAACGAGATCATGCGCGACCTCGTCGCGCGCCAGATCGTCGGCAAGCGCTAGGACACCTCGCACCGGATGCCGCGGCCCGGCCCCTTTCCGAGGGGCGCGGGGCCGCGGCATCCGTCATTCCGCGGGGGTCGTGGGGACGAGAACCAGGTGAGCCGTCAGTGAGGCGTCCGGTCAGCTCTGGCCGGCGGGACCGGCTCCCGCCCCGAGACCGCGCGACGCGAGCCCGCGGCGGCGGGCGAGGCGGGCGACGCCGGCGCGCTTGAGGCGGTCGGCGATGAGGATGCCGAGACCGACGCCGACGAGGCATCCGGCGATCGTCAGCGCGAAGAAGGCGACGGTCGCCCAGGCCGGCATGGTCCAGAGGTCGAACGACGCCGCTGCGGCGATCGGGTAGACGATGCCGACGAAGACGGCACCGGCGTAGTACTGCCACGTGCGCCAGGAGCGGTAGATGGCGAGGAGGAACGGGATCTCGGCGAAGAGCGCCCACCATAGCGCCGCACCCAGGAACGGAAACGCGACGAGCCCCGAGATGAGGCCGACCAGGATGCCGGCGAGCGGCCGTTCGAGCAGGCGCAGGGCGACCGTCGCGGGCAGCAGCCACAGGCCCGCGAGCGCGACCGACGCGAACGGCACCGTTGCGAAGAGCACGGTCGACACCCACCCCGCGGCCCACAGCAGCACGCCGCCGGCGACGCCGATCGCGGCGCACGTGAGCAGATAGGAGGTCGCGACGCGGCTCATGCGCGGGCCTCCGCCCCGGCCAGCTGCGACTTCGGGGTGGGCGAGGCGGTGCCGACGCGCCAGTAGCCGCAGAAGCTCACCGACTCCTTCGGCACGCCCCGCTCGTTCACGAGGTGGCGGCGGCCCTCGGTCGGCAGCTCCTGCTCGCCGACGATGTAGGCGTGGAACGGGGCATCCGGAAGCGACGCCTCGCGCAGCGCATGCAGGGCCGGCGCTCCCGGCTTGACGTCGTGGTCGCGCACGATCCACTGCACGCGGACGCCCTCCGGATGCGCGAACTCGAGTGCGTCCTCGGCCGAGGGCACCTCGACCACGGCGAGGCCGGTCGCGTCGTCCGGGAGCGACGCGCACACCCCGGCGATCGCCGGAAGGCCGGTCTCGTCGGCGACGAGCACGACCCGGTCGGTGCCGCGCTCGGGATTGAAGGCCAGGCCCTCGTCGATCACGACGACGCTCTCGCCGGCCTCGCAGGTCTCCGCCCAGCGGGACGCGGGACCGGCCGTGCCGTCCTCGGCCGAGCCGTGGAGGACGAAGTCGACGTCGAGCTCGGCGCCGCGGTCGTCGGTCGCGGAACGGAACGCGCGCACCGTGTAGTTGCGCATGACGGGCCGCACGCCGTCGGGGATGCGCAGGTAGCGCAGGTAGCCGAAGAGCTTGTTCGCCTTCGCGGGCAGGCGGTCCAGACCCTCGTCTCCGCCGAGCGGCAGGAACAGCCGGAACCACTGGTCGTACCCCATCGGCCGGAACGCGTCGATCTCGGCTCCGCCGAACGTCACGCGCATCCAGTGCGGTGAGAGCCGCTCGCGCCGGAGCACGGTGAGGTGCACCAGCCCCTGGGTCTCGGGCTTCACGAGTCTGCTGGCGAGGGCCATGATCCTCCGTCGGGGGTCGGTGTCGGGGTCGGTGTCATCGGTCGGGCGGTCATCGGTGAGCCGACTCACCGGCGGCGGCCCGGTCATGCCAGACCCCACGGGAAGAAGAACCAGAAGATCGCCGCCGACACGGCCCACAGGAGCACGATGAAGACGACATCGCGGGCACGGAACGGGACGAGGTGGCGCTCGGTGCGATCGGGGTGGGCGCCGAACGCACGGGCGTCCATCGCGAGCGCCACACGCTCCGCGTGGCGGATCGCGCCCGCCATCAGCGGCACGATGTAGCCGAACCAGCGCGCGAGTGCGGCGAACGGACCGCGTCCGCCGTGCGCTCCGCGCACGCGGTGAGCCTGGCGGATCACCTCGAGCTCGTAGCCGAACCGCGGCACGAACCGGAACGCGGCGAGGGCCGTGTACCCGATCCGGTAGGGCACGCGCAGCTGCTGCACGGTCGCCCGCACGAGGTCGGGTCCGGTCGTCGAGAGTCCCGCGATGAGGGTGAGGGCGACGATCGCCGCGATCCTCAGGCCGGTCGCCATGCCGATCTCCAGGGCACCGCCGTAGAGCGTCCACCCGCCGAGCTGCAGCACGACGACGGACTGGTCGACCCGGGAGGGATCGGTCCACAGCGAGAACCCGACGCCGATGACCGCCGCACCGATCGGCAGGGCGAGCAGCAGGGCCGCGAGCCGCGCCGTGAAGCGCACCCCGACGAGCAGGATCGCGTAGCTCAGGGCGAGGAAGGTCAGCGGCGTCGCGGCATCCCGTACGAACACCAGCAGCGCCATCGCCGGCAGCGGTGCCCCGAGCTTCGCCAGCGGGTTCAGGCGGTACAGGAATCGCACGGGCCCGGCGGGCAGCGGGGCGGCGTAGGGGTCGAGGGTCGCGCGCACGCCCTGCGTGGCGGTGAGCGGGCCGGTCACGTCGCCTCCGTCCCGTCGGGCAGGTCGGCGATGCGCGCGACGGCGGTGAGCTGCGGATGCTGCTCCAGGCCGTGCAGCGCACGTCGCAGCGGCGGCAGTCGCAGCCCGGCGCGGTCGATGAGATCGGCGTCGCCGAACACGTCGGCGGTCGGCCCGGCCGCGAGGATCCCGCCCTCCGCGAGCACGACGGTGCGATGCGCGTGGTCCGTCACGAGCTGCATGTCGTGCGTCACGACGACGATCGTGGTGCCCTCGGCGTTCAGCTCGCTGAGGAGGCCGAGCAGCTCGTCGGCGCGGGCGCGGTCCTGGCCGAACGTCGGCTCGTCGAGTACGAGCACCGGGGCGCCGGCCACGAGGGCGGTGCCGACGGACAGCCGTCGTTTCTGCCCGCCGGAGAGGAGGAACGGGTGCGCATCGGCGCGGCCCTCGAGTCCGAATCGGCGCAGCAGCGCCATCGTGCGCGTGCGGACCTCGTCTTCGGGAAGGTGCTGGCGGCGCAGGCCGTGCGCGACCTCGTCGAACACCGTGTGCGCGATGAACTGGTGCTCCGGATTCTGGAACACGAAGCCGATGCGCGAGGCGAGGGTGCGGGAGTCGGTGCGCCCCACGTCCAGCCCGGCGACGTGCACGGTGCCGCGCGGCGGGGGGACGACGCCTGCCAGCGCCTGGATCAGGGTCGTCTTGCCGGCGCCGTTCGCCCCGACGATCGCCGTGAACTCGCCGGCGGAGATGTCGAGGTCGACGCCGTGGAGCACTTCGACGCGACCGCGCCGCACGGTGAGGCCGCGCACCGAGATGAGCGGAGCGGATGCCGCGTCACCCGCACCGTCCGTGGGCGCCGCGACCGCGCGGGGAGCCGCAGCGGCCGGCGTGACGGCGTGCGCGGGCTCGGCCTCCAGGCCGATGCGCAGCTCATCCGGGGTGAGGGGAAGCGGGTCGAGGGCGTAGCCGGCGCGCCGGAGCCTGAGCGCGGCGATCGTCGACACGGGGAGCCACACTCCCATCGCGTGGAGATCGGCGGCCCGGCCGCGCAGCACCTCGTCGACGGTGCCGTCGGCGGCGACCCGCCCGTCGTGGTCGAGCACGACGACCCGGTCGACGAACCCGACGGCCGCGTCGAGGTTGTGCTCGACCAGGAGGATCGCCCGGTCGCCGGACGCGACGAGCTCGCCGAGTGCGGCGTAGACCTCCTCGATGCCCCGGGGGTCGAGGTTCGCCGTCGGCTCGTCCAGCACGAGCAGCGGCGATCCCATCGCCAGCGCGCACGCGATCGCCAGGCGCTGACGGCCGCCCCCCGAAAGGCGATCGGGGTTCTCTGCCCGGCGGTCCCACAGGCCCACTCGGCGCAGCGCGGACTCGGCGCGCTCGAGCACCTCGGTCACCGGCATCCGGAGGTTCTCGGGGCCGAACGCGACCTCATCGAGCAGAGTGCCTGTCACGAGCTGCGCATCGGGGTCCTGGAAGACCATCGCCACCCGCGTGCTGAGCTCGGCGACGGTGGTGGCTGCCGTGTCCAGGCCGTCGACTTCGACCGTGCCCGTCACCTCGGCGGGAACGGCATGCGGGATGAGACCGTTGAGCGCCAGCGTGAGGGTCGACTTGCCCGAGCCGCTCGGCCCGAGGAGGAGCACCACCTCGCCGGCGGCGATGTCGAAGGTGACCGATGCCGGCGTGGGGGCGGCTTCGCCGTCGTGCGTCACGCCCAGACCCCGCACGCTCACGAGGGGTGCGAGGAGGTCCGCCGCGGGCGCGGCGGACGGGTCGCGCTCGGGTGAGGACACAGGACTTCCAGTCGGACGGGTCTACTTAGTATCTCCTAACTTAGTAGACCCTTACCCGCAGGCAGAAGCCGGAGCTCAGCCGCGGCTGCGGCGTGGGACGCCGGCCCGCCGGAGCGCGCGCCCGATGGCGAGGCCGACGGCGGTCCACAGGACCGGGCCGAGCACGAACAGCGCGACGTAGACGATCTGACCCCAGAGCGCGAAGCGCGAGACGTCGGCGGCGAACCAGATCGCGGCGGCGATGACGATGCCGATGATCACGGCCGAGAGGAAGAAGCGCCACGGCTCCCAGCGGCGGTAGCGGGATGCTGCGGCGATGAGCTCCTGCAGGCCTCCGATGAGGATCGCGGTCCCGACGTAGCGACCGATCCAGACCGGCACGACGGCGCTTGCGACCAGCGCCGCGATGAGGTGCGTGATGAGCGCGACCCAGGGTGCCCGCAGCAGCTCCTGGGCGATGACTCCGGGGAGCACGTGCACGCCGAGGATCAGTCCGTAGAGGATCGGTGCGGCTGCCGAGACGGGAGCGCTGACGGCGCCTGCGCCGGCCTGCAGTACCCCCGCGGCCACGCCGATCGCGGCGCAGGTGAGCAGAACGCTCGTCGAGAGTCGGGAGGGGTTGGCCACCTGCCCAGCGTACTGTCCGGCGACTCCGCGTTTCTCACGATTTCCTCATCTGCGACTGGTGGTGCGGAAGTTACGTTTGAGCCTGTTGCGCCCCGAAGGCGTGGCGCAACATCACTCCTGCACACCTAGATGGAGGACTCTCATGGGTCGAACCTCCGTGCGAGCAGCAGCGGTCGTCACAATCGCCGCACTGTTCACCGGCACAGCAGCCACCGCAAGCTTCGGGGCAGCGCCGGAGGAGGTGAGAACCCCCGTCCCGATCGATTCCCCCGCCGGTCGCTACATCGTCCTGCTGAAGGACGCCCCCCTGGCGACTTACGAGGGCGGCGAGACCGGCATCGCGCGCACCAAGCCCGCCAAGGGCAAGCAGCTCGACGCGCACTCCGCGAACTCGCAGAAGTACATCGCGCACCTGAAGAAGCAGCAGCAGGATGTCGCGGCCGACGCCGGCGTCGAGCCCGCCACCACGTACCAGGTCACGCTGAACGGCTTCGCGGCCGACCTCAGCGGCGCCGAGGTCGCCGAGCTCCGCGGCAGCAAGGACGTTCTCGCGGTCTACCCCGACGAGATCTACCACCCCACCGCCACGCCGTCGACCGAGTTCCTCGGACTCGGCTCGGGCGACAAGGGCACCGGCGGGGTCTGGGACGCCGTGGGCGGCGTCAAGGAAGCCGGCAAGGGCGTGGTCGTCGGCGTGATCGACACCGGCATCGCCGCCGACAACCCGTCGTTCGCCGGAGCCCCGCTCAAGAAGCGGGCCGGCTCCGACCCATACACGACGGGCGGCGACACGATCGTCTTCAACAAGGCCGACGGCGGCCAGTTCCGCAGCACGATCGAGATCGGCGAGGGCTGGAACAAGCTCGACTACAACACCAAGCTCATCGGGGCCCGCCACTTCAGCGACGGCGCCGCCGCCGCAGGCTTCGACTTCAGCTACGACTACCTCTCCCCGCTCGACGGCGACGGCCATGGCTCGCACACCGCGGGCACCGCGGCCGGCAACTTCGGCGTGGAGGCCTCGGTCGAGGGGGTCGGATTCGGCAAGATCTCCGGCGTCGCACCGGCGGCGAAGGTCGCCTCGTACAAGGCGTGCTACGTCGGACCCGACGACCTGGTGACCTCGGACGACATCTGCGCCGGAAGCGACCTGCTGGCCGCGATCGACCAGGCCGTCGCAGACGGCGTCGACGTGATCAACTACTCGATCGGCGGCGGGGCCGCGACGACCGTCCTCGCAGCGGACGACATCGCGTTCTTCAACGCCGCCGCCGCCGGGGTGTTCGTCTCGGTCAGCGCCGGCAACGACGGACCGGGCGCCTCGACGGCCGACCACGCGTCGCCGTGGTACATGACGGTCGCAGCATCCACCATCCCCACCTACGAGGGCACCGTGCAGCTGCCCAACGGGTTCGAGGAGGCCGGAGCCTCGGTCACCGTGCCGTTCGGCGAGACCATCACCGGGCCCGTCGTGTACGCCGGTGACGTCGCCAAGGCCGGTGCGGCGCCCGCGGAGGCGGCGCTGTGCTTCCTCGGCACGCTCGACCCCGCGAAGGTCACGGGCAAGATCGTGGTCTGCGACCGCGGCACGAACGCCCGCGTCGAGAAGTCGCAGGAGGTCGAGGCCGCAGGCGGCACCGCGATGATCCTGGTGAACGTCACGTCGGGCTCGCTCGACAACGACTTCCACTCGGTCCCCACCGTGCACCTGAACGCGGAGCACCGCACCCCGCTGCTGGACTACGTGCGCAACACCGCGAACGCGACGGCGACCCTCGTGGGCGACAACGTCACCGGCGTCGAGACGCCGACCCCCGTGGTCGCCGGCTTCTCGAGCCGCGGGCCGATGCTCGCCGACGGCAGCGACGTCATCAAGCCCGACGTCACGGCTCCGGGTGTGGCGATCCTCGCCGCGACGCACAACGCCCCGAAGGATGCCGCGACGTTCGGCTTCAAGTCGGGCACGTCGATGTCGTCGCCGCACGTCGCCGGCCTCGGCGCGCTGTACCTCGGTGAGCGTCCGCTCGCGAGCCCCGCGGAGATCAAGTCGGCCCTCATGACGACGGCCTACGACTCGAAGAACGCCGACGGCTCGACCAGCACCGACCCGTTCGCACAGGGCGCCGGCCACGTCGACCCGACGAAGTACTTCGACGCCGGCCTGCTGTACCTGAGCGGCCCGGCCGACTGGGCGAGCTACCTGCAGGGGCTCGAGCTGTACGACTTCGGCGTCGAGCCCACCGATGCGAGCGATCTCAACCTCGCCTCGATCGGCGTCGGATCGCTCGCCGGTCCGCAGACGGTGACCCGCTCGGTCACGTCCACCAAGGCAGGCACCTTCACGGCGTCGGCCGATGTCCCCGGCATCGACGTGACCGTCGAGCCGAGCACGCTGTCGTTCTCGAAGGCCGGTGAGACGAAGACCTTCACGGTCACGCTCGCCAAGGCCGACGCGGACGTCGAGGCGTGGTCGACCGGGTTCCTCACCTGGACCGGCGCGAACACCTCGGTGCGCTCGCCGATCGCGGTGTACCCGGTGACGGCGGATGCTCCGGCCTCGGTCGAGGGCAGCGGCGCCGACGGCAGCGTCGAGGTCGAGATCACGCCCGGCTTCACCGGCGATCTCGCACTGAACCTCGCGGGTCTCGCCAAGGAGCAGGTGCTCGTGGACGGCGACGAGACGACCGGCGAGGCCGAGGACGGCTACAGCTACTACCTGGTCGAGGTCGAGGAGGGCGCCGAACTCGCCCGCTTCGCGCTCGACTCCGCGGACGACGCCGGGTCGGACCTCGACCTGTTCGTCTACCGTGTCGTCGGTCCGGAGGACTGGCGCTACTACGAGACGTGGACCTCCGCGTCGGCAGCCGCCGACGAGACCGTCCAGCTCGCCGCGCCGACCGCCGGCTACTACCTCGTGGAGGCGCACGTGTACTCGCACACCGCGCCGTTCACCTGGCAGGGCACGAGCGCCGTCGTGATGCCGACCGGCGAGGGCGCGCTCACCGCGACCCCGAACCCGATCGCCGCACAGGAGAGCGTGCCGACCACGTTCGACCTGTCGTGGTCGGGCCTCACCGCCGGCGACTACTGGGGCGTCGTGCGCTACGGCGACTCCCAGGTGCGCACGGTGGTCTCGGTCGACGTGCCGTAACCACTCGCAGGACGAGGGCGTCCGGGCTTCGGCCCGGGCGCCCTTCTGCGTGCCGCCGGCTCAGACCCGCCGGCGCCGACGCGTGAGGCGCACAGCGGGGAGCGGCGGGGCCGGGATGCGCTCGTCGCCGTGGTCGACCACGCGGCCGAAGCGCGCATCCCTCGCCTCCCAGGCCTCACGGGCTTCGACGATCTCCTCGTGCGTGCGGCCGACGAAGTTCCACCACATCACGATGTCGTCCTCGAACGGCTCGCCGCCGAGGAGGAAGAGCGTCGCCCCGGTGTCACTGGACACCTCGACGGACGTGCGGCGGATGCCGAGATACAGCAGGTGCGCGTCGTCGAGGGCGGTCGGATCCTGGCCGGCGTGGACCGCGGCATCCCCCCGCACGCCCACGAGCGCGTGCTCCCACGCGGGGTCCAGGGGAAGGATCACGCGGGAGCCCGCCGGGACGCGGATCTCGGCACCGACGATCGGGGTGTGGGTCGAGGCCGGGGACGACGCGCCGGCGAAGTCCCCCAGAACGACGGTCGCCGACCCGGCCAGGCCGTCCGCGGCGGCGAGGGCCACCTCCGGCAGCACGTCGTGCTGCTCGAACGCCGGCGCGCCGTGCCGGCGGGACTCGGGGAGGGCGACCCACAGCTGCAGGGCGTCGAGGGGCGCGGCATCCGTCCCCACCGAGTACTCGGAGTGGGAGATGCCCGCGCCGCTGGTCATGAGGTTGAGCGATCCGCGGCGAACGGTCACGTCGCTGCCGACGGAATCGCGGTGGCGCACGTCGCCCTCCAGCGGCCACGTCACCGTCTGCAGTCCGATGTGCGGGTGAGGCTCCACGCGCATGCGCGTGACCTGCGGGCCGAACCGGTCGAGGAAGCACCAGGCGCCCACAAGCGGCAGGTCGCGCTGCGGCAGGGCGCGGCGCACGCTCATCGCGCGGACTCCGCCCAGTGGGACCTCGCGCGCTTCGAGGAGGAGGGCGCGGGGGCCGTCGCAGGAGGCGGATCCCTCAGTCGCGACGGCGTCGTCGGTGTCGAGCCTCGTCATGGCGCATCACTCGGGACGCGGATGCTCGGGCCACACGACGTCCAGCCCGGGGACCTCGTGCTCGTGCAGGTACTTGGCCACGACCGGGCAGTGGGGGACGACGGTCTCGTCGCGGCGGGCAGCATCGGACATCGCCTCGGCGACGACGGTCTGCGCGAGGCCGCGACCGCGGAAGGCGGGATCCACCTCGGTGTGCGGGAAGCGCAGGCGCCCCTCCTTGTCGGGCCGGAAGGTCGTGAACCCGGCGAGCACATCGCCGACGTGGATCTCGTAGCGGCGGTCCTCGTCGTTTCGCACGACGGTGATCTCATCGGTGGAGGCGGGCATCGGCATCCTTTCGTCCTGCTGTTCAACGTACGGGCGACCGGCCGTGTTCCGCCAGCGCACGCCGACCCTCTGGCACCCGGCGACCAGCAGGTCTAGCGTCGGCCTCATCGGCGACCAGCGGCCGGTTCATGGGGGATCGATCCATCCGTTCACGGATTCGAAGGGGAAATCATGAAACGTCCTGCTCTCGCCGCGCTCGCGGCCCTGGCTCTCAGCGCCACGGCGCTGCTGGGCACCTCGTCTGCGGCGGTGGCCGCCGTGCCCGATGGGGCTCCCTACGTCGCCGTGGGCGACTCGATCGCCGCAGGCACCGGCAGCCTGCCGTACACGGATGCCTCGTGTCTGCGATCGAAGAAGGCCTATCCGGACCTGCTCGGCTCGATGCTCGGCGCCGCTCCGCTCAGCGCCGCCTGCGCAGGCGCGACGACGACAGGGGTGCTGCAGCAGCTCGCAGCCCTGGATGCCGCCGGCGCGATCGGCGCCGACACGCAGCTCGTGACGGTGACGTCGGGTGCGAACAACACCGGCTGGCAGAACGCGCTCGCCGTGTGCGGCGGCGGCGACCCGGTCGCGTGCCAGCAGGCGCTGGCCGCGATCGCCGACGTGAGCGACCTGGACGCGGATACGTTCGCGGTGCTGACGGCGATCCGCGCGGCGGCCCCGAACGCGGTGATCGCGATCACCGGGTATCCCCGTCTCTTCGGATCGACGGGAGGCGCCTGCACCATCGGCGGATACCAGGGCGCGCCGGCGAAGGTCACAGCGCAGCAGGCCGCGATCGCGAACAGCATCGTCGACGGCATCAACCTCGAGATCGCCCAGGGTCTGCAGGGGTACCAGTTCGTCTACGCGCAGACCCACGGCGGCATGCTCGACGCCGTCGTGCCGGTGGATGTGAGCGGCGCCTTCGCCGGCCACGCCCTGTGCGACACGGGCGACCGCTGGATCAGCGGCCTGTCGTCGGGCAACAAGTCCGACGGGGCGTTCCACCCGAACGCCGCCGGCCAGCAGGCGTACGCGGCCGCAGTGGCCGCGGCCCTCGCACCGTAGGACGCGGCATCCGCCTCCCCCGGGTCTGCCCCGGCGCCCGGCCTGGCAGACTCGGGGGATGCTCTCGCTCCTCGACGCCGTGCCTCGCGGCGCCGACGACGACACCGCCTACCTGGGATTCGTCGAATGGGCGGCAGACCGCGGGCTGACGCTCTACCCCGCGCAGGACGAGGCGGTCATCGAGATCGTGTCGGGATCGAACGTGATCCTGTCGACGCCGACCGGCACGGGCAAGTCGCTCGTCGCGGTCGCAGCCCACGCCGCCGCGCTGGCCCGCGGGGGCCGCACGTACTACACCGCGCCGATCAAGGCGCTCGTGAGCGAGAAGTTCTTCGCGCTCGTCGACGTCTTCGGTGCGGCCAACGTCGGCATGGTGACGGGAGACTCCTCGGTCAATCCCGACGCCCCCATCGTGTGCTGCACGGCCGAGATCCTGGCGAACCTCGCGCTGCGGCGCGGGGCGGATGCCGACGTCGACCAGGTCGTGATGGACGAGTTCCACTACTACGGCGACCCCGATCGGGGCTGGGCGTGGCAGGTTCCGCTGCTCCTCCTGCCGCGCGCGCAGTTCGTGCTGATGTCGGCGACGCTCGGCGACGTCACGGCGATCGCCGACGATCTCTCCCGTCGCACGGGAAGGCCGACCGCCCGGATCACGGGCGTCGAGCGGCCGGTGCCGCTCTTCTACTCGTACGCCAGGACCCCCGTGCACGAGACGGTGGAGGACCTGCTCCAGACCGGCCAGTCGCCGGTGTACGTCGTGCACTTCTCGCAGGCCGCCGCGATGGAGCGCGCCCAGGCGCTGTCGTCGATCCGCGTGGTCTCGCGCGAGCAGCGCAACGCGGTCGCCGAGGCGATCGGCGGCTTCCGCTTCACGACCGCCTTCGGCCGCACGCTGTCGCGGTACGTGCGCGCCGGGATCGGCGTGCACCACGCGGGCATGCTGCCGCGGTATCGCCGCCTCGTCGAGACGCTCGCCCAGCGGGGCCTCCTGCGCGTGATCTGCGGCACTGACACGCTCGGCGTCGGCATCAACGTCCCCATCCGCTCCGTGCTGGTGACGGCGCTCGCGAAGTACGACGGACAGCGGATGCGGCAGCTCAGCGCCCGCGAGTTCCATCAGATCGCCGGTCGCGCCGGCCGCGCGGGCTACGACACCGCGGGGACGGTCGTGGTCATGGCGCCGGACCACGAGGTCGAGAACGCCGCGGCTCTCGCGAAGGCCGGCGACGATCCGAAGAAGCTCAAGAAGGTCGTGCGCAAGAAGGCGCCGCAGGGGTTCGTGAACTGGAGCGAGGCGACCTTCGATCGCCTCATCGATGCCGAACCCGAGCCGCTCGTGCCGCACCTGCAGCTCACCGCGGCCATGCTCATCAACGTCATCGCCCGCGGCGGCGACGTCTTCGCCAACGTGCGGGCCCTCGTCCGCGACAACCATGAGCCGCGAGCCCGGCAGTTCGAGCTCGCGCGGCGGGCACTCGCGATCTTCCGCACGCTGATGGCCGCCGGCGTCGTCGAGATCGACCGGCAGTCGGGGGAGATCCGGCTGACCGTCGACCTCCAGCCGAACTTCGCGCTCAATCAGCCGCTGTCGCCGTTCGCGCTCGCCGCGATCGGCCTGCTCGACCCGGACGAGGCGCCGGGGGGAGCGGGCACCGGCCATTACGCGCTCGATGTGGTGAGCGTGATCGAGGCGACGCTCGACGATCCGCGTCCGGTCCTGTCGCAGCAGCAGTTCCTCGCACGCGGCGAGGCGGTGGCCGCGATGAAGCGGGAGGGCATCGAGTACGACGAGCGCATGGAGCTGCTCGAGGAGATCACCTACCCGAAGCCGCTCGAGGAGCTCCTGGCCCAGTCGTACGAGGTGTTCGCCTCGAGCCAGCCGTGGGTGCGCGACTTCGAGCTCTCGCCCAAGTCCGTGGTGCGGGACATGTTCGAGCGGGCGATGTCGTTCGCCGAGCTGATCTCCTTCTACCAGCTGGCCCGCAGCGAGGGCCTCGTGCTGCGGTACCTCTCCGACGCCTACCGGGCGATCCGGCAGACTGTGCCGGCGGAGGCGCAGACCGAGCCCCTGCACGACCTCGTCGCGTGGCTCGGCGAGCTCGTGCGGCAGGTCGACTCGAGCCTCGTCGACGAGTGGGAGGCGCTCGTCAACCCCGCCGCCGATCCCGAGGCGCCGGTCGTGCCGCCCGCGCCGCCCTCGGTGCTGACCAATCGCCGCGCGTTCCACGTGCTCGTGCGCAACGAGCTCTTCCGGCGGGTGCAGCTCGCCGCCCTGCAGAAGGACGACGAGCTGCTCGCCCTCGACCCGGACGTCGATTGGCCGGCTGCCCTGGACGCCTACTTCGACGAGCACGACGAGCTGCTCACCGGGGGGCCGGCCCGGTCGCCGAGGCTCGTGACGATCGACGAATCGGATGCCGCAGCCGCCGGAGTCTGGCGCGTCGAGCAGACGATCGACGATCCCGATGGCCACCATGACTGGCGCATCCGCGGCGAGGTCGATCTCGCGGCCTCCGAGGAGGCCGGCACCGCCGTGGTCCGCATCACCGAGGTCCTCCGGCTCTAGGCGTCCTCAGCCGAGTGAGAAGCCGCCGTCGGAGGTCAGGACCTGACCGATCACCCAGGCGCCCTCGTCGGTCGCGAGCCAGGCGATGAGGTTCGCGGGGTCGTCGGGGCGGCCGACGCGGCCGAACGGGGTCGTGCGGACCCACTCCTGGATCTCTTCGAGCGGCCGGTCCGTCGACTCGGGGTCGAGGTAGCCGGTGTTGACGGGTCCCGGATCGATCGTGTTGAGGATGATCCCGAGGTCGAGCAGCTCGGCAGCGACCGTGGGCGTGATGCCGGCGAGCGCCGCCTTGCTGGTCGCGTAGGCGACCTCGCCGCGCATCGGGCCGTGGATCTGCCCGGACGTCATCCAGAACACGCGACCGACGGGCGCGGCGAACGGCTCGATGCGGGCGGCGCGCTCGCCGGGCCGCGCGCCCGGCGCCTTCCCGGTGTGGAGAGCGGCGAAGGCGCGCGTGAGCAGCAGCGTGGACCGTGCGGTGCTGGCCCAGAAGGAGTCCAGTCGCTCGGCGGTCAGGTCGAGCAAGGCGCCGTCCCCTCCGGACTGCGCGTGGTTGCAGACCAGGATGTCCAGGCGGCCGGTGAGAGCCGAGGCGGCGTCGATCACCTCGTCGATCACGGCGGGATCACGCAGGTCGGCATCCAGATCGCCGAACCGGGCCCCGTCGGCCAGAGCAGCGCGCAGCTCGGACCGGACGAGTCCGAGGTCGTCGCCGCCCCACGGCTGTGCGGCGTCGTGGGCCGAGAAGTGGTGGACGAACACATCCGCGCCGAGTGCGGCGAACCGGCGGGCGACGGCGAACCCGATGCCGCGTCGGCGCGAGACCCCGGTCACGAGCGCGGTGCGTCCGCGAAGGGGAAGGTGGGCTGAGGAGACCATGCGATGCCTTTCGGATGCCTCGGCCGTCCGATACGGCCGGTCCGGCGTCTGCGCCGGCGGAACGTGAGCGAAGGCGGGTCATCGGCATTGCATGCGCCCGACGATACCGGACCGGTGCCCGCTCCTCCCCAGGGACGCTGCCGTGCACGACGACTCGTCGGCTGCGGCATCCGACCGTTCCGGCGTCGGGGGCCGCGACTACCCTGGAGGCGATGAGCATTCCGCAGGGCGACCCGTACGCCGACCTCGTGTGGGACCCCGACGAGTTGGCGCCCCCGCCGGAGTTCGACGAGCCGCCCTTCGACGAGCCGTCGTCGCGGTTCGCCGTCCCGACGCCGCCGGGTGATGCTCCGCCTCCCGCCTTCGCCTCGGCGCCGCGCCGCGACTTCGTCGGTGCCGACGCGCGCGCCGTGCTGCACGAGGTGTACGGCTACGACGCCTTCCGCGGTGAGCAGGGAGCGATCGTCGAGCACGTCGCCGGCGGCGGAGACGCCGTCGTGCTCATGCCGACCGGCGCCGGCAAGAGCGTGTGCTACCAGGTGCCCGCCCTCGTTCGCGCGGG
Organism: Microbacterium sp.; assembly: GCF_041909575.1. Taxonomy (GTDB): domain Bacteria; phylum Actinomycetota; class Actinomycetes; order Actinomycetales; family Microbacteriaceae; genus Microbacterium. The sequence goes on along the minus strand of NZ_JAYRDE010000032.1, from coordinate 543 downwards.
CACGGGGCTCGTCGTGAGCCCGCTCATCGCGCTCATGCACGACCAGGTCGACGCACTTCTGGCCAACGGCGTGCGCGCCGCCTATCTCAACTCGACGCAGGCGCCGTACGAGCGCGCGGCCGTCGAGCAGGCCTACCTCGCAGGCGAGCTGGATCTGCTCTACGTCGCGCCCGAGCGGCTCAACACCGAGGCGACGCTGCGGTTCCTCGCGCGCGGCCGGCTCAGCGTGATCGCGATCGACGAAGCCCACTGCGTGTCGCAGTGGGGCCACGACTTCCGGCCCGATTACCTCGCGCTGGGCGACCTCGCCGAGCGCTTCCCGGGCGTGCCCCGGCTCGCGCTGACCGCGACGGCGACGCCCGCCACCCACCGCGAGCTCACCGAACGGCTCCGCCTCCCCGACGCGCGCCACTTCGTCGCGAGCTTCGACCGCCCCAACATCCAGTACCGCATCGATGCCAAGACCGACCCGCGCCGGCAGCTCGCGGCGTTCATCCGGTCGCAGCCCGAGGGCTCCGCGGGAATCGTCTACGCCCTGAGTCG
>NZ_JAYRDE010000031.1:17505-26809 GCF_041909575.1 Microbacterium sp. | reverse complement strand
TCGACGCGGCGGGGGAGCTGCGCGTCCCGGTGCAGCCACGCCTTCGCGGGGCGCCCCGCGGTCGTCCAGCCCTCGACCGCGACGGGGGCGAGCTCGCCCGCATCGGCGAGCTCCCCGATCGCGGCGAGCACGGCCGGCCGGTCGGCGATCCGCCAGTAGTCGGCGATGTCGGCCGCCGTCGCCACGCCGTAGGCGGCGGCCGCGCGGCGGACGAGCTCCCGGATCGCCTCCTCGCGCGCGACCGGCGCGGCGAGGACGTCGGCCGGGATCACGTCGCTCGCGAGGCCGTAGCGCCGCTCGAAGCCGCGGCGCCCGGCGATGGCGACTTCGCCGAACATCCAGAGGTACTCGAGGGCGTTCTTGACGACGTCCCAGTCCCACCAGGGTCCGCGCGCGCCGCGCTTGGCGTCGTGCTCGATCTGGGCGGGGCGGAGGGGCCCGCGCTCGGCGAGCTCGGCGCGCACCCAGTCGACGATCGCCAGGTTGCTCTGGAAGAAGCCGTCGGGCTTCGTGCCGTACTTGGCCCGCAGGTCGTCCATGCGGAAGCGGAAGAGCCCCCAGTCGGCGGCGGGGATGAACGCGGCCACGTGCGCCCAGTACTCGACGTACGGCGACCGCTGCGCGAAGAGCAGGCGGTCGAGAGCCGCGGTGTCGTAGGGCCCGAGACGCGAGAACAGCGGCATGTAGTGCGAGCGTGCGAAGACGTTGACCGAGTCGATCTGCAGCGTGGCCATGCGCGCGAGGGCGAGGTTGAGCTGCCGGGTGCCCGCGGCTGCCGGGCGCGGCCGGGCGAAACCCTGTGCGGCCAGTGCGATGCGGCGGGCCTCGGCCGCGCTCAGGGAGGACTTCACGCGGGCCAGCCTAACGAGCGTCCCCGACACCGCGTCCCGCCGCGTCGGACGCATGAACGACGCGGCATGCGGCGCGCCTAGACTGGCCGAATGAGCGGCCCCGAAGAGAAGCCCCGCGGCTCGCTGTTCGACGCCTTCCGCGACCGCAGCCGGGTGGTCTCCACCGAGCTCTCCGCCGGCATCCCGCGGGGCCTGCGCATCGCCACCGCGTACTCCTGGCGCTTCCTCGTGGTCGCCGCGGCGATCGGCGTCGCCGTCTGGCTCGTCATCCAGCTCAAGCTGCTGGTCATTCCGCTCCTGGTCGCGATCCTCATCACGGCGCTCCTCTGGCCGGCATTCACCTGGATGCTGCGCCATCGCGTCCCGCGCTGGGTGGCCATCGTGGTCGTCGTCGCGGGCACACTGGCCATCGTCGGCGGCCTGCTGTGGCTCGTCGCGTGGCAGATCGCCCGCCAGTGGTCGTCGGTCCAGGCGAGCACGGTCGACGCGGTGGAGCGCTTCCGCCAGTACCTCATCGACGGCCCGCTGCATCTCACCGAGGAGCAGATCGACGGTCTCCTCATGCAGGGCTGGGCGTTCGTGCAGGAGCAGGCGGAGGCGCTGTGGTCCGGCGCCATCGCGATCGGCTCGACGGTCGGCCATGTGCTGGCCGGCGGCATCCTCGCCTTCTTCATCCTGCTCTGCCTGCTGGCCGACGGCGCGGGGATCTGGCGCTGGACCCTCCGGCTCTTCCCGAAGAGGGCGCGTCCCGCCGCCGACGGCGCCGGGCGCGCGGGGTGGGTGACGGTCGTCAACTACGCCCGCACGCAGCTGCTCGTCGCCACCATCGACGCGGTCGGCATCGGGCTGGGGGCGTTCCTGCTCGGCGTCCCGCTCGCGATCCCCGTCGCCGTGCTCGTCTTCCTCGGCGCGTTCGTGCCCATCGTGGGTGCCGTCGTCACGGGCGCCGTCGCCGTCTTCCTCGCGCTGGTGTACAACGGCCCGTGGATCGCGCTGTGGATGCTCGTCGTCGTCCTCGGCGTGCAGCAGCTGGAGGGCCACGTCCTGCAGCCCCTGCTCATGGGCTCGGCCGTCAAGGTGCACCCGCTCGCCGTCGTCCTCGTCGTCGCCGGCGGTGCGATGATCGCCGGCATCCCCGGCGCGCTGTTCGCCGTGCCGCTCGCGGCATTCGTCAACGTGGTCGCCGTGTACGTCGGTCAACGCGCCTGGGAGACCGGGCGCAGACCCACCGCCGACCTCATCTGGAGCACCGTCCCGCGCCCGAGGAGAACCCACCCGTGAGCACGACCTCTCCCGCCACACGCCCGCTGCTGCCGCCGACCCTCGCCGAGATCGAGGATGCCGCGGCCACGCTTGCCGGCGTCATCACGCGCACCCCGCTGGACGAATCGCTCCACCTCTCCGAGCTGCTGGGCGTCCCGGTGCACCTCAAGCTCGAGAACCTGCAGCGCACGGGCTCCTTCAAGATCCGCGGAGCCACGTACCGGCTGTCCCGGCTCACGGCCGAGGAGCGCGCGCGCGGCGTGGTGGCGGCGTCGGCCGGGAACCACGCCCAGGGCGTCGCGCTCGCGGCGCAGTCGCTCGGCATCGACGCCACGATCTTCATGCCGCTGGGCGTTCCGGTGCCCAAGCTCCTCGCGACGCGCGGCTACGGCGCCGACGTCGTGCTCGAGGGAGCGACCGTCGAGACGCCCCTGCGCCTCGCGGCCGAATTCGCCGAGCGCACCGGCGCGGTCTTCATCCACCCGTTCGATCACCCGGACGTCATCGCCGGCCAGGGCACCCTCGGCCTGGAGCTGATGGACGAGGTGCCCGACCTCGACACGATCGTGCTCGGCATCGGCGGCGGGGGACTGGTGGCGGGGGTCGCCGCAGCCGTGAAGGCGCGCGCTGCCGCGGTGGGACGCACCGTGCGCGTGATCGGGGTCCAGGCCCAGAACTCCGCCGCCTACCCGGCCTCGCTCGCGGCGGGGCATCCGCTCGAAGTGGCCACACGTCCGACGATCGCCGACGGCATCGCGGTGGCCCGGCCGGGGGACCTGCCCTTCGCGATCATCAAGGATCTCGTCGACGAGGTCGTGACCGTGACCGAGGATGACATCGCGCGCGCCCTGCTGGTGCTGCTCGAGCGGGCCAAGCAGGTCGTGGAGCCCGCGGGCGCGGTCGGCGTCGCGGCGATCCTGGCGGGCAAGGTCCACGCGACGGGACCCACCGTCAGCGTGCTGTCGGGCGGCAACATCGACCCGCTGCTGCTCCAGCGCGTTGTCGCGCACGGGCTCGCGGCATCCGGTCGGTACATGACGCTGCAGATCCCGCTGCCCGATCGCCCGGGTCAGCTGGCGCGGGTGTCGGAGCTGCTCGCGCAGGCCGGCGCCAACGTGATCGAGGTGCTGCACACGCGGCACGGACAGGGCCTGCAGATCAGCGAGGTGATCCTGCAGCTGAGCGTCGAGACGCGCGGGGAGGAGCACCGCGCGCACGTGATCTCGGTGCTCGAGCAGGCCGGCTACGTGCCGACCGTCATGCCCGACTGACGCGCGCCGGCGTCTGCGTGACCGCTACTGGCCGTTGTAGGTCTCGACCTTGACGATCTCGACGGCGATCTCACGGCCGTTCGGCGCCGTGTACGACGTCTTCTCGCCCTCCTTGCGACCCAGGATCGCCGCGCCCAGGGGCGAGGCCTCGCTGTAGACGTCGAGCTCGGAGCCGACGGCGATCTCGCGGTTGCCCAGAAGGAACACCTCTTCGCCGCCGGCCACGATCGCGGTGATCACGGTGCCCGGCTCGACGACGCCCGTGGACTCGGGCGCCTCGGAGACCGTGGCGGTCTTGAGGAGGTGCTGCAGCGTGCGGATGCGCGCCTCCTGCTTGCCCTGCTCGTCCTTGGCCGCGTGGTAGCCGCCGTTCTCCTTCAGATCGCCCTCTTCACGCGCGGCCTCGATGCGCTTGGCGATCTCCTCGCGGCCCGTCGTCGAGAGGTGCTCGAGCTCGGCGGCGAGGCGATCGTAGGCATCCTGGGTGAGGAAGGTCACGGGGGCGTCGTTCGACACGGCTGACTCCTTCGGTCGGCGGGGAACGGTTGTAAAACCGAACGCCCCGGCTCCCGCCAGGGCGTGTATCGACTGCAGTCGGCCCAGACTACGTCACCCAGCAGGAGTTGACAAAACCGGTCGTCGCGGCCGCCGTCGTGGGGATCGTCTCGCGGAAAGCCTGCGCGTGATCGTCCGACGGGGGCAGCTCGACGACCCGCCAGCCGACCACGCCGTGATCCTCGTCCTGCGCCTCGATGGCGCACGCGACCGAGCGGCCGACGGGTGCGGTGAACTGGAAGCTGAGCACCACCGAGTGCTCGTCGACCACCTCGAACCCTGTCGTGTCGACATCGACGGCGTCGAGCGAGTCGGACACCGTGGACCACAGGAACAGGCCCACCACGACAGCGGCCACAGCCAGCGCGGCGCCGATCGCCCAGCGCCGGCGCGGCGACCGCGTGCGGCCGTAGCGCTCGTCGAGCAGGTCCTGTGTCGTCATGGCGGGTCCGTCGGAAGATTAGGCTGGAACTCCAGGCTATGCGCTCTGGAGCGGGGTCGTCGCCAACCGGGCGACCCGCGCCGGGCAGAACGAGGACCTCCCATGCACGATGCGCTTGCCGCACTCGCGCGCGCCGCGGCGACCGCGACGCCGAGCCCGACCCCGACGCTCCCCGATCCCGAGACCGTCACCCCGGGCGCGTGGGGGTTCTTCGCGATCCTGCTCGTGGCGATCGCGGTCATCTTCCTGGTGTGGGACATGAACCGGCGCATCCGCCGGGGACGCGTCCGCGCCGACATCAACGAGGAGCTCGAGGCCGAGGAGCAGGCCGCGCGCGCCGCCCAGGCCACCGCCACCGACGACGAGGCGACGGACGCCGGCGACGAGGCGGCGGACCCCGACGCGAACCCGCGGCGCTGAGGCGCGGCATCCGTTCTGCAGAACGCGGGCGGATGCCTCGGCCGGCCGGAGCGGATCAGCCGGGCAGACCCAGCGAGGGCGAGTACGGCTCGATCGCGATGATCAGGCACGCGGTCCAGTGGCACAGGAATGCCAGCACCGTGCACACGTGGAAGATCTCGTGGAAGCCGAAGTGGCCGGGCCACGGGTTGGGCCGCTTCATGCCGTAGACGATGGCGCCGCCGGTGTAGAGCAGGCCGCCGACGGCGATGAGGATCATCATGGCGAAGCTCGCCCGGAGCAGATCGGGCAGGTACATGACGGCGGCCCAGCCGAGGGCGAGGTACAGCGCGACGTAGAGCCAGCGTGGAGCGTGGAGCCAGAAGACGCGGAACAGGATGCCCAGCAGCGCGCCGGACCACACGACGACGAGCAGGATCGCCCCCTGCTCCGGCGGCAGCGCGAGGACGGCGACGGGCGTGTAGGTGCCGGCGATCAGGAGCAGGATGTTCGCGTGGTCGATGCGCTTGAGCACGGCCCTCGTCTTCGGTGCCCAGTTGAAGCGGTGGTAGAGCGCCGAGTTGCCGAACAGCAGGAGCGAGGTCGCCATGAACACCGCCGACGCCCACTTGGCGGGCGCGCCCTGCGCGAACATGATGAGCACGATGCCGGCGATGATCGCCACCGGGAAGGTGGCCGCGTGGATCCAGCCGCGCCACGTCGGCTTCAGCTCGGGTGCGGCGGCATCGACCGCGGCCGCGTCGAAGAGCGGCAGCACGGGGACGTCGGGACCCTGAGGGGTGCGGGTGCGGCGGCTCATGAACCCAGCGTAGGCCTCCCGGCATGCCGCGCGCGGAACATGGCGCTCACCGCTCCCGGCGAGCGGGCGTCCCGCGCTAGGGACCGTGGTTCGCGCGGGGTAGCGTAGGCGTGTGGCGCGCGCGTGGTCGAACGAGGGCAGAGGGCCCCTCTACCGGCTCTACATCACCCGGCTCCGCCGCCGCCTCGAGCGTGCGGCCGTTCCGCGGCACGTCGCCATGATGATCGACGGCAACCGTCGCTGGGCGAAGCAGCTCGGGTACGACTCGGCCGCCCACGGCCATCGCGCCGGCGCAGCCAAGATGCGCGAGTTCCTGGAGTGGTGCGACGACGTCGGCGTCGGGGTGGTGTCGCTGTACCTCCTCTCCACCGACAACCTGCGCAAGCGCGATTCGCGGGAGCTGTCCGATCTCATCGAGATCATCGCCGAGCTCGCCCACGAGCTGTCGCTGGAGCGCGACTGGCGCGTGCAGCACGTGGGCCGCGCCGATCTGCTGCCGCCCGAGCTGGCACGGGTGCTCGCCGAGGCCGAGGAGCGCACCAAGGACAACCCCGGGCTGCACGTCAACCTGGCCGTCGGGTACGGCGGCCGCAGCGAGATCGTCGATGCCGTCCGCAGCATCATCGCCCAGCACGGCGGCGAGGGCGGATCGCTCGAGGAGCTGGCAGCCAACCTCACCCCCGAGCAGATCGGCGAGCATCTCTACACCGGCGGCCAGCCCGATCCGGATCTCGTGATCCGCACGTCGGGGGAGCAGCGGCTGAGCGACTTCCTGCTGTGGCAGTCGGCGCACTCCGAGTTCTACTTCGTCGAGGCGCTCGGACCCGACCTCCGCGAGGTCGACTTCCTCCGCGCGATCCGCGACTTCACCAGCCGGGACCGCCGCTACGGCAGCTGACGCCGGGGCGGCCGGGCATCCGACCGTGCCAGAATGTGACCCGTGACGGATCTGGATGCATTCCTGGCGTCGTTCGATGGGGAACCGGGGTATCTGGACTGGGCTGCGTTCGGACCGCTCTCTCCCGCCGTGCGCGCCGAAGCGGTGGCCGACACCGAACTGCTCGGCTCGGGCCGGCGCAGCAGCATCGACCTCGTGGACGCGCACGTCCGCGACGCGCGCGAACTGATCGCGACCCTCATCGGGACGGATGCCGCGCAGGTCGTCCTGCAGCCGTCGACGTCGTACGGGCTGATGCAGGCGATCTACGGCCTGGCGGGAGGACTGCTGCTCGGGCGGGGGGAGTTCCCGAGTCTCACCGTCGCCGCCACGCGTGCGGCGGAGGCGCTCGGGTCGGTCCGGCTCCAATGGCTCGAGCCCGCCGGAGGCTTCGTCACGCCCGAGGCCGTGCGCGAGGGCCTCACCGACGACACCCGCGCGGTGGCGGTCAGCCTCGTCGACTTCCGCACCGGGTACCGGGCCGATCTCGGCGCGATCCGCGACGTCATCGGCGACCGCCTGCTGATCGTCGACGCCATCCAGGGGTTCGGCACGGTCGACGCGGACTACACGGCCGCCGACGTCGTGTGCGCGAACGGGTACAAGTGGCTGCGCGCCGGGCGCGGGACGGGGTTCGCCTGGTACGGCGAACGCGCGCTGGAGCGCATCGCCCCCGTGCTGTCGGGCTACCGCGGCACCGATGAGGGGCTGCCCCTCGACGCCGTGCCGCCGCCCGCCGCGTCGGCGCAGGCCTTCACCGTCAGCGGCGCGGACACGCTCGCGGCGGCGCGCCTGTCGACGGCGCTGGCCGAGACCGCGGCGGTCGGGGTGGGGGCGATCGAGCAGGAGCTCGCCGCGCGCACGGGCGATGTGATGTACTTCGCCGACCGGTACGACGTGCCGGTGCTCACGCCGCGCGAGCCGGAGCGGCGGGGCGGCATCGTGGCGCTCGCCCCGGCGCCGCAGGACGCCGCGCCGCTGGCCGCCTCGCTGGCCAACCACGGCCTGACCGTGACCGTGCGGTCCGGCCTGGTGCGCGTGTCCCCGCACGTGGGGACCGGAGCCGACACGCTGAGGCTGTTCGGTGACGCGCTCGCGGCCTTCTCGGCGGCGCGCGTCTGGTGATCCCGGATGCCGCGGGGCGCGGCATCCGGAAATTCATCTGCACGACACAAACGCGTGCGTGTCGTGCACGCGCGATGTCGGCGCTCGGACGTACGTTCATCACATCGGGCAAGGCGCCCCTTCGAGTCGGCCGTTCGGAAACGACTCGTGACCCAGGTCGACTCGTGACTGCCGGGTTCTCCACCCGGGGCGGGAGTGGGTTGTGACCACACGAGCACCACACAAGCAGCACAGTCAGACGGTCGAGCAGACGGGTGATCTCGACACGGATCTCCGCACCTACGTGCTCGACACCTCGGTGCTGCTGAGCGATCCGCGGGCGTTCTTCCGCTTCGCCGAGCACAACGTCGTGATCCCCGTCGTGGTGGTCACCGAGCTCGAGGGAAAGCGGCACGACCCCGAGATCGGCTACTTCGCCCGTCAAGCGCTGCGGCACCTCGACGAGCTGCGGGTCGAGCACGGCCGCCTCGACTTCCCCGTCCCCGTCGGCGAGGGCGGCACCCTGCGCGTGGAGCTCAACAACACCGACGCCGGCGTGCTGCCCTCCGGCATGCGCCTGGGCGACAACGACAGCCGGATCCTGGCGGTCGCGATGCACCTCGCCGCGGAGGGCCAGGAGGTCACCGTGGTCTCGAAGGACCTGCCGATGCGCGTCAAGGCGGCATCGCTGGGCGTCACGGCTGAGGAGTACCTCGCGGAGCAGGCGGTGGACTCGGGCTGGACCGGGATCGCCGCGATCGACGTGTCGGGCGATGACATCTCCGACCTCTACGAGAGCGAGGTCGCCTCCAGCGACGACGTGCGCGGGCTGCCGGTCAACACGGGGCTCATCATCCACTCCGAGCGGGGTTCCGCCCTCGGACGGGTCACGGGCGACGGCGCGTACAAGCTGGTGCGCGGCGACCGCGAGGTCTTCGGACTCCACGGGCGCTCGGCCGAGCAGCGCATCGCCATCGACATCCTGCTCGACCCCGAGGTCGGCATCGTCTCCCTCGGCGGTCGCGCCGGCACCGGGAAGTCGGCGCTCGCACTGTGCGCGGGCCTCGAGGCCGTGCTCGAACGGCAGCAGCAACGCAAGATCATCGTGTTCCGGCCGCTGTTCGCGGTCGGCGGTCAGGAGCTCGGCTACCTGCCGGGCGACCAGGCCGAGAAGATGAACCCGTGGGGCCAGGCGGTGTTCGACACGCTCGGCTCGGTCGTCTCGTCCAATGTCCTCGAAGAGGTCGTCGAGCGGGGGCTCCTCGAGGTGATGCCGCTCACCCACATCCGCGGCCGGTCGCTGCACGACGCTTTCGTGATCGTCGACGAGGCGCAGTCGCTCGAGCGCAACGTGCTGCTGACGGTCCTCAGCCGCATGGGGCAGAACTCGCGCGTCGTGCTCACCCACGACGTCGGGCAGCGCGACAACCTGCGCGTCGGACGCCACGACGGCGTCGCCTCGGTCATCGAGACGCTCAAGGGCCACGGCCTGTTCGGACACGTCACCCTGACGCGCTCCGAGCGCTCCGCCATCGCCGCTCTCGTCACCGACCTGCTCGAGGCCGGCGAGCTCGCCTGATCCCTGAGCGGAGGGGCCGGGATGCCGCCACCCCGCCCCCCCGCCGCGCCCCCCCCGGCCCCGCGCGGCTGGGGGGGGGCGAC
>NZ_JAYRDE010000031.1:0-17495 GCF_041909575.1 Microbacterium sp. | reverse complement strand
GGGGCCGGGATGCCGCATCCCGGCCCCTCCGCTTCGCCCGAACGGCCCTCTCGCGTATGAGGAAAGTCTCACGCCCGCGCGTCGTGGCACCCCACCGGGTCTGTCACCATGGAAGAGGTGCCCGGTTCCGGGCGGGTTGCGAGGAGGCTGACCGTGGAGAGTCGGACGCGTCTGGCGATCGGTGGCCTGACCACCGTCGCGGCGAGCGTCACGGTGATCTGCATCGTCGCCCTCACGAACTCCCTCGCCCTCTCGGAGTCCGCCGGCTCATCCGTCGGTGCCGCGCCGATCGTGGTGCCGGCCTCGGACGAGGACGCTGCCGAGGAGGGCTCCACGCCGACGGCGACACCCCGCGCCACCCCTTCGCCCGAGCCGGAGCCTGAGCCGCAGACCGAGGAACCGACCGATTCCGCGGCTCCGCCGACGGCCGAGGTCGTGCCGGCGCCTGACGCGCAGGTCGTGACGCCCGTCCGGCCGTCACCGGCCGCCGAGCAGCCGTCGCGCCCCTCGGGTCCGGCGACCGTGGAAGAGGCGATCGCACAGGCGGAGGCATCCGGATCCTGGGCGCCGCTGCGCACCTGGGCCGAGAGTCAGGGCTGGAGCGCCGGGCGGATCGACGCCCTGATCAAGAAGCTCGAGCGGGCGCGGGCGGACTACCAGGTGGAGCTCGGCACCCAGCGGACCACAGACGTGGCCGACGCGGGCCGCGTGCAGGCGCCCGCACAGGACGTCCACGACGGGGGAGCCGGCGCCGGCTCCTCTCAGGAACATCGCGCGAACGCGGGTGAGAAGGCCGACCGCCGGACAGAGAAGTCCGACCACGGCTCACAGAAGGATCGCGACACCTCCCCGCATCGGCGTGATCGATGACGGCCGGATCCCCCAATCCGGCTTTCCCAGCCCCCGGCGTCCCCCAGCGCCGGGGGCTTCTTCGTGGCGGCCGGTGGCTGCTTCGTGCCGCGGGTGCGGATCATTCCCAGCGGTAGCCGGCGCCCCGCACGGTGATGATGTGGTCGGATCCGAGCTTGCCGCGCAGGTAGCGGACGTACACGTCGACGACGTTGGAGCCGGGGTCGAAGTCCAGGCCCCAGACACGGCTCAGGAGCAGTTCGCGGCTGAGCACGCGCCCCGGGTTGCGCAGGAACTGCTCCGCGAGCGCGAACTCACGCGCCGACAGGTCGATCTCGCGTCCGCCGACGGTGGCGCGGCGGGCGAGGATGTCGAGCACGACGTCGCCGTGCGACACCGACACGCCCAGCTGCGGCGTGGTCTCGCGCAGACGCGACCGGACACGGGCGAGCAGCTCCTCGAACGTGAAGGGCTTGGGCACGTAGTCGTTCGCCCCCGCGTCGAGGCCCTCGACCGTGTCGCGCGTGCTGGAGCGGGCGGTGAGCATGATGACGGGCACCACCGAGCCGCGCGCACGCAGCTCGCGCAGCACCTCGAACCCGTCCATCGTGGGCAGGCCGACATCGAGCAGCACGAGGTCGGCGTCGCCGCGCAGCGCCACCGCGAGCGCTTCGGCGCCGTCCTCGACGAGCACCGTCTCGTATCCCGCGGCCTCGAGACCGCGGCTCACGAACGAGGCGATGCGCGGTTCGTCTTCGACGATCAGGATCCTGGTCATGACGATGTCTCCCGCTGAAGGACGTCGCCCGCTCGCACCGGAGCGGGGAGCTCGGCGGCCGTGGGGGGCAGGTTGATCGTGAATGTCGCGCCGCCACCCGGAGTGTCGGTGACGACGCAGCTTCCCGAGTGGCCCTTCATGATCGCATCGACGATCGCCAAGCCCAGACCCGACCCGCCGACCGAGCGCTTGCCCGACGCGCGGTCGAACCGGCGGAAGATGCGGTGGCGCGCGGCCGGCGGGATGCCCGGCCCGTGGTCGCGCACCCACAGGTGCGCGCCGTCGGCGTCGACTGCGCTGCCGATCTCGATCGCGCTTCCCTCGGGCGTGTACTTCGCGGCGTTGTCGGCCAGCTGCAGCCAGGCCTGGAGCAGCCGGTCCTGGTCGCCGCGGACGACGCCGTTCGCCGTGGACGCGACCGACCAGGTGTGGCCCGGGATCACGCCGACCAGCTCGCCGACGCGCGCCGTGAGCGCGGCGAGGTCGACGTCGCCCATCAGATACGAATCGCCCTCGGCGGCGGCGAGCAGGTCGATGTCCTCGACGAGGCGGGCGAGGCGGTCGAGCTCGGCGATGCCGATCTCGCGAGCGGATGCCGCGTCCCCCGCGTCGCCCGGATCCATGAGCTCCAGATGGCCGCGAACGATGGTGATCGGCGTCTTGAGCTCGTGGCGCACGTCGTCCAGGAGCTGGCGCTGCACGTCGACGGATCCCTCGATGCGGTCGAGCATGGAGTTCACGGTGCGCGAGAGGTCGGAGATGTCGTCGTTGCCCGACGTGTCCAGACGCGGCGAGAGGTCGGTGATCGTGATGGCATCGGCGGTTTCGCGCATCTGGCGGATGGGGGAGAGCAGCCGACCCGTGACGAACCAGCCCACGACGCCGATGGCGGCGAGCACCGCGAGTGCGGCGATCATGTAGGTGGCCATCGCTGCCGTGACCGGCTCGAGCTCGGCCCCCATGTCGACCGCCCGGATGTAGAGCCCGCTGCGATCGTCGCCCTCCATCGACACCGGCACCGCGATGTAGCGCAGCGACCCCTCGTCGGTCGCGGCGGTGCCGCGTGTCGCCTCGCCGCCGGCGGTCTCTTCGACGGCCCGTGAGATCAGGGCGGCGTCATCGGAGATGTCGAAGCCCGAGAGCGTGCCCGGCCGATAGCGCGCGACGCCGTCGATGACCGCCACCGCTCCCTCGTTGCGCGCCGGGACGAAGGTCGCCACGGCAGCCCGCAGATAGGAGTCCAGGGTGTCGAAGTCGCGCACGTCCACGATCTCGCTCGCCGTGGCGGCACCGTCGCCCGGAGTCGCCTGCGCATCGGAGGGAGCGCCGGCATCGGGATCGGCGAACGTGCGCAGGCCGTCGACCTGGGCCGCGAGCCGGTGATCGACCTCGATGATCACGCGTTCCCGCTGCACCAGGAACGTGACGCTCCCCACGATCGCCAACCCCACGCACGCCACGGCGAGGATCGCTGCGAGGATCCTGACGCGCGCCGGTATGAAGCGAGGTGACGAACGGGTGGTCACCCTGCGATTATCCCGCGGCGACGGGCGATGCGACACGGAGGGCGCGATCAGCCCGGGTGCGTCATCGACAGGAGGTCGAGCTTCTCGTCGAGCTGCTCGAGCGTCAGCTCGCCGCGATCGACGTAGCCGAGGTCGAGGACGGCCTCGCGCACGGTGATTCCCTTGGCGACGGAGTGCTTGGCGATCTTCGCCGCCGCCTCGTAGCCGATGAGCTTGTTGAGGGGCGTCACGATCGACGGTGACATGCCCGCGTACGCCGCCGCGCGCTCGACGTCGGCCTCGAGGCCCGAGACCGTCTTGTCGGCGAGCAGACGCGACGCGTTCGCCAGGAGGCTGATGGACTCGAGCACCGCGGTGCCCATCACCGGGATCGCGACGTTGAGCTCGAACGAGCCGGATGCGCCGGCCCACGCGACGGTGGCGTCGTTGCCGATGACACGCGCGCACACCATGAGCGTCGCCTCGGGGACGACGGGGTTGACCTTGCCCGGCATGATCGACGATCCGGGCTGCAGGTCGGGGATGTGCAGTTCGCCCAGACCCGTGTTGGGGCCCGATCCCATCCACCGGATGTCGTTGTTGATCTTGGTCAGCGACACCGCGATCGTGCGCAGCGCGCCGGATGCCTCGACCAGGCCGTCGCGGTTGGCCTGTGCCTCGAAGTGGTCCTTCGCCTCGGTGATCGGCAGCTCCGTGTCGGCCACGATGAGCTCGATCACCTTCTGCGGGAAGCCGAGCGGGGTGTTGATCCCGGTGCCGACGGCGGTGCCGCCCAGCGGCACCTCTGCGACGCGGGGGAGCACGGCCTGCACGCGCTCGATGCCGAGGCGCATCTGGCGGGCGTAACCGCCGAACTCCTGGCCGAGGGTCACGGGAGTGGCATCCATGAGGTGGGTGCGGCCCGACTTCACGACCGAGGCCCACTCCGCGGCCTTCGCCTCGAGCGCGACGGCGAGGTGGTCCAGGGCCGGGATGAGGTCGTCGATGAGCTCCTGGGTGACGGCGATGTGCACCGACGTGGGGAACACGTCGTTGGACGACTGCGAGGCGTTCACGTGGTCGTTCGGATGCACGGACCGGCCGAGGTCCTGCGTCGCCAGCGTTGCGAGCACCTCGTTCATGTTCATGTTCGACGACGTGCCGCTGCCGGTCTGGTACACGTCGATCGGGAACTGGTCGGCGTATTCGCCGGCGATGATGCGGTCGGCCGAGCGGGCGATCGCGTCGGCGATGGCCGGCTCGAGGGTTCCCAGCTCTTTGTTGGCGAGGGCCGCGGCCTTCTTGATGCGCGCCAGCGCGACGATCTGCGCGTGCTCGAGCGGGTCTCCGGAGATCGGGAAGTTCTCCACGGCGCGCTGGGTCTGCGCGGCGTACAGGGCGTCCTTGGGGACGCGCACCTCACCCATGGTGTCGTGCTCGATGCGGTACTCGATGTCGGTCACTTCGTCGTTCCTCCGTTGGTGGCGAGTGTGATCAGGCGTCGTTCCCGGCGTCGCCGACGATGATGTCGGGGACGGCGGTTCCTTCGGCGAGGCGGTAGTTGGCGCCCACGATCGCGAGCCGGCCCTCGGCGACCGCGTCGCTGATGAGCTCCGACGAGTGCAGGAGCTCACCCACGGTGTCGCGCAGATGCTCCCTGCCGACCCGCTCGTGATCGATGCTGACGGGCGGCACCCCGTCGATGGTGCCGTCGCGGACCACGCGGCGCACCGCGGGCACGATCGGGGCGATCTGCCGCCAGATGTGCGGGGGGAGGGACGGGGCATCCGCCCGCGTGCTCTCGATCGCGGCGTTGACCGCGCCGCACTCGTCGTGACCGAGCACGATGATGAGCGGCACCTCGAGCACGGCGACGGCGTACTCGAGGCTTCCGACGACGGAGTCCGAGATGACCTGGCCGGCGTTGCGGACGACGAAGAGGTCGCCCAGTCCCTTGTCGAAGATGATCTCTGCCGCGAGTCGCGAGTCGGAGCATCCGAAGAGCGCCGCGCGGGGCCGCTGTCCGGCGGCCAGGTCGTGGCGCCGCTCGACGTCCTGCCGCGGGTGACGGGGTGCCCCCGCCACGAAGCGGGCGTTCCCGCGCTGCATCTCGTGCCACACCTTGCGGGGCGTCGGCTGCTCGCTCACTCGGCCTCCTCGCGCAGTCGCTCGACCTCGGGCGCGGCGGCGGCGGCGGCCTCCTCCAGCGTCTCCTCGTCGGCGTTTCCGTAGATCAGGACGGTGTCGGCGCCGGCCTGCGTGGCCAGCGCGACGGAGATGTTGCCCGCCCGCGAGGGGTCGGCGATGTCGTAGCGGTCCCAGGTCACGCCGTCGATGGTGACCGTGCCGTCGACGCTCGCGCCCGACAGCATGCGGGTGGGCCAGGCCGGGTCGGCGTCGAAGCCCTGGGCGACCCGCAGGAACCAGGTCTCGTCGGCGTAGACGACCGTCCACGCGCGGGGTCCGTCGCCCTCCACCGCCGCGACGTTGACGCGCCAGGACTCGGGCGCCTCCGGTGCGATGACGGGGCGGCCCTCGGCGGTCGACACCCGATCGGCCACCGCGGCGACGTCGATGGGGGCCGGCTCCGGGGGCGTGCCGCGCGGCACGGCCAGGATGATCACGACGACGACCGCGATCGTGACGATGAGCGCGGCGACGAGGTTGCGGGTGTTCTGGCTGGCCCGATGGACGCGCGAGGACTCGGCCTTGCGCGCCGCGGTCTCGTCGGGCGTCTCGGGGCGGCCGAGCTCGGCCACGATGCGGGGGGTCTGCGCCATCACACGCTCTCCGCGGGCGAGGAGTCGACGGTCGAGCGGGCCGCGTCCAGGCGCCGCTTGGCGCCGAGGAGCCACACGTCGCACCGTGCCGCCAGCGCTTCGCCCCGCTCCCAGAGCGCGCCCTGCTCGAGCTCGGCGACGACGCGCACCAGCTCGTCGCGGGCCTGCTCGAACGACAGCTGGGCGACGTCGGACGCGGCTCCGCTCGACTCGGTCATGCTTCCATCCTAGATCGGCCCCGGAGCGCCGCCCGCGGGGCTCGCGTCGGCTGTGGAGTCCGCCGCCTCGGCGATCTCGCCCTCGGAGCGTGCGGCGAACGAACCGCGTCCGACCGTGACCACGACGGGGACGGATGCCGGCGCCTGCGCCGCGTCCCGCACGATGACGCCGTCGGCCAGGTGCGCGATGGCGTAGCCGCGCGCGAGCGTCGACGCGGGGGAGAGTGCCCGCAGCGTCGCGCGCAGCTCGGTCGTGCGGCGCACGTGGCTCTCCAGGCCGCGTTCCACGCGCGCGCGGCCGCGCCCGACGAGCAGCTCGACCTCGTGCGCGCGCGACGTCAGCATCGACTCCGGCGCACGCAGGGCAGGCCGCGAGCGCAGCTGATCGAGCTGCGCGATGTCGTGGGTGACCCGCTGGGTCAGGCGCCCGGTCAGCCGCGCGCGCAGCTGTGCGATCAGGGCGCGCTGCTCCGCGACATCCGGCACCACGCGCTTCGCCGCATCGGTGGGGGTCGACGCCCGCAGGTCGGCGACGTCGTCGAGGAGCGGGTGGTCGTTCTCGTGTCCGATCGCGCTCACGACGGGGGTGGATGCCGCGGCGACGGCGCGCACGAGCCGCTCGTCGCTGAACCCGAGGAGCGTCTGGGGATCGCCGCCGCCGCGGGCGATGATGATGACGTCGACGTCGGGCGCGGCGTCGAGGGCCTTGAGTGCCGCGATGGTCTCGGGCACGCAGCGCTCGCCCTGGACGGCGGCGTACTTGGTGCGGAAGCGCACCTGCGGCCAGCGCAGCTCGGCGTTGCGGTGGACGTCTTTCTCGGCATCCGAGTTCTCGCCCGTGATCAGGCCGATCGTCTGCGGGAGGAACGGCAGGGGCCGTTTGCGCGCCGGATCGAACAGGCCCTCCGAGCGCAGCTGCGCGCGCAGGCGCTCGAGCCGCTCGAGCTGATCGCCGAGTCCGACGTGGCGCATGGCCGACACGCCGAAGCTGAAGTCGCCCGTCTTGACGAAGAAGTCGGCCTTCACGCAGGCGACGACGTGATCGCCCACCTTCAGGTCGGCCGGAAGGCGATCGCGGGTGGACGACCAGATGCGGAAGGCGATCGTGGAGTCGGTGACATTGTCCTTGAGGCGGCCGAAGACGTTGCCGCCGCGCTGATTCCACGATGTGATCTCACCCTCGACCCAGACCGACCCCCAGGTCTGGATGAAGCCGCGGATCGTCTCATTGAGCCGGGAGACCGACGTCGGAGCCTGCGGCGTGGAGTCCTTCGGCCGCACCGAGTCGGCGGGCGGAGCCTCGCCGGGCAGGGGCTCGGGCTGGAACGTCGTCATGGAGTCCTTTCGCACCCGGATGTCTCGCTCGGCCCCGCCGCACGGCCCGTGCACAGCGGCCGCCCGTAGAATCGAGGGGTGAGCAGCAGCACCGTGGGGAACAGACCTGTGAGCATGCCCGTCCCGCGCGTGCCGCGGCGGCGCGAACGCCTCCAGGATATCCCGGTCCAGGGACAGAAGCGGGTGCTCCTGGCGTCCCCGCGCGGGTACTGCGCCGGCGTGGACCGAGCCGTCATCGCCGTCGAGAAGGCCCTCGAGCGCTACGGCGCTCCGGTCTACGTGCGCAAGCAGATCGTCCACAACATCCACGTCGTGACGGAGCTCGAGCAGAGGGGCGCCGTCTTCGTCGAAGAGGTCGACGAGGTGCCCGAGGGCGCCCACGTCGTCTTCAGCGCGCACGGGGTGTCGCCGGCGGTCGTGAACGCGGCATCCGACCGCGGCCTGCGCGCGATCGACGCCACCTGCCCGCTCGTGACCAAGGTGCACCGCGAGGCGGTGCGGTTCGCGCGCGACGACTTCGAGATCCTCCTCATCGGCCACGAGGGCCACGAGGAGGTCGAGGGGACCGCGGGCGAAGCGCCCGACCACGTCACCGTCGTCAACTCGCCCGACGAGGCCGACACCATCGAGGTGCGCGACCCGTCGAAGGTCGTCTGGCTCTCGCAGACCACCCTGTCGGTCGACGAGACCATGGAGACCGTGCGCCGCCTGCGCGACCGCTTCCCGCAGCTGCAGGACCCGCCGTCCGACGACATCTGCTACGCCACCCAGAACCGCCAGGTCGCGATCAAGAAGGTCGCGAAGGATGCCGACCTGGTGATCGTGGTCGGCTCGGCCAACTCCTCGAACAGCGTGCGTCTGGTCGAGGTCGCTCTCGAGTACGGCGCCAAGGCGGCCTATCGCGTCGACTACGCGGACGAGATCGATCAGGCGTGGCTCGAAGGCGTCGAGACCGTCGGCGTCACGAGCGGAGCTTCGGTCCCCGAGGTGCTCGTCCAGGAGGTGCTCGCCGACCTCGCCGGCGCCGGCTACCGCGACGTCGAGGAAGTGCGCACCGCCGAAGAGGACCTGATGTTCTCGCTCCCCAAGGAGCTGCGTCAGGATGCCGCGGGCAAGCGGGACGACCGCGCTCTCGGCGGGCGGGGTCGCGCGTGACGACGGCCGGCGCCTCCGATCCGCGCCCGCGCCCGCAGTACGGCGAGTACGCGACGCCCGAGGAGCAGCGCGCCCGCATCGCCCAGCCCGATGCCGCGCTCCTCTACGAGCCCGCCCCGGTCCTCGAGACCGCCACGGGTGCCGATGCCGCGCCCGTGCGCCCGAGTGCGGACCCCGTCGCGTCCCCCGAGCAGCCGCGCTCGCGCGCGATCGACCGCATCGTGACCTTCGCCCTGCTCGCCTACGGCCTCGTCAACGTCGTCTCGTCGTTCCCGGCGCTCATCGACTACTCGGCGTACGCGGACACGATGTTCCGTCTCCTCGGGGTGGATGCCACCCTGTCGGACCCCGCCGCCGGCCGCCCGTGGGGGATCGCGTCAGCGATCGTGCTCGCGGTGGGGTGGTTCGTCACGGCGGTCGTGTCGTGGGTGAGGGTGCGCCGCGGGCGCATCTCCTGGTGGATCCCGCTCGTGGGCGGCGTCGTGTTCACCTTCGCGTCGGCGATGCTCGTGCTGATGCCGATCATGAACGACCCCGCGGTATGGGATGCGCTGGTGGGCAGCATCCGCTAGCCCCATACTCGGGGGAACGAGGACGCCGCTTCGCGTTGAACCCCCGGCGGTTCGCCTTCGTGTCTCCTGCGGGAGGTGGAGATGGCCGATGACGATGCCGAGCGGCTGGCCGCCCTCTACGACGCGCACGCGGCACCGGTGTGGCGCTACGTCGTGCACCTGACCGGCGATCGGGCAGGTGCGGACGATGTCGTGCAGGAGACGCTGCTGCGCGCATGGCGCACGCCGCGCATCCTCGCCCAGGATCCCGCCACGACCCGCTCGTGGATGTTCACCGTCGCCCGTCATCTCGTGGTCGACGACGTGCGCAGCGCACGGCGGCGACGCGAAGTCGTGGTCGACGATGTGCCCGAGCGGGCGCAGGCGGATGCCACCGAGACGCTGTTCGAGGCGATCCTCATCGAGGAGGCGCTCGCGACGCTGTCGGCCGAGCACCGCGCCGTCGTGATCCGCGCGTACTACGGCGGACTCACGGTGGCGGAGATGGCCGGCGAGCTCGAGATCCCCGAGGGAACCGTGAAGTCGCGCCTGCACTACGGCCTCCGCGCGCTCCGCCTCGCATTTCAGGAGAAGGGGGTGACGCGATGAACGTCGACCACGCGCACTTCGCCGACTGGGACGCCGCCTATGTGCTGGGCGCGCTGAGCCCCGCGGACCGGCGGGCGTTCGAGACGCACGTGGAGCAGTGCGACCTGTGCCGCGCCGCGATCGCCGACATGGCGCCGACGATCGGACTGCTGTCGCGCGTCGCATCGGAGCGCGCGCAATCGATGCTCGCGCCGGCGCCGGCTGCGCCGACCGCGATGGCCGAGGGGCCCGATGCAGCCTCGCGGGAGCGGGTGATCGAGGCAGGCGTGCGCCGCAGCCGTCGGGGACGCGGCTGGTGGATCGGCGGCCTCACCGCCGCGGCCGCGGTCATCGTGGCGGTGGTCGTCATCGTGACGGGTGCGATCCTGCCGCCCGCACCGGCGCAGGTGGTCGCGCTCGAGCCGATCGCCGACGTTCCGGTCACCGCGACCGTGGAGCTCACCGGTGTGGCGTGGGGCACGCGCATCGACATGGTCTGCCGCTACGGCGAGACGGACGGCCAGGGAGACGAGGGCTGGCCCTACGCACTCGTGGTGACGGCCGTCGACGGCACGACGAGCGAGGTGTCGAGCTGGCAGGCGCTGCCGGGCGCGACCGCGCGCGTGAGTGCCGGGACGGCGCTGGACCCCGACGAGATCGCGTCGGTGGAGATCCGCTCCGTGAGTTCGGGGAAGGTCCTCCTTCGCGGTGACGTGCCCGGCGGCTGACCCGCGACGGACGGATGCCCCGGCCCGGACCCCCGAGAGGGACCGAGCCGGGGCATCCGGTGGGTCGTGTCGCTGATCTACGCCGCGAGGGACTTGCCGTGCGAGCCGAGCTGCCGGGTGGCCTCGACCACGCGGGCAGCCATCGCCGATTCGGCGATCTTGCCCCACGCGCGCGGGTCGTAGGCCTTCTTGTTGCCGACCTCGCCGTCGACCTTCAGCACGCCGTCGTAGTTGGTGAACATGAACCCCGCGACCGCGCGCGTGAACGCATACTGGGTGTCGGTGTCGATGTTCATCTTGACGACGCCGTTGGCGACCGCCAGGGCGATCTCCTCGTCGGTCGAGCCGCTGCCGCCGTGGAAGACGAGGTCGAGCGGCTTCGGGCCGGTGCCGAACCGCGCCGCGATGCCCTCCTGGATCTCGCCGAGCAGTTCGGGACGGAGCTTGACGTTGCCGGGCTTGTAGACGCCGTGCACGTTGCCGAAGGTGAGGGCGGAGATGTAGCGGCCGTTCTCGCCGAGTCCGAGCGCCTCGACGGCCTTGGTCACGTCGGCGACGGTCGTGTAGAGCGCGTCGTTGGATCCTTCGTGCTGGACGCCGTCCTCTTCGCCGCCGACGACGCCGATCTCGACCTCGAGGATGGCGTTGATGTTCTTGAGGCGGGGGAGCAGGTCCTTGGCGATCTCGATGTTCTCGTCGAGCGGCACGGCCGAGCCGTCCCACATGTGCGACTGGAAGATCGGGTTGCGGCCGGCCTTGACCTCTTCCTCCGACGCTTCGATCAGCGGCAGCACGAAGTCCGCGAGGGCGGGCTTGGGGCAGTGGTCGGTGTGGAGGGCGACCGTGGTCGGGTAGTTCTTGGCGACCTCGGTGGCGAACTTCGCGAACGCGAGCGCCCCGGCGGCGCGGGCCTTGACGGTGTGGCCGGCGAAGTAGTCGGCACCGCCTGTCGTGACCTGGATGATGCCGTCGGAACCGGCCTCGGTGAGGCCCTGCAGGACCGCATTGATCGACTGCGAGCTCGCAACGTTGATGGCGGGATACGCGAAGCCACCGGCCTTCGCGCGGTCCAGCATGTCGGCGTACTGCTCCGGGGTGGCGACGGGCATGAGTGCTCCTTGGTCGTGAGGGGGCTTCATGTCGACTTTAGCGCCGCGCTGCGAGAGATGACGGATGCCTCGGTCCCGGTGGGATCTGCACGGTCCTGCGTGTGGTGAAAGAACTGCGATTCCTTCATTTCGTCGGCGCGGAAACTTGCCCCACTTCGCATGACACGCTGGCTAGGCTGGCGCCATGGTGAGTCTGACTGCCGACATGAGCCCCCTGCACCCCGATCGCAACCTCGCACTCGAGCTGGTGCGCGCCACGGAGGCGGCCGCGATCCGGGCGGTGCCGTTCATCGGCCGCGGCGCGAAGGAGGACGCCGACGGAGCCGCCGTCGACGCCATGCGCGCGTTCTTCACCACGGTGGACTTCGACGGCACGATCGTGATCGGCGAGGGCGAGAAGGACGAGGCGCCCATGCTCTTCAACGGGGAGCGGGTCGGCAGCGGACGCGGACCGCGCTGCGACGTGGCGGTGGACCCCATCGACGGCACCTCCCTCACGGCCGCAGGCCGCAACAATGCGCTGTCGGTCATCGCGGTCTCGGATCACGGGACGATGCTGGACGCCTCGAGCGTCTTCTACATGGACAAGCTCGTGACCGGGCCCGCCGGCGTCGGAGTCGTCGACATCCGGCTGCCGATCGGCGAGAACATCCGCCGGCTTGCGAAGTCGCTCGGCAAGCCGGTGGACGAGATCGTCGTCTCGGTGCTGCACCGTCCGCGCCACGACGAGCTCATCGAGGAGATCCGTGCGGCCGGAGCCGGGACGCGCCTCATGAGCGACGGCGACGTCGCAGGTGGCATCAACGCCGCCCGCCACAATGCGCGCACCGACATGTGCGTCGGCGTCGGCGGCAGCCCCGAGGGCATCGTCACCGCGTGTGCGATCAAGGCGCTGGGCGGCCACATCCAGGGCCGACTGTGGCCCCGTGACGACGACGAGAAGCAGCGCGGCCTCGATGCGGGTCTCAAGCTGGATGACCACGTCTATGAGGCCGATGACCTGGTGAAGGGGAGCAACACGATCTTCGTCGCCACGGGTGTCACCGACGGGCAGCTCGTCGCGGGCGTGCGCCGCGAGGGTGACCATCTCTACACCGAGAGCGTCGTGCTGCGCGGCGCGTCGGGCACGCTTCGGCGCATCTCGTCGGAACACTTGACCTCGAAGTGGCTCTGAGGACCTCCGCCCTCTGACGAGGGGATGTTCGTGTCACTGATGTGACCAGTGATACTGATGTTTCTGTTGTGATCCATTCGTGATCCGGTCGTGGCCGATGTCTGGCAGAATCGATGCGGTCGAAGACGACGCACGTGTTTTCCGATGCGAGGAGTTTCGATGTCCGGACAGGTGGGCGGTTCGTCGCCCCAGACCGGTGCGCACGCCGTGGTCGCGAACGCGGTCGATCCGGCGCGTCGTCCGGACGTGCTGCTGCGCGTCCGGCGCGAAGAGGGCCACGAGATCAGCGCCTGGTGGATGATCGGCGCCTTCGTCGGCGTCTCGGCGCTCGTGATCGGACTGCTCAGCTTCGTGCCCGGCGGCGCCTGACCCGTCAGTCGGGGCGGGGAGCGAGGCGCTCCCGCAGGTCGCCGAGATCGGCGGTGGCGGCTCGGGTCGGCGGTTCGTCGATGCTCAGGGTCTCGTCGAGCAGTTCGGGTGCGGTCAGACGGCGAGGCGTCTTTTCGATGGTGCGCGGTTCGGCGAGCGCGTCGAGCTTGGTCGCGTCGATTCCCGGGAAGCGGCGGGCGCTGACGAGGACCCTCGATTCGAGCGACCCGGCGAATCGGTTGTAGCTGTCGACGGTCCGTTCGATCGCACGGCGCAGGTCGTCGGCATGGCCGGCCAGCGACCCGAGACGTTCGTAGAGCTGGTTGCCGAGGTCGAACAGCGTGCGTGCCTCGGCGGAGACATCCTGTTGCGTCCAGGTGAAGGCGACGGTCTTGAGCACCGCCCACAGGTTGACGGGTGAGGCGAGCGCGACGCGCTTGCCGAAGGCGTAGTCCAGCAGAGCGGGATCCTCCTCGAGGGCAGCCGCCAGGAGCGACTCGCTGGGCACGAAGCACACCACGAATTCCGGGCTCGAGGCCAGTCCCGCCCAGTACGCCTTCTTCGCGAGGGCGTCGACGTGCCCGCGGACGGCCTTGACGTGCTTCTCGAGCAGGGCGCGACGGCGCGCGGCATCGGCTCCCTGCGCCGTCAGCGGGATCGCGCTGGCCTCGAGGTACGCGTCGAGCGGGACCTTCGCGTCGACGGCGATCGACTTGTCTCCGGGGAGCCGGATCACCATGTCGGGACGGCCCGCGCCCGCGTCGGAGGTGATGGGGGCCTGCAGGTCGAAGTCGACGTACCGCGTGAGGCCGGCGGCTTCGACGACACGGCGGAGCTGGGTCTCGCCCCACACGCCGCGCGTCGACCCCGATCGCAGGGCGCTCGCGAGCGACTCGGTCGTGGCGCGCAGCGCCTCGTCGGACTCGTGCGCGCGGCGCAGCTGCTCGGCGAGGGTGCCGAACTGGGTATGCCGGTCACGCTCGAGCTCGCCCACCTTCGCCTGCATGGCGGTCAGTGTCTCGTGCACCGGTGCGAGGGCCCGCAGGACGGACTGCTCGCGGCGCTCGCGCTCCTCGCGGGCGGCCTGATCGTGCCGGGCCTGCGCTGCGAGCTCGCGGTAGAGGGACTGTTGGTGGTCGAGCTGTGCCTGCACGCCCTGGCGGGCGGCCTCGGCGCCGGCCAGCCGCGCGCGCAGCTCGGCCTGCTCGCGCGCGGCTCGGGCCGCGGCGCGGGCGAGCCCGGCCGTCCATCCGGCGAGCGCGCCGGCGAGGAGCGTCGCCAGCGCGATGATCGAGACGAGGAGTGCGTCCATGGGTTCATGGTGACGGAGGCCGCCGACATCGCCGTGACGGCGCGCGCGGCGCCTCGAGCGGCTGCCGGCGCGAACCTTCCTCCTGGCGCATGTGAGTTCGCGTTCAAATGGGGTCGTGGGAGTTGGTGCTCACAGACCACATTGCGAGGAGGGCGTGTGAGCTCGCGTTCACACGGCGCCATGTGAGTTCGGGCTCACACAGGTGTTGAGGAACTCGTATGTGAGTTCGGGCTCACGCAGGTGTCGAGGAAGTCGTATGTGAGCACGAACTCACATACGTTTTCGAGAGGGAGTCGACGCCGCACATGCACCGAGCACGTGCACGCGCAGAGCCCAGTGTCAGGCGACCGCGAACGAGACCGCCGGCGCCTCGGCCACCGCGATCTGCGACACGCGCACGCCGCAGTACTCCGCGAGCAGATCGATGTCGTCCGCCGCCACCCGCCGCGCCGCGTCGATCATCACGTGCGCGCACGCCAGCGCGTCGGCGGTCGCGTTGTGGTGCGCGAACTCGCCGAATCCGGCCTCGGCCGCCACGAACGGGAGCCGGTACGACTCGAGCTGATAGACCTTCCGCGCCACTTGCAGGCTGCAGGCGTAGCGATAGGGCGGGCAGTCGTCGCCCGTCGCCTCGCAGGCCCGTTTGATCACGGCCATGTCGAAGCCGGCGTTGTGCGCGACCAGCACGTCGTCTCCGACGAAGGCGGCGAGCGCCGGCAGCTGCGCCGTCCACGTCGCCGCCCCGACCACGTCGGAGGCGGTGATGCCGTGGATGCGGGTGTTGAGGTCGAAGAACACGTCGTGCCCCGCCGGCGGCCGGATCAGCCACCCCGCCTGCTCCACCACGACCCCGTCCCGCACCCGGACGAGACCCACGGCGCAGGCTGAGGCGTTGCTCGGGTTCGCCGTCTCGAAGTCGATCGCGGTGAAGTCCAGTGCCACGTGATCAGCCTCACCCGCCGCCCCGCCGCCGCGACGGAGGCGCGCCGCACCGAGCACCCCGCACCCGCTACCGTGAGCCCATGCGCACGCTGACCGTCTGCAACTTCGTCACCGTCGATGGACGATACGAGGACGACGAGCACGACATCGCCTCGTTCTTCGAGCACCAGCATCCCGACTATGCCGGAGCCGACACCTTCGACCACTACACGACGGGGCTGATGCGCGAGGCCGGCACCCTCGTGCTCTCGGGACGGCGCTCCGCGCTGGGCAACCTCGGCTACTGGACCCAGGTCCGCCGGAATCCCGATGCGTCGGCCATCCGCCGTGAGTTCGCCGACCTGATCCTGGGCATCGACAAGGTGGTCGTCTCCGACACGATCACCGACGACGACCTCGCGCCGTACACCGACGTCCGGATCGTGCGCATCGCGGACGCCCGCCGCGAGATCGCGGAGCTGAAGGCGGGGGAGGGCGGCGGCATCCTGACCCTCCTCGGACGCGTGCTGTGGAACGACCTGATGCACGCCGGGCTCGTCGACGAGCTGCACCTGGTGACGTTCCCGCTCATAGCGGGCTCCGGCGTGCCCCTCTTCGACGACCGGCCCCCGGTCGCGCTGAAGCTCCTCGGCACGCACACGTGGGAGGCGTCGGGCAACGTCCTCATGCGGTGGCGGGTCGATCCGGCCCCGTAGACTTGAGCCCCGTGGCTCTCACCATCGGAATCGTCGGACTGCCCAACGTCGGCAAGTCCACCCTCTTCAACGCCCTGACCAAGAATCAGGTTCTCGCCGCGAACTACCCGTTCGCGACGATCGAGCCGAACATCGGGGTCGTGAACCTGCCGGACCCGCGCCTCGACACGCTGGCGGAGATCTTCCACAGCGAGCGGATCCTGCCTGCGGCGGTGTCGTTCGTCGACATCGCGGGCATCGTGCGCGGCGCCTCGGAGGGCGAGGGGCTCGGCAACAAGTTCCTCGCGAACATCCGGGAGGCCGACGCGATCGCGCAGGTGGTCCGCGGCTTCGCCGACGACGACGTGGTCCACGTCGAGGGCGCTGTCAACCCGCAGAACGACATGGAGACGATCAACGCCGAGCTCCAGCTCGCCGACCTCGAGACCCTCGACAAGGCGATCACGCGGTATGAGAAGGAGGTCAAGGGCAAGAAGCTCGACCCCTCCGTCCTGACCACGGCGATCGAGGCGCGCGATGCGCTCCAGCGCGGTGAGCTGCTGTCGGCGTCGGGCATCGACCTCTCGCCGATCCGCGAGCTCGGGCTGCTCACGGCCAAGCCGTTCATCTTCGTCTTCAACGTCGACGAAGCGGTGCTGACGGATGCCGCGCGCAAGGCCTCGCTCGAGGCGCTCGTCGCCCCGGCGCAGGCCGTCTTCCTCGACGCGAAGATCGAATCCGAGCTCATCGATCTCGACCCCGAGGACGCCGCCGAACTGCTCGCGTCGACGGGTCAGGAGGAGTCCGGCCTCGACCAGCTCGCGCGGATCGGATTCGACACGCTCGGGCTGCAGACCTACCTCACCGCCGGGCCCAAAGAGGCCCGCGCGTGGACCATCGGCAAGGGCTGGAAGGCTCCCCAGGCCGCCGGCGTCATCCACACCGACTTCGAGAAGGGCTTCATCAAGGCCGAAGTCATCTCGTTCGACGACCTGGTGGCGACGGGTTCCGTCGTGGAGGCCCGAGCCAAGGGCAAGGCGCGCCTCGAGGGCAAGGACTACGTCATGCAGGACGGCGACGTCGTCGAGTTCCGCTTCAACGTCTGAGCTGAGGACCCTATGACAGACATCCAGTTCTTCGAGCCCGAGGGTCGCCGCATCCCCTTCATCGACGAGGGCGACGGCCCGGTGAAGCTCGTGCTGATCGCCGAGCGCGGCCAGGACGCGCTCGGCGTGGTCGGCCATTACCTCGCCGAAGAGGCCGGGTTCCACGTCCTGCGGGTCGGCTACCGGGCGGGCTCGGGCGGTCGCCTCGCGGCCGTCGAGCACGCCGAGGACGTCATCGCCGTCATGGAGCACGTCGGCTTCGACCACTCCTGGATCGGCGGCCCTGGCGTCGGCGGCACCGTCGCCCCCGCCGCGGAGCCAC
>NZ_JAYRDE010000030.1:0-27145 GCF_041909575.1 Microbacterium sp. | reverse complement strand
TCGCCGCCGCTCGCGAAGAGAGGCCGAGCTTGCCGTAGATGTTGGCGAGGTGACGAGCGACGGTCTTCTCGCTGAGCGTGAGGCGGTCGGCGATGGCACGGTTCGTCAGGCCGGTCGACACGAGGCGCAGCACCTCGACCTCCCGGTCGGTGAGTGAGCCGGTCGGGCGATCGGCGGTCAGTGAGGTGAGCTCGGAGAGCGCCGCGCGTGCGCCGAGTTCCAGGAACGCGCGCCGGGCCTTATCCAGCTCGGCGGTGGCGGCATCCGACTCTTCCAGGGCGAGGAGGATCCGTCCCCGGACCGCACCGCACCGCGCCACCTCGTACGGCGCCTCGAGGGCGGACCACGCCGAGTGAGCGGCGTCCACCGCCTCGAGAGCTCCGTGAGCATCGCCCTCCGCGAGCCGGACTCGCGCCTCGACGAACGAGGCGACCGCCGCCAGCATGGGGGTGGGTGCCGATCGATTCGCGGTGGTCAGCTCGTCCGCTGCACGTCGGGCCGCGGCGACATCGCCCGCGGCGATCTCGATCTCCGCCACGGCCGGCAGCAGACGACGGCGCCCTCCCTCCTCAGCGCCCGCGACACTGTGGCGGATCATCGTCTGGGCCAGTGCGGCGTCGCCTTTGGCGAGAGCGAGCAATGCCAGTCCCGGCTGCGGATCCCACCCCGTCTGTGCGGCACGCTGATAATGCTCGTCTGCGGCGCGCACCTCACCGCGCAGCCGATGCAGCTCGCCGAGCTGGTAGTTCGCGACGTACCCGGCCGTGAAGTCGCCCGCTCGCAGGCGCTCCTCCGCGAGGGTTGCGGCCGCGGATGCCTCGGCCCACTCACCGTGCAGCAGCAGCAGCTGCGCCCGATAGGCGTGACACTGGCCGCTGTAGGCGACCAGGTCCGGCTGATCACTGCACAGTTGCGCGAATGCCGCCGTCCCGCTCTGTGCGCGTTCGAGGTCGAATGCCTCGTGCCAGACATCGAGCATCACGCGATAGAAGATGCACGTGGTCATGGTCGACACCTCGCCCGCGGACACCGCCGCCACGACCGGGTCGCGACCGGCGAGCCCCTCGACGGTCCGTCCCAGGGTCGTCAGGCACTTCCCCTGGCCGAACGCGGCGTATGCCGCGAGTTCGCGATCGCCGGCCCGGTCGGCGATCGCCGCGATCTCATCGCACCGACGTTTCGCCTCGGCGACATCACCGACGAACATCGCCGTGAAGGCGGCCGGGACGAGCGCGACGAAGCCTCCCACCGAGCCCGGCTCGTCCAGACGCGCGACCAGACGCAGTCCCCGTCCGATCCACGACGCGCTCACGGTGACCTCGCCGGCCTCGAGCATCTCGAAGGCGATCCACCCCGCCGTGCGGGCGGCGCCGAGCGTGTCATCGAGAGCGACGTACATCTCGTGCGCATCGGTCAGGGCACGGATCGCCGCTTCGTGTCGACCCCGCAGGAACGACGCCGTCGAGAGGAGTTCCAGATCCGGCGCGGACAGTCGTGTGCCGCCGGTCGCCCCGGCCTCTTCGAGCTGTTCGCATGCCTCGCGCCAGCGGCCCTCTGCGGCGGCGGACCGGGCGAGGTCGAGCGCTCCCGTCGCGGCCATGACACCCCCACCCGAGCGCGCGCCAGTACCCTGCCGGCGGGACGCACCTCGCATCGTCTCGGACGCTAGCGCCGAATTCGTGCCGACCGCAAGGCGGCTGGCCGGATGCCGCGCCGGGTCAGATGAGCCCGTTCTCGTAGGCATAGGCCGTCGCCGCCGCTCGCGAAGAGAGGCCGAGCTTGCCGTAGATGTTGGCGAGGTGACGAGCGACGGTCTTCTCGCTGAGCGTGAGGCGGTCGGCGATGGCACGGTTCGTCAGCCCGGTCGACACGAGGCGCAGCACCTCGACCTCGCGATCGGTGAGCGAGCCGGTCGTGCGCAGTCCCAGGAGCTCGTTGACCTCGGCGAGGGCCGGACCGGCACCGAGTTCGGCCAAGGCCCTGCGGGCGGCGTCGAGATCCGCTGCCGCCGCGACGTGGTCGCCGTGCGCGAGCAGGACCCTGCCCCGGAGCACGCGGCACCGGGCCGGCTCATAGGGCACGGCCAGAGCCGTCCACGACGCAATCGCCGCGGTGGCGGCATCCCGCGCAGCGGCGGCTTCGCCGCCGGCGAACGCGACCCCGGCCGCGGCCGCCTCGGTGACGGCGTTGAGCATCGGGGTCGGTGCGGTTCGGCGCAGCGCGTCGAGATCGTCGGCGGCGCGTCGCGCGGCGTCGACGTCGGCGGCCGCGAGCTCGACCTCCACGAGGGCGGGAAGAAGCCGTCGGCGGGTCCCCTCATCGGCTCCCGCGACGGCGTGGCGGAGCATCGTCCGGCCACCCGAGACGTCGGCCTGGGCGATCCGCAGGAGGGCCCACCCCGGCTGGGGGTCCCACCCGGTCGCCGCGGCGCGCCGGTAGTGCTCGTCCGCCGCGCGGTGCTCCCCTCTCAGCCGGTGGATCTCGGCGAGCTGATAGTTCGCGACGTAGGCGGCGGTGAAGTCCCCCGCGCGCAGCCGCTCCTCGGCGACGGTCGCCGCGGCCGACGCCTCCGCCCATTCGCCGGCCAGCACGTGCAGCTGGGCACGGTAGGCGTGGGACTGTCCGCTGTAGGCGATGAGCTGCGGCTGCGCGGAGCACCACCGCGCGAACACGGCCGTCCACCGCTGTGCCCGCGCGAGGTCGAACGCCTCGTGCGCGACATCCAGCAGCACGCGGAAGAAGACGCACGTCCACAGCGGCGACACGTCCCCCGCCTCGACGGCCGCCATCGCCCGGTCCAGGCTGGCGAGCCCCTCCGCGGTGCTGCCGATCGTCGTGAGGCACTTGCCCCGCCCGAACGCGGCGTGCGCCGCCAGCTCTCGGTCGCCCGTCCTCTCCGCGATCGTCGCGATCTCATCGAACTTGCGCAGGGCCTCGGCGAAGTCGCCCACGAAGAGCCCGGTGAGCGCCGCCGGGACCAGCGCCACGCGGCCGCCGACGGCCGGGCTGTCCTCGAGCTGGGCTACGAGCCGGAGTCCGCGAGCCATCCACGTTCCGCTCAGGGGCAGGTCGCCGATCTCGAGAAGCTCGAGCGCGAGCCAGCCGGCGGTTCGGGCCGCGCCGGCCGTGTCGCCCTCAGCGAGGTGGAGATCGTGCGCCTGCGTCATCGCCTCGACGGCCGTGTCCGTCCGGCCGCGGAGGATCGAGGCAGTCGCGAACAGCTCCAGATCGGAGGCGTCCAGACCGCTCGGGCTCTCGGCCCGAGCCTGCGCAAGCAGCTCGAACCCCGCACGCCAGCGCCGGTCCGCTACCGCGGTCCGGCCGGATTCGAGTGCCACCCCCGCGCCCATCACGCTCCCCCACGGGCGCCGCCGGCACGCCCGGACGGGATGCGCGCGTATCGGGGGAACCGTAGCGCCGCCCCCGTCCCAGCCGCAAGCGGCTGCTTCCGGGAATGACGACGGGGCCTCACCCGAAGGTGAGACCCCGTGCGTTCCGATCCCGATGGATCAGAAGGAGTTGACGTCCAGCGGGATGCCGGGGCCGAACGTGGTCGACACGGCGCCCTTCTGGATGTAGCGGCCCTTCGAGCTCGACGGCTTCAGGCGGATGATCTCCTCGAGCGCCGCGGCGAGGTTCTCGTCCAGCTGCTCGGCCGAGAACGAGGCCTTGCCGACGACGAAGTGCACGTTGGCGTGCTTGTCGACGCGGAACTCGATCTTTCCGCCCTTGATCTCCTCGACGGCCTTGGCCGGGTTGGGGGTCACGGTGCCGGTCTTGGGGTTCGGCATGAGGCCGCGCGGGCCCAGCACCTTACCCAGGCGACCGACCTGGCCCATGAGCTCGGGCGTCGAGACGGCCGCGTCGAATGCGGTCCAGCCGCCGGCGACCTTCTCGATGAGCTCGGCGCCGCCGACCTCGTCCGCACCCGCGGCGATGGCGGCCTCCGCGGCCGGACCCGTCGCGAACACGATGACGCGGGCGGTCTTGCCCGTGCCGTGCGGGAGGATGACGGTGCCGCGCACCATCTGGTCTGCCTTGCGCGGGTCGACCGCGAGCTTGAGCGCGACCTCGACGGTCGAGTCGAACTTCGCCGAGCCGGTCTGCTTCGCAAGGGCGACGGCCTCGGTCGGCGTGTAGAACTTGTCCGCCTCGATCTTGGCGGCAGCGGCCCGGAAGGCCTTGGACTTGGTAGCCATGTTTCCTATCCCCCTCAGTCCTCGACCGTGATGCCCATGGAACGGGCGGTGCCCGCGATGATCTTCGAGGCGGCCTCGATGTCATTCGCGTTCAGGTCGGGCTGCTTCGTCTCTGCGATCTGGCGCACCTGCTCCTTGGTGAGCTTGCCCACCTTGGTCGTGTGCGGGGTCGGCGAGCCCTTCTGCAGGCCGGCGGCCTTCTTGATGAGCTCGGCGGCCGGAGGGGTCTTCAGGACGAACGTGAAGCTGCGGTCCTCGTAGACGGTGATCTCCACGGGGATGACGTTGCCGCGCTGCGACTCGGTCGCGGCGTTGTACGCCTTGCAGAACTCCATGATGTTGACGCCATGCTGACCGAGCGCGGGCCCGATCGGCGGCGCCGGGTTGGCTGCACCGGCGTTGATCTGAAGCTTGATCAGGCCGGTCACCTTCTTCTTCGGTGCCATTGTGTTCCTTCGTTCGAGCGCCCTCGCGGGCGCGCTTCCACGAACCAGGCGAGCCCTGGACGTGGTGGGGTTTCGTCGCGCACGATGGGCGCAACCGCTCAAGTCTACCCGATCCATCCCGGGTCTCCACCCGCGGGCCGATCCGCGGAGATGTGCAGGATCACGGATGCCGCGGAGCAGCAGCATCCGTCATCGTGCACATCTCCGTCATTCGGCGCGGGTGGATCGCGAGCGGCGTCACGAAGCGACGTGCAGTCGCTGTGCAACGGCGCGCACGATGACGTCGTGCACCTCGGTCCACCGCGTGAGGACCTGCACGTAGTCCACGCGGATCACGTGGTACCCGAGCAGCAGCAGCCGCGCGTCATGAGCGATGTCGCTGCGCCGCTGACCGCCCACATGGTGGCCGCCGTCGATCTGCAGGACGAGCCGGTCGCCGATGAGGAAGTCGACGGCATGGCCCGCCAGCCACACCTGTTGCCGGATCGGCAGCCGGAGGAAGCGCAGGCGCACGGGGATGAAAGTCTCGAGGCCTGAGTCCGAGTAGAGGGAGCAGTTGTCGAGCGTGGCGCGCGCCGTCGACGGCAGCGGGAGGCGTCCGAGCGACTCCCGCGTGACGAGGGCCTGGCGGAGCGCAGATTCCCAGATGGCGAGCGCCTCCTCGCGCGGCAGGCACGCCGCGACGATCGCGAGCACGTTCTCGAGCGGATCGACCAGCGAATCGGGATGTCTGGGCACGAGCGGCCGGCTCCAGTGCACGTGTGTTCCCTCCCTCACCGCGCCGACGTGTCGGTGCGGCGGCGCTGCGACGTGCACGGCATCCTCCCGCAGCACCCAGAGCCCCAGCCGTCGAGCCTGGGTCTCGCACGTGAGCACCACCCCGGCGCGAGCGGCCGCGACGAGGAGCGGATCCGCATCCGGCAGCGCGACCCAGCCGTTACGCGGTCGGATCAGCGTCTTCGCCGACACGGCGCCCTCGATCGCGCGGCGGGAGAAGCCCTGCGCGCGCAGCGTCGAGACCCGCACGACTCCGCTCCCGCGGATGGCATCCTCGACGCTTTCCATCACCCCAGGGTGCGGCAGTTCGACAGCAGGCCGGAGGCTGCTCGCCGCTGTCGGAGAGAACCCGCACGCCGGCGTACCGGGGGAGGAGGGTGCAGCGCGGGCCGATCCGCGGAGATGTGCAGGATCACGGATGCCGCGGAGCAGAAGCATCCGTCATCGTCCACATCTCCGTCATTGAGCGCACCCCGCGACACCACGAAGCGCCCCGCCTATCCGGCGGGGCGCTTCGCGAGAGGCTCGGAAGCCCTAGAGCTTGGTGACCTGGTCGAACGACAGCTCGACCGGGGTCTCGCGCTCGAACAGGGAGACGAGGACCGTGAGCTTGCCGCTCTCGGGCTTGATCTCGCTGATCGTGCCGGGAAGACCCGCGAACGAGCCCTCCTTGATCGTGATGGTCTCGCCGACCTCGAAGTCGACCTCGGCCGGGATGACGCGCGTGGCGGCCGCGCCGCCCTTCTTGGCTGCGCCGGCCTTGGCGGGTGCGGTCTCCTTGATCTCGACGAGGCTCTTCAGCATGTTGAAGGCCTCTTCGAAGCGCAGCGGCGTCGGGTTGTGGGCGTTGCCCACGAAGCCGGTGACGCCGGGCGTGTGGCGCACGACCGACCAGGTGTCCTCGTTGAGCTCCATGCGCACGAGCACGTAGCCGGGGATTCGGACGCGCGTGACCATCTTGCGCTGACCGTTCTTGATCTCGACGACGTCCTCCATCGGGACCTCGATCTGGTAGATCTCCTCCTCGACCTCGAGCGTCGACTTGCGCTGCTCGATGTTGGCCTTCACCTTGCGCTCGAAGCCGGCGTAGGAGTGGATGACGTACCACTTGCCCGGGAGGGTGCGCAGCTCGGAGCGGAAGGACTCGTACGGGTCCTCGTCCTCGTCCTCATCGGAGTCGGAGTCGGCGTCCTCGTCGGAGACGATGTCGTCGTCGCCGTTCACGTCGGGACCGTCGTAGGGGGTCACCTCGTCGGCGGCCTCCGCCTCGAGCTCGGCCACCTCCTCGGCGATGGAGTCGTTGATGACCTCGGCGGCGGCCTCGGTCTCGGCCGCCTCGTCGAGGTTAAGAGCGTCGTTCACGATGGCGTCGGCCTCCGGGTCGTCGATGTCGATGTCGTCCAGGTCGGCGTCGCTCTCTTCTGAGTCGTCGACGATGTGGATCGCCGCGTGCTCTGCCGCCGTGTTGGCGCGGTCCTCCTCGGCGAGGATGTTGCCCTCCTGGGCCTCGTCATCCTCCGAGGACTGCTCCGCCGCCGTCGCCCAGTCGGCGTCGTCGATGAATCTTTCAGACACTGAATTCTCTTCCGTTCTGTCCGCGGCGGGATCCGATCCCGTTCGCGCGCCCCCGAGGGGCAGGACATCTCAGGCGGGTCAGGAGGCGGCCGGCACTCCGAAGACGAGCGTCGTGATCCACACGAACAGCAGGTCGAGGCCGTAGACGATCGCCATCATGATGACGACGAAGCCGAGCACCACCGCCGTGTACTTCAGGAGCTCCTGGCGCGTCGGTGTGACGACCTTGCGGAGCTCGGCGAAGACCTGACGGATGAACATGGCGATCCGCGCGAAGACGCTGGGCTTCTTCTCGCGGGGTGCGCCGCCCGCGGGGACGACCTCGCCCGTCGGCTCGTCCTGAACCATCGATGCCACCTGATTACCTTCCGTGCGCCGGCAGTCGCCGACGCACTGTGTTGTCAACCGCCGGCGGTGTGGTGCCGACGTAGCGCTGACGCGCAGGGCGGACAGGAATCGAACCTGCAACCTGCGGTTTTGGAGACCGCTGCTCTGCCAATTGAGCTACCGCCCTAGAGGCCCGGAGGCCTCTGAAGCCCGCGCTCTTCCCCCGGCACCTGAACAAGAGGAGCCTGCCCGGATCATGGGCACGGCGAAAGAATGCAGACTTCAACTGCACGCTCCAGTGTACGGCATGCCCGGAGGCCCTGCGAATCCGTCAGTACTGCTGAATGCCATACCGGTCGGGCTCCGGGGCCCGCTGGAAGGCACGTCCCGACAGAGAATTCGCCTCCACACGCACGTAGGTGTACTTGAGCGTCGGGATCCAGGGTTTCAGTCCGAGCCCGTCCGCGCGCTCGACCTCTGCCGACGTGTCGAGCGGATGCGCACGACCCCGCACGATCACGCTCCAGGCGTCCGTCTCGGTGTGGTCGTCGACCTCGAACAGCACCTCGTCGTTGACGGTCAGCTCGAACAGCTTGCTCCCCTGCGCGGTGCGGAACAGCAGGCTCTCGCCGTCGACGACGTAGTTCACGGGGAAGATGTCGAGCACCTCCCCCACGTGCGTGACGAGTCGCCCGAGCTCCTGCGTGCGCAGGCGCTCCCAGCACTGCTCGTCGGTGAGGGCGACGACGGGATCCGATGTGTCTGCCATGCCTCCATCCTCTCGCTCGCCGCCGGGCGGCGGTACCCCCGCGACCGGCGCCGAGCTGGAGACTCAGGTCGCCCGCGCGCGCGGCCTCCAGGAGCGCTTCGACGAGGCGGACGCGGTGCTCAGCACGACCCCGGTCCTCTCCGCTGCCCTCACCGTGAGGGTGGCTCTGGAACGGGGCCGGGTGCGCAACTCCGCCGGCGACCCCGCCGCGGCACGGCCCGGAGCACGCGCCGGAATGGACCGCGCCGCCCTCTGAGCGATCAGGCGCCGACGCGGATGAGCTTCTTGTTGACGAACTCGTCGGCGGCAAGCAGCCCCATCTCGCGAGAGGTGCCGGAGCGCTTCACGCCGCCGAACGGCAGACCGGGCTCGTCGGCGAGGACCACGTTGACGTAGACCATGCCGGCGTCGATCTTGTCGGCGATGCGGGCGGCCTGCTCCTCGTCGGTCGTGAAGACGTACGAGCCGAGGCCGAAGCTGGTGTCGTTCGCGATCTTCACCGCCTCGTCCTCGTCGGCCACCTTGTAGACGACGCCGACGGGACCGAAGAACTCCTCGCGGTAGGCGTCCATATCGCTCGTGACGCCGGTGAGCACCGTGCCCGGGTAGAAGGCGCCGTCGCGCGTGCCGCCCGCGACGAGCGTCGCACCCTGCGCGACGGCCTTGTCGACCTGCTCGGCGAGGCGCTCGGCCGCCGTCAGCGACGACAGCGGTCCGAGGACGGTGTCCTCGGCGAACGGGTCGCCGACCTTCGCCTCGGACATCTTCGCCGTGAACTTCTCGAGGAACTCGTCGTAGAGCCCGTCGACCACGATGAAGCGCTTCGCGGCGTTGCACGACTGGCCGGTGTTGTCCAGGCGGGCGTCGACGGCCGCCTGCACGGCGCCGTCGAGGTCGTCGGTGGACAGGAGGATGAACGGGTCCGATCCGCCCAGCTCGAGCGCGACCTTCTTGAGGTTGCGGCCCGCGACCTCGGCGACAGCCGCACCGGCGCGCTCCGAGCCGGTGACGGAGACGCCCTGGACCCGCGGGTCGGCGATGATCGTGGCCGCCTGCTCGTTCGACGCGTACACGTTGGTGTACACGCCGTCGCCGAGTCCGGCATCCGCGTAGATCTTCTCGATCGCCGCGGCCGACTCGGG
Source organism: Microbacterium sp. (assembly GCF_041909575.1). Classification (GTDB taxonomy): domain Bacteria; phylum Actinomycetota; class Actinomycetes; order Actinomycetales; family Microbacteriaceae; genus Microbacterium. Next base: position 17,910 of record NZ_JAYRDE010000030.1, on the reverse strand, counting down.
GCACTGGCCGGCGTGCTTCAGGATGATCGTGTTGCCGATCACGATGTTCGGCGCGGCGAAGCGGGCGACCTGGTAGTACGGGAAGTTCCAGGGCATGATTCCGAGGAGCGGTCCGAGCGCGGTGCGGCGGATCACCGCGGTCCCGTCGCCGTCGATGTCGATCGGCTGGTCTCCCGTGATCTTGTCGGCGTGGTCGGCGTAGTACTCGGTGATGTCGGCGGCGAAGTCGACTTCTCCGAGCGCCGCCTCCAGCGGCTTGCCCATCTCGCGGACGATGATCGCGGCCAGCTCGTCGCGGCGCTCGCGGTGCAGCTCCGCGACCTTGCGGATGCGCGCGGCGCGGTCGGACACCGGGGCGTGGCGCCAGGTGCGGAAGGCGGCATCCGCTCCCGCGAGGACGCCCTCGAGGGCCTCGTCGGTGATCGTCGGGTAGGTGGCCAGGGTCTCGCCCGTGGCGGGGTTGACGACGGCGTACTCACTCATGTGTGTTCTCTCCGATCGGGTGGTTGGTCACAGTCTGCCGCTCAGCGGCGGGAACGTCGAAGGCTTGGCGGGGCATCCAGACCGAGTGTCTCACCGCGGAAGAATGCCGGACGCTTGATCGCCTGCCAGATCATGATGACCACGCCCACGACGATGATCAGGATGCCGAGGATGAAGACGATCCCCACGCCTCCGATCTGCGAGCCGCTGCCGTAGGCGGGGTCCATCGAGTCACGCAGCGTGGTGAAGAAGAGCACGGCCAGGATGACGCCGCCGACCAGCGGGAACAGGAACGTGAAGAACACGTTGCGCACCGAGTCGAACCACTGCTTGCGGAAGTACCAGACGCACGCGAACGCGGTGATGCCGTAGTAGAAGCAGATCATCATGCCGAGCGTGAGGATGGTGTCCCACAGCGTGTCCTCGCTCACGACCCGCATCACCGCATAGAACGCGGAGGCGACGACCGCGGAGACGATCGTCGCGTACCCGGGGGTGAAGAACCGAGGGCTCACCTTCGCGAACGCCGGCGGCAGCGCCCCGTAGTGCCCCATCGACAGGAGCGTGCGCGCCGGGCCGACGAACGTCGACTGCAGCGACGACGCCGAGCTCGTGAGAACGGCCAGCGAGACGAGGAACGCGAGCGGACCGAGGATCGGCCCGGACAGGAAGAAGAACACGTTGGACTGGATGTCCTCGTTGCCCAGGCCAAGCTCCCCCGTGCCGACGCCGGCGAACATGATCATCGCGACGGCGAGGAGGAGATAGAGCGACACGATCGTCACGACCGTGAGGGTGGCCGCGCGTCCGGGCGTGCGCTCCGGGTCCTTCGTCTCCTCGTTCATGGTGAGGGTGACGTCCCATCCCCAGAAGATGAAGATCGACAGCGAGAGCCCGGCCGCGACCGCGCCGAACGAGGTGACCGCGAACGGGTTGAACCACGACCAGTCGAACGGCATGAAGTCGAACGCCTGCCCGTTGAGCGCCTGCACGATCGCCGCGACGGCGAAGAACAGCAGCACGGCGACCTGGAACGTCACCAGCACGTACTGCAGCTTCTGCGTGGTCTGCATGTCGCGGTACGAGATGTACGTCGCGCCCAGCATGAAGAGGAGGCAGACCGCGATGTTGATCCAGGTGACGGCGGCGAGGTCGGCGATCGCGGCGTTCCCCGTGATCTGCGCGATCAGCAGGAAGAGGAAGTCCACGGCCACGCCGGCGAGGTTCGACAGCACGAGGATCGTCGCGACGACGAGCCCCCATCCCGCCATCCAGCCGACCCACGGCCCGAAGGCGCGGGTCGCCCACGTGAACGACGTGCCGGCATCGGGCATGCGGTTGTTGAGCTCGCGGTAGCCGAAGGCGACGAGCAGCATCGGAATGAATCCGATGAGGATGATCGCAGGGATCTGCGCGCCCACCACCGACGCGGTCGGACCGATCGCCGCCGTGAACGTGTAGGCGGGGGCGATGCAGGAGATGCCGATGACGACCGCGCCGAGCAGGCCGATCGTGCCGGCGCTCAGGCCCTTCTTCGACAGGCCGCCGGTGATGGGGTCTCCGGTTGTGACTTCGGCGTCACGACGCTGATCGCTCATGCTCCCGCCCCCTTCTTCTTGCGCGTGCGCGGCACGACGATCATCGGTACGGGGAGCTCGTGCAGCATCTTCGCCGCCGTCGACCCCAGGAACAGGCGCCGGGGGCGGGCGAGGCGACTCGACCCGACCACGGCGACCTCGCCGGGCTCCCAGCTGAGGCGCGACACCGCGGCCTCGATGCTGTCGCCGAGCCCGACCACGGCCTCGGCGTCGACCTTCTTCGGCAGGGCCGCGCGCGCATGGACGAAGACCTCGTCGGCGTGCATCGCGGCGGACTCGTTCGAGGCGATCCCCGCGGGAAGGTCCACCGCGACGAGCGACACCAGGCGCAGCTCGGCCCCGGTGGCCTCGGCGAGCGCGATGCTCTCCTCGAGCAGGACGTCGGCCCCCGGCCGCAGGCCGATCGCCGCCGTGATCCGCGAGATCCCGCTCAGCGGATCGATCCGGCGCGCCCCCTCGGGCGCGAGCACGACCGGGACGTCCGAGGAGTGAAGGAGCTCGCTCGCCACGGTGCCGAGGCGATGGCGCCCGCGGAGTCCGCCGTTGGCAGCTCCCACCACGATGTGCGTGGCGCCGACGTCGTGGGCGGCCTCGATCAGGCCGGCGGCGAAGGACTCGGCGAACAGCACGTGCGTGGACACCTCGACCCCCTGAGGCACGCCGGCGGCGGCATCCGTCAGCCAGGCCTCCGCCCGCTCGCGCAGGTAGCGGTCGTAGGCGGCGTCGGGCGGCGTGATGACGCTGCGCTCCTCGCCGGGGAGCACGACCACGAGGTCGAGCGCGGAACCGGATGCCACGGCCAGCCGCGACCCGAGTGCGACGGCGTCGGACCCGGCGTCGGTGGCCGTGTAGCCCACGACGATGCGGGCGCTCATGCCCGGGCTCCGCCGACGATGCTCTCGGCGACGAGGCGGCCCATGCGGATCGCGCCGTCGACGTGCTGGTAGCCGGCGCCCGCCATGTCGCTGCACGCGAAGTGGATCGGACCCACCGGCGTGCGCAGATCGGCGCCGTACCGGGCGAGACCGCCGAGGTCGAAGCTGGCCGCGTAGGCGCCGCGGGTCCACTCCTCGGCGCCCCAGTCGCTTTCGAAGTAGACGAGGGGGCTCAGGGCCTCGGGACCGTAGTAGTGCGAGAGGGACTCAAGGATGCGCGCCTTGCGCTCCTCGGCCGAGACGCGGAAGAGGTCGTCGGCGTTGCGGTCCGAGACGAATCCGACGAGGGTGCCCCGCTCGTCGCCGTGGTTGGTGTTGTCGTACGCCTCGTGCGAGAGCTCGTAGGGGCTGAAGGCCGTTCCCGACAGGCCCTGCTCGCGCCAGAAGGGACGGTCGTACACGGCGTGCACCTTGATCACGAAGCCCATCGAGATGTGCTGGTGCATCTGCTGCTTGAGCCGCGGCAGCGCTGGCTGGAACTCGATCCACGGATAGAGGATCGGCGCGTGCGCCAGGATGACGAAGCGAGCGCGCACCTCGAGGTCCGCGTCGGTGATCACGCGCACGCCGTCGTCCTGCCAGTGCACCTCGTTCACCGGCTGTCCGAGCAGGACGTCCTCGCCCAGGCGCTCCGCGAGCAGCAGCGGGACCTGCTGGAGCCCGCCGACCACGCGCTCATCGAGGATGTAGTCCGCGTCGACGAGGTGGCTGAAGCTGCCGGCGCTCGCCGCCATCAGCAGCGCCTGCAGCGCCGAGAAGGCGTAGGCGGGCTTGGTGAGCATGGCGCCGGCGATGAAGAGCGCGATGTTGTCACGCGCCTCCTGGTCGGGCGTCTGCTCCTCGAGCCATGCCTCGAACGAGATGCGGTCGAGCGCCTCGGCATCCGGATGCTCCCACGGCTTGTCGGGGTCGATCTGAGCCACCATGCCGTCGAGCTTGTCGATCAGGCGGACGATCTCCTTCTCGGTCTCGGGCGCGACCGGGAAGATCTCCCCCGTGAAGCGGCGCAGGGCGCCGTCGCGCCCGATGTACACCGACTCGCCCTCGCGGTAGCGGCTGTAGGTCTCGAGCCCGAGCTCGGCGATCGTCTCCTTGAGCGCCTCCTGGTCGGGCGAGACCCACTGGCCGCCGATCTCGAGCATCGCGCCGTCGACGACATCCGTCCACAGACGCCCGCCCACGCGGTCGCGGGCCTCGAGCACGACGACGGAGAGCCCGGCCTTGCGCAGTTCGTTCGCCGCGGTCAGGCCGGCGGCGCCGGCCCCGACGATCACGACGTCGCGGGTGAGCTGTTGCATGGGACTCCTTCGTCAGTGCGGCCTGCCGCAGCGTGGGCCGCTTCGGGACCGGCCGCCTCGGCCGTGTCCCACTTCTCGTCGCTCGGCGTGCGCCCGGGCGACATTTGTCGGGACATGCCCCGAAGGAATCGGGACATGTCTGCGGGTCAGGATGCCGCGAGCGCGGCCGCGACGACGTCCAGGCCCTCGTGGAGCAGGTCGTCGCCGATGGAGAGCGGTGGGAGGAAACGGATGACGTTCCCGTAGGTGCCGCAGGTGAGCACGATCACGCCCTGCGCGATGCACGCCTTGGCGACCGCGGCGGTGAGCGCGGCATCCGGCTCCCCCGTCTCGGGGTCGACGAACTCGGCCGCGATCATCGCTCCATGGCCGCGCACGTCGCCGATGCGGGGGTCGGCGGCCTGCAGTGCGCGCAGGCGGTCGGTCAGGACCGCCCCGATCCCGCGCGCGCGCTCGATCATGCCGTCGTTCTCGAAGACGTCGATCGCGGCGAGCGCGGCGGCGCAGGCGATGGGATTGCCGCCGTAGGTGCCGCCCAGTCCGCCCGCGTGGGAGGCGTCCATGATCTCCGCCCGGCCGGTCACGGCCGCCAGGGGCAAGCCCCCTGCGATGCCCTTGGCGGTCGTGATCAGGTCCGGCACGATGCCGAACACGTCGCTCGCGAACATCTCACCCGTGCGAGCGAAGCCGGTCTGGATCTCGTCGGCGATGAAGACCACCCCGTTGGCACGGCACCAGTCGACGAGCGCGGGCAGGAAGCCGTCCGCGGGGACGATGAAGCCGCCCTCGCCCTGGATCGGCTCGATGATGACCGCCGCGAGGTTGTCGGCGCCGACCTGCTTCTCGATGACCGAGATGGCCTTCTTGGCGGCATCCGCTCCGCTCAGTCCGTCGCGGAACGGGTACGACAGCGGCGCGCGGTACACCTCGGACGCGAACGGGCCGAAGCCGCTCTTGTAGGGCATCGACTTCGCGGTGAGGGCCATCGTGAGATTCGTGCGGCCGTGGTACCCGTGGTCGAAGGCGACGACGGCCTGCCGGCCGGTGTGCTTGCGGGCGATCTTCACGGCGTTCTCGACGGCTTCGGCGCCGGAGTTGAACAGCGCGCTCTTCTTCTCGTGGTCGCCCGGCGTGACGCGGTTCAGCGCCTCGGCCACCGACACGTACGACTCGTACGGCGCGATCATGAAGCACGTGTGGGTGAACTGCGCGACCTGCGCCTGCACCGCCTCGACCACCTTGGGGTGGGCGTTGCCGATCGTGGTCACGGCGATGCCCGAGCCCAGGTCGATCAGCGAGTTGCCGTCGGCGTCGACGATCACCCCGCCGCCCGCCGCGACCGCGTGCACGGGGGCGGTGTGGCCCACTCCGGCGGCGACGGCTGCGGACTTGCGGTCGATGAGCTCCTGCGACCGCGGACCGGGGATGCTGGTCGCGAGGCGTCGTTCCTGCGGCAGGGACGGACCGCCGAGGGGCGTTTCGGTGAGGATGTCGACAGCGCTCATGGGGGCGAGCGTAGGACGGCCGCGGAGCCCGCCGCACCTTCCTCGCTGTACATTCTCCTTAGCCTGCTGTACAGGTCGTACATCACGGAGGATCATGCCCGCCGTCGCCGACACCCCCACTCTTCGCGCGCTGCTCACCCGCGGCGATCTGCGGCTCGTGCTGTCGGACGAGGACCACCTCGAGCCGGCCACGCTGGACCGCGCCGTGCGATGGGTGCACAGCTCGGACCTCGTCGACCCCACGCCGTTCCTGTCCGAAGGGCTCGTGCTGCTGACCACGGGCACGCAGTTCCAGGACGCGGCCGACGAGCCCGGGGCCTACCGCTCGTACGTGCAGCGCCTCGCCGCGCGCGGCGTGGTGGGGCTGGGATTCGGGACCGAAGTCGTGCGCGACGGCATCCCGCCCGCCCTCGTCGACGCCTGCCGCGATGAGCGGATGCCGCTGTTCGAGGTGCCGTACCGCACGCCCTTCATCGCGGTCGCGCGCGCCAACGCCGAGGCGATCGCCGCGCAGGCGTACGCACGACGCAGCTGGGCACTGGCGGCTCAGCGCGCGATCGCGCTCGCCGCGCTGCGCCCTGACGGACTCGGCGCGACCGTCGCCGAGCTCGCGAAGCAGCTGGACACCTGGGTGGGGATGTTCGACGCGGCGGGCGAGCTCGTACGGGAGCATCCGGCGGACGGACTCGACCCGGCGACCGCCGAGGACCTGCACCACGAGGTCGCCGGGGTGCTCAATCGCGGCGCCCGGGCGGGCTCGTCGCTGCGCATCGGCACGACGCCGTTCAGCCTGCAGACGCTCGGCCGGGGCGGGCATCTCCGCGGCGTGATCGCGATCGCCGCGGGCGACCTCGACCAGGAGGGCCGCGGCGTCGTCACGGCCGTCATCGCGATGGCGGGGCTCGCCCTCGAGCAGCAGCAGGGCCTCAGCCGCGCCCGCGGCGCGCTGCGCGCCGGCCTGGTCCAGACTCTCCTCGCCGACGACCCCGCGCTTGCCCGCCGCATCGCGCGAGAGCTGTGGGGGCCGCTGCCGGTCGCGCCGATCGAGGTGGCGGTGACGGATGCCGCGGCATCCCGCGTCGACGCGATCGCCGAGCTGCTCGAGCTCCGGGTGGACGAGAAGCGGGGCTCGCTGTTCTTCGGGCGCGGCGACGACGGGCTCGTCCTCGTCGTGCCGGCCGGGGAGCGCGGTGCCGTCGAGGAGGTGGCGGAGCGCTTCGGCGTGCGGATCGGCGTGTCCGATCCCGCCGGATACGACGGCTTCGCCGCCGCCGCGGCGCAGGCGCGTGTCGCGCGCGATCGCGGCGGCGCCGGCGTCACGCCGTTCGGCGCCGTCGCGCGCTCGGGCGTGCTGTCGGCGCTGTCCGGCGAGGCGCGGTCGCTCGCCCGCGCCGAGCTCGCACCCCTGACCGACCACGACGCCGCCGAGGGCACTCAGCTCGTGCAGACGCTGCAGGCCTGGCTCGACAACGACTGCTCGCACGAGGCATCCGCTCGCGCCCTCGGCGTCCACCGGCACACCGTGCGCACCCGGCTCGCGCTCATCGAGCGCGTGCTCGGCTCGGACCTGTCGTCGTTCGCGACGCGGGCCGAGCTGTGGGCCGCGCTGCGCGCGCTGGACGCCTGAGCGGCGCCGGCTCGCACGTCTGGCGGCGAAACCCCGGATCCCCGCCGAGACACCGGGCGACGCCCCCGGCTTCGACCGGAATCCCGGGTCTCGGCAGTTCGACACCCCCGACCCCCTGTCGCGCGGGGCCGGAAGATCGGGACGGATCGGCCGATCCGCGGCGGCGCGCGTCGCGCGAGGATAGGGCCATGACCGAGACCGGCGTGCCCAACGGAGACGTCTCGTGGTGGTGGCGGCAGCTCGGCGGGCCGCCGGCGCCCCGCGCCCCTCTCCCCGGCTCGATCGACGTCGACGTCGCGATCGTCGGCGGCGGCTACACCGGGCTGTGGGCGGCGTACTACCTCAAGACACTCCAGCCCGACCTGCGGGTCGTCGTGCTCGAGCAGCGCTTCGCCGGATTCGGCGCCTCCGGCCGGAACGGCGGCTGGCTGACCAACACCGTCACCGGCGGGCGCGAGCGGTACGCGGCATCCCACGGGCGCGACGCCGCGATCGCCCAGCAGCGGGCGCTCAACGACACGGTCGACGAGGTCATCGCCGTCGCGGCACGGGAGGGGATCGACGCCGACATCGTCAAGGGCGGCGAGTTCGGCGTGGCCCGCACGCCGTCCCAGCTCGCGCGGCTGCGCTCCGCGGTGAAGGCGGAGCAGGAGTGGCCGCACACCGACGTGGAGGAGCTGGATGCCGCGTCCACCGCCGCACGGATCGCCGTGCACGACGCGCTCGGCGGGGTGTGGCATCCGCACTGCGCCCGCGTGCATCCCGCGAAGCTCGCCGCGGGGCTGGCCGCAGCCGTCGAGCGCCTGGGCGTGCGGATCTACGAGCAGACGCACGTGCGCGAGATCGCGCCCGGCCGCGCGGTCACCGATCGCGGCGTCGTCACCGCGACGCACGTCCTGCGCGCGACGGAAGGATTCACGGCGGACCTGCGCGGCGAGCACCGCACGTGGCTGCCGATGAACTCCTCGATGATCGTCACCGAGCCCCTGCCGGCGTCGGCGTGGAGCGCGATCGGCTGGGAGGGCCGGGAAACCCTCGGCGACTTCGCACACGTGTACATGTACGCCCAGCGCACCGCCGACGACCGCATCGCGTTCGGCGGGCGGGGCGTGCCGTACCGCTACGCCTCGCACGTGGACGAGGACGGCACGACCCAGCAGCGCACGATCGCCTCGCTCACGCAAGTGCTGCGCGAGTTCTTCCCGGATGCCGCGGAGGTGCCGATCGCGCACGCCTGGGCCGGGGTGCTCGGCGTCCCTCGCGACTGGGCCGCCTCGGTCGGGCACGACCGCGACACCGGCCTCGGCTGGGCCGGCGGCTACGTCGGCACGGGCGTGACGGCGACGAACCTCGCCGGCCGCACGCTCGCCGATCTGGTGCTCGCCCGCGACACCCACCTGGTGCGCCTGCCGTGGGTGGGTCACCGGGCGAAGAAGTGGGAGCCCGAGCCGCTGCGATGGCTCGCCGTGAACGCGATCTACGCCGCGTACCGCACGGCCGACCGGTTCGAGGCATCCGGATCCGGCACCGGCACCGCCTGGCCCGCGCACGTGGCCGACTTCGTCGCCGGTCGCCACTGACCCCCTTCCCGGCGCCCCCGCCCCTCCCCCCTCCGCCCGCCGCGGGCCGTTCCGTTCGTGCGGGCGTGTGCATGCCTGGAGGCCTGCCCGGACGCGCATTCGCCCGCACAAACAGACCGTGGCGGGGGTGGCCGCGGCGGGGGTAGCACGGGGACGGATGCTGCGCCAGAGGCTCCCGCGGAGGGGCGAGGACGCGGCATCCTGCCGTCGATGAGGTCATTCTCATCGCCAATACCTTTCATGTGTCAGGTTTTTGGCGTACAGTCGACCTCGCGGCGCGATGTGCGCCGGGAACACAGCCGAGGCAGAGCCGCCGAGGAGCGGCGACGACCGATGGAGGCGTCAGACCGATGACCAGGACAATCACACGCAGGACCTCGCGACTGGCGGCAGCCGGTGCGGTGACGCTGGTGGGGGCGCTGCTCCTCTCCGGCTGCGGCCGCAGCGACGCGCCGACGGGCGGCGGCGAAGGCGGCGGCGGCGAGGCGATCGACGACTCCCCCGCGACCGGCACCGTCGAGGTATGGGCGATGGGCAACGAGGGCGAAGTCCTCGACGAGCTCGCCGCGCAGTTCGAGGAGGAGAACCCCGACGTCCAGATCGAGGTGACCGCCGTGCCGTGGGAGAGCGCGCACGACCGCATCGCGACCGCCATCGCAGGCGGCGAGACTCCCGACATCTCCATGCTCGGAACGACCTGGGTCGGCGAGTTCGCCGCGACCGGGGCGTTCGAGCCGACGCCCGAGGGACTGGTCGACGAGTCGTCGTTCTTCGAGGGCTCGTGGGAGACCGCCGTCGTCGACGAGGTCGCCTACGGCGTGCCGTGGTACGTCGACACCCGCGTGCTCTACTACCGCACCGACCTCGCCGAGAAGGTGGGCCTCGAGCCCCCGACGACGTGGGACGAGTACACCGCCTTCACGCAGGGCCTGCAGGAGGCCGGCGCCGAATGGGGCGTCTCACTTCCCCCGGGCGGGTTCGACTCGTGGCAGTACGTGGCCCCGCTCGCCTGGCAGCAGGGCGGCGACATCCTCAACGAGGACGGCACCGAGTTCACCTTCGACACCCCGGAGTGGGAGGAGGCGTTCTCGTTCTACACGAGCTTCTTCGAGGACGGCATCGCCGAACCGCGTCGCCTCGAGGGCGGCGAGATCGAGGCCGCCTTCATCAACGGCGAGGTCGGCGCGTTCTACAGCGGCCCGTTCCACGTCGGCCTGCTGCGCGAGCAGGGTGGTGAGGACTTCGCCGACAAGTTCGGCGTGGCCATGGTGCCCGGCGCCGACAGCCGCACGAGCTTCACGGGCGGTGGCAACCTCGCCGTGTTCGAGGACACCGAGAACCGCGACGCCTCATGGAAGTTCGTCCGCTGGCTGAGCCAGCCCGAAACGCAGATCCAGTGGTACGACATCTCCACCGATCTGCCGAGCGTGCAGGCCGCCTGGGACGACCCGACCTTCGCCGAGGACCCCTACCTGAGCGTGTTCGGCGAGCAGCTGCAGGACTCGAAGGCTCCGCCGGCGATTCCCACGTGGGCGCAGGTGTCGGCCGTGATCGACCAGGAGCTCGAGAAGGCCACGCGCGGCGAGACGACGCCGGCGGACGCCATCGCGACGATCCAGCAGCAGGCGACGTCGATCGGGACCGGCCAGTAAGCGGCATCCGATGACCTCCCTTGCTCCCGCGGCCCCGCCGCGGCGCCCCGCACCTCGCGTGCGGGCGTCGCGGCGGGAACGCCGCATGACGCGCACCGCGTGGCTGTTCGCCGCGCCGTTCGTGATCCTGTTCCTGGTGTTCATGGCAGGCCCCATCATCGGGTCGTTCCTCATGAGCTTCACCGACATGACCACGCGCGACCTGCAGACGCCGTTCCAGGTGAACATCGTCGGCTTCGAGAACTACATCCGCCTGTTCCAGGACCCGCGCTTCCTGCGATCGCTCCTGAACACCTTCACCTTCGTGGTGGTCGCCGTTCCGCTGACCATCGCGCTCGCTCTCGCGGTGGCGCTGGCCCTCGACAAGGGCATTCGCCGATTCCGCACCGTCTACCGCGTCGGCTACTACGCGCCCGTGGTGACGAGCATCGTCGCGATCGCGATCGTCTGGCGGTTCATCCTGCAGCCGGACGGCCTGCTCAACGGCTTCCTGGCCGTGTTCGGCATCCAGGGGCCCGACTGGCTGCAGTCGACCACGTGGGCGCTCCCGTCGCTGATCATGATGGCCGTCTGGCGCAACATCGGGACGCTCATGGTGATCTTCCTCGCCGCGCTCCAGGGCGTGCCGCGCGAGCACCACGAGGCGGCCATGGTGGACGGCGCCAACGCCTGGCAGCGGTTCTGGAACATCACGATCCCGGCGATGCGCCCGGCGATCCTCTTCGCGACCGTGATCACCGGCATCGGGTTCCTCCAGTTCTTCGAGGAGCCGTACGTCATGACGCAGGGCGGCCCGCTCGACGCGACGCTCTCGACCGCGATGTACACCTACGACCAGTTCGGGTTCGGCAACTACGCCTACGCCTCCGCGGCCAGCTATGTGCTGTTCCTCGCGATCGTCGTGCTGTCGCTGATCCAGTTCCGCCTCGTCGGAAGGAAGGACTGACATGACGACCACTCCTCCCCGCGCCGCCGGCGACCCCCGCCCCGAGGCATCCGCCGCCGAGGCGGAGCGGATCGGCCCGGTCCTCGCCTCGACGCCGGTGACCGACACCGACGTCGTCGCGCCGGAATCGCACCCCGCCGGGCGCCGCCGTCGTGGCGAGCGCCCCCGCTGGTGGCTGCACATCGTGCTCGCGCTCGGCCTGATCGCGATGATCATGCCGTTCGTCTGGATGATCCTCGGCTCGCTCAAGTCGGATGCCGAGATCCGCCAGAACCCGACCGGCTTCCTGCCGCAGAACCCCACCACCGAGAACTACGAGACCCTGTTCGGGCGCCTGGACTTCACCACGTTCTTCATCAACAGCTTCGTGGTGGCCCTGTTCGTGACCCTCGGCAACATCGTGTTCTGCTCGATGATCGGCTATGCGCTGGCCAAGCTGCAGTTCCGCGGCAAGAAGCTCCTGTTCGGGCTCGTGCTCGGGACGCTCATGGTGCCCGGCGTGGTGACGTTCGTTCCGCTGTTCGTCCTCACGGCGAACCTTGGCCTCGTCAACTCCTACCCGGGGCTGATCCTGCCGTTCCTCATCTCACCGCTGGGCGTGTTCCTGATGCGCCAGTTCATGCTGAGCCTCCCCGACGAGCTCATCGAGGCCGCGCGCATCGACGGCGCCGGCGAGTGGCGCATCTTCCTGCGCGTCATCATGCCGATGTGCGGACCGGCCGTCGCGACGCTGACGATCCTCACGTTCCTGGCCAGCTGGAACAACTTCCTCTGGCCGCTCGTGGTCGCGACGACGGAGGACATGTACACGCTCCCCGTCGCGCTGGCGCTTTACTCGGTCAGCCAGAACGCCGCGAAGTACGGCCTGATGATGGCGGGTGCCGTCGTCGTGGTGGTGCCGGTGCTGCTCGTGTTCGTGTTCCTGCAGCGCTACTTCGTGCAGGGCATCGCGCTCACCGGAATCAAGTGACCGGAGCGGATGCCTCGGCCCCGCGCACCACGCCGGGGCGAGGCATCCGCTCTCCAGACGAAAGGACCATCGCACGATGGAGTTCCCCGAAGGCTTTCTGTGGGGTGCGTCGACGGCGGCGCACCAGATCGAGGGCGGCAACGTCAACTCGGACTGGTGGGAGCGCGAGTGGGGCCGCGTCCCCGGCGCGGTCGTCGAGACGCCCTCGGGCGATGCGGCCGACAGCTACCACCGCTACGGCGAGGACATGGCGCTCCTCGCCGAGGCGGGCCTGGACACCTACCGCTTCAGCATCGAGTGGGCGCGCATCGAGCCCGAGGACGGCTGGGTCTCGCACGCCGCGATCGACCACTACCGCCGCATGGTCGACACGGCGATCGGTCTCGGCCTGCAGCCCATGATCACGCTCCACCACTTCACGAACCCGATCTGGTTCGCCCGCGAGGGCGGGTGGCACTCGGATGCCGCTCCCGACCGCTTCGCCCGCTACGTCGAGGCGGCGCTGCCGGTGCTCGAGGGGGTCGACCTCGTCTGCACGATCAACGAGCCCAACATGGTGTCGGTGCTCGCCGATCCCGAGGTCGGCTTCCCGTCGATCGGCCTGCCCCCGGGTGTGCCGGCGGTGACCGATCGCCTGGTGGCCGCCCACAAGCGCGCCGTCGACATCGTGCGCGGGGACGGATGCCTCGCCGGCTGGTCGGTCGCGACGCAGGCGTACCAGCCCCTCGCGGGGTCGGAGCAGGTCGCGGCGGAGTACGGCGCCTCGCGGGAGGACGTGTTCCTCGACGCCGCGCGCGGCGACGACTGGGTCGGCGTGCAGGCCTACACGCGCACGAAGATCGGCCCCGGGGGCCCACTGCCGATCCCGGAAGAGGCCGAGCGCACCCTGACCGGCTGGGAGTACTTCCCCCCGGCGGTGGGCGACGGCATCCGCAACGCGTGGGCTCGAGCGGGCGTGCCGGTGTATGTGACCGAGAACGGCATGGCCACCGCCGACGACGCCCGTCGCATCGACTACACCCGCGGCGCGCTGGAGGCCGTCCACTCCTGCATCGCGGACGGCGTCGACGTGCGCGGCTACCTGCACTGGAGCCTGCTCGACAACTACGAGTGGGGCAGCTTCCGGCCCACCTTCGGCCTCATCGCCTGGGACCGCGAGACGTTCGAGCGCACGCCCAAGCCCAGCCTCGGCTGGCTCGGCGAGGTCGCGCGCGCGAACGCGCTGCGCTGAGCTGCCGCGCCGCGCCCGCCGCGCGGGGCGCGGGCGCGGGCGCGAATCGAGGAAGAGCTCAGTCGCGCGGGAGCAGATAGCCGCGGACGAACTCGGCGAAGAGGGCGTTCATGTCGACCGTGTCGTCCAGGAGCCACTGCTGCTGGATGCCGTCCATGACCGCACTGATGAGGCGCGCGGCCAGCGCGGGGTCGATGTCGGAGCGCACCTCGCCGTCCTCCTGGGCCGCGCGCAGGAGCGGCGTCGCACCCGCGGCGGTCTCGCGGTAGCGACGCGAGAACTCCTCGTGCGCGGGATGCTCCTCGTCGGTGGCCTCGGCGGACACCGTGGCGTACAGCGACGTGAGGCCGCGTGATTCCTGGTTGTACGCGACCACTTTGGTCGCCTGCTGGATGAGCGTGTGCTCGGCCGGATCCCCGGCGGCCGCCCGGATCTTCTCGTCGCGCTGGCGGAGGACCTCGGTGAAGAGCTCCTCCTTGTTGGCGAAGTGGTGCATGAGCCCCGTGGGCGTGAGCCCGACCCGCTTCGCGATCTCGCGCAGCGAGCCGCTGTGGAAGCCGCTCCGCGCGAAGACGACGAGCGCCTCGTCGACGATCTGCTGCCGGCGGGCCTGTCCTTTGGGGTAGCTGCCCCGGGGGGCGCGCACGGCGCGGGCCGGGGCATCCGATTCGGACGCCCCGGCCTCGCTGCCTGCCGGCTGTGCGGTCACTCGTGCGCTCTCCACTCGGAGCTGAAGACCTGCGCCGACATCGCCGGGCGCAGGCGCTTCTCCATCTCCTTGTCGACGAAGTATCGCTTCAGCGTATCGCCGGTCAGCTCGTTGCCGATCGCGGCCATGATCATCGACTGATCCAGCGACAGATAGCGCTCTGCGACGGTGCCGCTCCCGACCGCGATCGCGTCGTAGAAGCCGCCGGGGCCGTAGGCGCCGAGGTCGTCCTCGAGGTGTCGCAGGTTGGCCAGCACGCCCTCTCGGTCGTAGGGCAGCGCGAGGAAGCTCGCATGCGGCGTCACCACGCCGTCCCCGAACTCGGGGTCGGGGTTCGTTCCCTCGGTGCAGCCGGGGCGGTCGATGTCGACGTCGGTCTTCTCGACGTCCGAGGTGTAGCCGTCCGACCTCATTCCGGCGAGGTCGACCCCGTACTCGGCATAGCCGCCGAAGGGGTTGCTCGCCGGGGAGAAGCCCCAGGCTCCGTAGCCGGCCTCCTCCAGGCCGTGGTGCTTCTGGACGGCGACCGTGATCGGGTGGTTGACGCGCCACGAGCGCGGGCCCCACTTGGTCTCGGGCACGAGCAAGTCGGGCATGAGCGCCTCGAACATGCTGCCTCCCCAGCTGGGCACGAACGACATGCCGGCGTAGGTGTAGGCACCCTCCCACACCTCGAACCCGTCATACGTGCGGTACGCACCCGTCGGCAGCTGCTCCTGCCACGCCCAGTCGCAGCCCGGGGGCATCGTGCGGTGGGTGCCGTACAGGGCGGTCGCCGGGATCTCGCCGTTCGCGATGCCGAGGTAGGTCGCGATCCGGCTCTCGCTCACGGTCGTGTCGTAGTGGTGGCACGTGTAGAACGCGGTCTCCCCCGAGCCGTTGTACATCGGCGCCTCGACGCTGCAGCCGGGAGGTGCGACCTCCCAGAACCCGCCGCGGTTGGTGCCGGCCGGAAGTCCGGGCGCGCCCTCGGGGTTGAAGAAGGCCGAGAAGTCCATCGATTCGTAGAGCGCGTCGGCCTGGTCGGCGAGCGCGGGCTCCGCCTCACGGACGATGCGGAGGGATGCCGCCAGCCACCCGTTGTCGACCGTGCTGAGGAACGGGTGCACCGGGTCGCCCGAGTCCGGCCAGGTCGTGAGCTTCACCCCGGTCGAGGGGTCGTACCAGTTGTAGTACATGCCGCTCGCGTCGTTGCGCTCGAGCACTTCGAGGGTGTCGAGGGTGGTCGCCATCCGCTCGTGCGCCTCAGCGGCGTCGATGATGCCCAGGTCGCGGGCGGTCACCGTCGACCACAGATAGCCGCCGATGTTCGTGGGGGACGTGTAGGCCCCCACCGTCTCGAGGTCGCCGGTCACGTTGTCGGACGGGAGCCCCGCGGACTCGTCGGTCATGGCGTCCAGCGACGCCCAGGTGTCGGCGGCCCAACGCTCGAGGTCGTCGGACCCGGGTCTGCCCTGATCCGCCGCCGCCGGGGCGGACATCCCGAGTCCCGCGGCGACGATCCCCGCCGCGGCCACTGTGCTCAGCCATCGCTTCATTCGCGCTCTCCTCGTCGAAAGCGGCTCCGTCGGGCGGAACCGTCGGTCCGGAAAACCTAACACCTGCCAGGTATTGGCGGAACCCCGGCATCCGCTCTCTCACCGCTCTCTCACGCGGCGCAGCCGCCGCCCGGGTTCGGGGCGCGATCCGTCCGTTGGGGCGCGCATCGTGCGCCCCAACGGACGAGAACCGCCCCAAAACCGAGGAGGTCGCCGGGCGCGGATGCCGCCGAAACCGAGGAGGGTCGCCGAGGCGCGCGCCGGATCAGCGGGGGGCGTGTGCCTCGAGGAACTCGTACACGTCAGTGGTGTCCACCCCGGGGAACGCGCCGGTGGGCAGGGTCGCCAGCAGTGTGCGCGGCGTGCGCACGTTGGGCCATGCGTTCTCGCGCCAGGATGCCTCGAGCTCGGCCGGCGCGCGACGGCAGCAGGCCTCGACGGAGTGCTTGGACACGCCGCGATTCGGGGTGTCGCGCCCGAGGAACCACTTCGTGTCGTCGAACCGCACGCCCACGCTCACCGAATGGGCGCCCTCGCTGGACTGCTCGACGCGGGCCGTGCACCAGTACGTGCCGTTTCCGGTGTCGGTGTACTGGTAGTACGGATTGAAGTGGTCGTCCACGTCGAAGACGACCCGGGACGTCCACTTTCGGCAGCACATCTGGCCCTCGATCGAGCCCAGGCGGTCCGTCGGGAAGTTCACGTCGTCGTTCTCGTACGCCTTCGTGATGGTGCCCGACTCGTGCACCTTGAGGAAGTGCACCGGGATGCCCAGGTGCACCGTCGCGAGATTCGTGAAGCGGTGCGCCGCGGTCTCGTAGGACACCGAGTACGCGTCGCGCAGATCCTCGATCGAGATCGCGCGGTCCTTCTTCGCCTCCTGCAGGAACGGGACGACGTGGGCCTCGGGGATGAGAAGCGCACCGGTGAGGTAGTTCGTCTCCACCCGCTGGCGCAGGAACTCGGCGTACGACGTCGGCTCGCGGTGCCCGAGGATGCGGCTGGACAGCGCCTGCAGCACGGCGGTGCGCGGGTCGCCCTTGGCCGTGAGCCGGCTCGAGAGATAGAGCCGCCCGTTCTTGATGTCGGCGACGCTGCGGGTGGTGTTCGGCAGGTCGGGCACGTAGTGCAGGGTGAACCCCAGATGGGCGGCGATGTCGGATGCCGTCCGCTGCGTGAGCGGACCGCCCGGGTGGTCGACGGCGTCGAGGATCGCGTTCGCGTGCTCCTCGAGGTCGGCGAAGTAGTTGTTCTGCGTGCGCATCAGGCGCCGCAGCGCCACGTTCGCGCGCCGGGCCTCCTCGGGCGTCGCCGCGCGCTCGTCGCGCAGCCGCTCGATCTCGGACTGCAGCGAGAGCATCGCCCGGAGCGCCTCGCTCGGCACGGTCTTGCCGATGCGGAAGGAAGGGATGCCGAGGGCCTGGAAGGTCTGCCCGCGCATCGCGCGCTCGAGAGCGATCTCGAGAGTGGCCCGCTCGTCGAGCGGCTCCGACTCGAGGATCGCGTCGAGGGACGATCCGAGGGCGCGCGCGATGGCCTGGAGGAGGGTGAGCTTCGGCTCGCGTCGGCCGTTCTCGATCATCGAGAGCTGGCTGGGGGCGCGGTCGACGGCGGCGGCGAGCTCTTCGAGCGTCATGCCGCGTTCGGTGCGCAGCTGCCGGATGCGGCGGCCGATGGTGAGGGAGTCCACGTCCTCATCGTCGGGGACATCAGCGAGCGGATCGCGGGTGAACGACGTCGTCATGAGGCGATTCTGTCACGAAAGCAGAAATACCGTGAAACTTCACACCCGGATTCGTCGGGAGTGACCCCGAACTTCCCCGCAGAGTGGACACACG
>NZ_JAYRDE010000029.1:0-27495 GCF_041909575.1 Microbacterium sp. | reverse complement strand
GGCTGTTCGCGAGATCCGTGCTCGAGGGCATCACGAAGGGGAAGAGGGCGAACCACAGCGCGAGCACCGCGGTGACGATGGTCACCGCGCCGAACCCGAACGCCCAGCCTTCGCGGCCGCGCGCGTTGGAGATCCAGGAGGCGAGCAGGAGCACCGCCGCCACCGCGGAGAGGACCGCGGTGACCATGGCGAACTCCCGCCCCTCGGTGAAGGCCAGTCCGACGGTCCACACCAGGAACGCCGCCGCCACGACGATGGTGAGCGCGCCCGCGCGGCCGGCGAGCCGGCGCGCGTCCGCGGCGACCTGGCCGTCGGTCTTCAGCGCGATGAAGTAGACGCCGTGCGTGAAGAAGAGCAGCAGGGTCGTGAGCCCGCCGAGGAGGCCGTAGGGGTTCAGGAGCGTGAGCAGCGAGCCCGTGAACTCGTGATCGACGTCCAGCGGCACGCCCTGCACGATGTTGGCGACGGCGACGCCCCACAGCAGTGCCGGGACGGCCGAGCCGATCACGATCATCCTGTCGAAGCCGCGCTTCCAGCGCAGGCTGTCGCGCTGGTGGCGGTACTCGAATGAGACGCCGCGCAGGATCAGTGCGAGCAGGATGAGCAGGAGCGCCAGGTAGAAGCCGCTGAAGAGGGTCGCGTACCACTCCGGGAAGGCGGCGAACAGGCACGCACCGGCGACGATGACCCACGTCTCGTTGAGGTCCCACACCGGGCCGATCGTGTTGATGATCTGGCGCCTGCCGATGTCGTCCTTGCCGAGGAACGGCAATGACATGCCCACGCCGAAGTCGAACCCGTCGAGCACGAAGTAGCCGACGAAGAGGAAGCCGACGATCCAGAACCAGAGGTATGCGAGATCCATTGCCTGCTCCTAGTAGACCGTCGTCGGGGTGTCGTCGACCGCTCGTTCACGAGGATCGGGATCGTCCGGGCCGGGCAGCGGGTCGGGGCCCTTCTTGGCGGTCTTCATGATCAGCCCGATCTCGACCACCGCGAGCGCGGCGTAGATCAGGGTGAACGCGGTGAGCGAGATGAGCACCGTCCAGCCGGGGACGCTCGGCGAGACGCCGTCCTCGGTGAGCATGAGCCCGAACACGATCCACGGCTGACGGCCCATCTCGGTGAAGACCCAGCCCACGAGGATCGCGAACAGGGATGCCGGCCACGCCCAGACTGCGAGCTTCCACGCCCACTGCGGCACCTCTCGCTTGGCCTTGCGGCGGGTGAGCCAGAGGCCCACGACGGCGGTGAGGGCCGCGACGGAGCCGAGTCCGATCATCCAGCGGAAGGACCAGTACGTGACCCATAGCACCGGCGCGAAGCTGCCGTCGACCTGGTCGGCGAACTGTGGGAACATCTCGGTCGTGTAGAGCGCGTTGAGGTCGTTGATGCCCTCGACGCAGCCGTCCAGCGAGTGGGTCGACAGCAGCGCGAGCAGGTACGGCACGCGGATCGAGAACAGCTCGCTCGAGCCGTCGGGGGTTCCCAGCGTGAAGATCGAGAACGAGGCATCCGCTCCGCACACGGTGTCGAACGTCGCCTCCGCGGCTGCCATCTTCATCGGCTGGGTGGAGACCATCACGAGGCTGAGCTGGTCGCCCGACAGCGCGACCCCGCCGAACGCGACGATCATGCCCCACAGGCCGTACTTCAGGGACGAGCGCATCATCTCGACGTTCTGACCGCGCATGAGCTGCCAGGCCGAGATCGAGATGATCACGCCGGCGGTCATCATGAACGCTGCGAACAGGGTGTGGGGGAGGGCGGCCAGGGCGACCGGGTTCGAGAGCACCGCGAAGAAGTCGGTCATCTCGGCGCGGGAGCCGTCCTCGGCCATCCGGAACCCGACCGGGTTCTGCATGAAGGCGTTGGCGGCGAGGATGAAGTAGGCCGAGAACCAGGCGCCGATGGTCGCGATCCAGATGCTCGCGAGGTGCAGCGCCCGGGGCAGGCGATCCCAGCCGAAGATCCACAGGCCGATGAAGGTCGCCTCGAAGAAGAAGGCCATGAGCCCCTCGAAGGCGAGGGGAGCGCCGAACACGTCGCCCACGAAGCGCGAGTACGCCGACCAGTTCATGCCGAACTGGAACTCCTGGACGATGCCCGTCACGACGCCCATGGCGAAGTTGATCAGGAAGATCTTGCCGAAGAAGCGGGTCAGGTGGAGCCACTTCACGTTCCCGGTGCGGAACCACGCGGTCTGGAAGATCGAGACCGTGAGCGCCATGCCGAGGGTCAGCGGCACGAACAGGAAGTGGTACAGCGTGGTGAGGCCGAACTGCCAGCGGGCAAGGAGCAGAGGGTCCAGCAGATCCACGATGCGTTCTCCGATCGCTCGAATCATCCTGTGGTCTGACCACAGTACCATGTGGTCAGACCACACGCGGAGGCACCCCGGGCAGGGTCCCTGCGAGACACGATCCCAACAATCGCGCGTCCGCGCATCCGGTTCCGCCGTGAAAAAGCCCGGGCACGGAACCGTGCGGGCGGTGCGCGGCTACGCTCGAACCATGGCGAATCGTGTCCGGCACCGCAGGACGCCCGCGTGACGGCGATCCCGGTGACGATCGCGCCGCGGATGCCTCGCACCGCGACGCCGTACGATCACGCCGCCGCCGGACCCGGACGCCCGCTCGTGGACACCCACGGCCGCGTCCACCGCGACCTGCGCATCTCGCTCACCGACCGGTGCTCGCTGCGGTGCACCTACTGCATGCCCGAGCAGGGGAACGAGTGGCTCGCGAAGTCGAGCATCCTCACGCTCGACGAGATCGTCGCCGTCGCCCGCATCGCGGCGGCCGACGGCGTGACGACCTTCCGTCTCACCGGCGGCGAGCCTCTGCTGCGCACCGACATCGTCGACGTCGTTCGGCGTCTCGCCGGGGTGCGCGGGCCCGACGGCCATCCCGTGGACATCGCCATGACGACCAACGGCATCCGCCTGCCCGAGGTTCTGCCCGATCTCGTCGACGCCGGCCTGCGACGCCTGAACATCTCCATCGACACGCTGCGCCGCGACCGATTCCGCGACCTCACGCGCCGGGACCGTCTCGACGACGTGCTCGACGGGATCGCCGCGGCTGCGGCATCCGCTCTGCGCCCGCTGAAGCTGAACGCGGTCGCGATGCGCGACGTCAACGACGACGAGCTCGTCGACCTCGTGGAGTTCGCGATCGCCCACGACGCGCAGATGCGCTTCATCGAGCAGATGCCGCTGGACGCCGGTCACACGTGGGACCGCGCCCGTATGGTGACGCAGGACGAGATCCTCGCCACGCTCTCGGCGCGCTGGGAGCTCACGCCGGTGCCGGGTCGGGCCGGCGCGCCGGCCGCGCGCTGGTATCTCGACGGCGGCCCGCACACGGTCGGCGTGATCGCGTCGGTCACCGCCCCGTTCTGCGGGGACTGCGACCGGCTGCGCCTCACCGCCGACGGCCAGCTGCGCAACTGCCTGTTCTCGACGACCGAGTACGACCTTCTTCCCGTCCTGCGCGGGGCCGAGGGGAGCGCTCGCGACGAGGCCGTCGATCGGATGCTGCGCTCCTGCGTGCACGGCAAGCTCCCGGGGCACGCGATCGACGATCCCGCGTTCCTGCAGCCCGTGCGCGGCATGAACGCGATCGGCGGCTGAGGATGGGCCGGCTCACGGTCCACCGCCCGGTGCTCCGCATCGCGGACGACGGAGAGCGACTCGGTAGTCGGCGGCGCGGCGACACGCTCGTCGTCGAGGAGCCGCTCGAGATCCGGGTCGGCGGCGCGCCCCTCGCGATCACGATGCGCACCCCGGGGCACGACGTCGAGCTCGCCGCGGGATTCCTGGTGTCGGAGGGCGTCATCGCGCACGGCGGGCAGTTCCGCTCGGCGATCCACTGCGGTGGTCCCGGCACCGGTGCGGTCGGTTCGGCGGGCAGCGCCGAGAACACCTACAACGTCCTGGATGTCGCCCTCGCGCCCGGGGTCGCTCCGCCCGATCCCGACCTCGCGCGTCGCTTCTACACGACGAGCTCCTGCGGGCTGTGCGGCAAGGCCTCGATCGACGCGGTCGAGACAGTCTCGTCCCATGTCGTGGCGGCGGATGCCGCGCCCGTCGACGCCGCCCTGCTGCTGAGCCTTCCCGATCGGCTGCGCGAGGAGCAGGCACTGTTCGGCAAGACCGGCGGCCTGCATGCGGCGGCGCTGTTCGACGCCGCGACGGGCGAGCTCCTGGTGGTGCGCGAGGACGTCGGACGTCACAACGCCGTCGACAAGGTCGTCGGCTGGGCGGTGCTCGCCGATCGCCTGCCGCTGCGGGGCACCGTGCTGCAGGTGTCGGGCCGGGCGAGCTTCGAGCTCGTGCAGAAGGCCGTGATGGCGGGCATCCCGATCCTGTCGGCGGTGTCGGCGCCGTCGTCGCTCGCGGTCGAGCTGGCCGAGTCATCCGGGCTCACCCTCGCGGGATTCGTGCGCGGAGGCTCGATGAACGTCTACTCCCGGCCGGACCGCGTGGGGCTCGACGCCGCAGGCTGAAGCGACAGCTGCACGACGCAGTGCGCCGGGTCGCAGGACGGCGCGATGCCGTCGATCCGCAGCGGTCCGCCCGCCTGCGCGAGGACGCCGTCCATGAGTCCGACGTGCACGCGGCACAGGGTGCCGCGGTGGTCGGTCGTCGTCGCATGCGGGCACGGTGTCAGGTCGACGGTCAGCCCGGTCTCGTCCACGAGCGGGTCGAAGCCGGCCATGCCGAGATCCTCGACGAGCGCGTCGAGCTGGTGGAGCGCCTCGGGCTGGAGCGTCTCGCGCCCGCCGGTCGGGTACACGCGGCGCAGCAGGTCGCCGCGGACCGCGGCATCCCTCGCCCGCTGCGCAGCGATGGGGCTGGATGCGTCGTCCTCACCGCTCGCGGCGGTGTAGAGCACCCGCGGCCGCCCGCGCGTCGTCCGGTGCTCGGTCTCGGCCACCACGTACCCGGCGTCGATGAGGCGCTGGAGGTGCTCGCGGACCGTATTGGGGTGCAGGCCCGTCGCCTCGACGAGCTCGGCGATGGGACGGCGCGGCCGCTGCTGCACGAGGTGCATGATCTCCACGCGCGAGTAGCTCGAGATCGCGCTGTAGCCGGCCGCCATGCCCCCATTATGGCGAAGCGCGCCGGGCGCACCCGGCCCCCACTCGACCCCTCGTCCGCACGCGGCCCCCACGCGATACCTCGTCAGCGTCCGTCCCCCTCGTCCGCACCCGGACCTCTCCACCGCGTTCGTTCCGCGCCGCGCGCTGATTCACCCGGATCATGCCCGCGCCGATGCGTGTCTCTCCCGCAATCGCACGGGCGACTTCGTGACCGCGCGCCACCGCAGGGACGAGTCCCACCAGGAGGGGCCGCGCACTTCCGGGATGCCGCCCCTCATCCGGACCTTCCACCCGCCCGTGTCGATCGTGCGGTGGTGGAACCAGCACAGCAGCACTCCGTTGTCGGTGTGCGTCGGGCCACCGCGTGCGGCCTCCTCGACGTGGTGGATCTCGCACCAGGCGGCCGGCACGTGACACCCGGGGATGACGCACCCGCCGTCGCGCAGCACGATCGCCTTGCGCTGGTGGGCGGCGAACACGCGATCGGCGACGCCGATGGCCAGGATGCGTCCGCGGTCGTCGGCGGTCACCCGCTGCACGGCGCCGGAACACGCCACCTGCCGCGCCACCGCCAGCGGCAACGGCTCGTCGCAGCCTTCGAGATGCGCGAATCCGCGACCCTGTTCCAGATCGCCCGCCCGGACGGACACGACGAGCGTCGGTGCGGCGCCGCCGATCGTCGGCAGTTCGCCCGCGCGTGCCGCCACGCCCAGCGCCGTGGCGAGGGCGTCGTGCTGCTTCTGCGCTCGGTTGCGGGGATCGGCGGATGCCTCGACCGGTTCGCCAGGGTCGCGCTCCACGAAGACCGGGCCTGCAAGGGCCCCGTCGACCTTCGGGTTCAGCAGGCTGTCGAAGATGCGCGTGAGCTGCCCGGCGACCTCGGGCAGCAGGGCACCGCGAACGGGAACCAGCCCGTCGCGGCATACCCCGAGCGTCAGCCCGCGTCGGCGCAGCGCCCGTGCGTCCCGCGGCTCGGCGCCGTCCTGATCCAGATACATCGCCCACACGCCCGCCTGCGCGCGCAGCTCGTCGGCGCACGGCACCGGGCCGCCGTCGGCCCCGTCGCCCCGCAGAGCCGCGGCGAGCTCTTCGTCGGCCGCCCGGCGGGCGTCGGGCTCGCAGGCGGCGGCATCCAGCGTCGCGATGACCGCGGACAGCGCATCCACGCCCGCCGCGCCGCCGGCCGCAGCCTCCCGCATCGCCGGGTACGTCGGCTCCAGGACGAGCCCGCTCGCCGTCACCTCCCGACGGATCGCCCGCCCGACGCGGACGAACTCCGCAGCCGACCTCGCCGAGACCTTCGTGACGCGCTGGACGAGCTCGGTCACCGACCGGCAGCCGTGCACCGTGGTGATCCGCTCGGCGTGGGGAGCGGCATCCGCCCGTGCGTCGACCTGCGCGACCACCTCGACGAGGAGGGCCTCCGACTCGCGGCGCACGCGCGCCAGCACCGACAGCGCAGCGAGGAGATCGTCGTCGACGAGACCGACCGCGGCGTCGACCGCGAACGCGCGGGACACCGTCGAACCCAGGGCGCGTTCGATGCCGCGCAGCGTGTCGACGAGGTCTTCCATGCCCTCCATTCTCGTGAGGGGTTCCGACATCAACCGGTGGAAAGACCCGATCAGAGGAATAATCCTGTGAATAGCACCTACGGCGACCCGGTTGGGGAGGAGGCTCGTGCGATCGCTCGTCCATCCGCTCGCTGCCACGCACCGGCCTTCTCATCCTGAGCGGGGGACGCGAAGCCCCGCCACCGCCCCGATAGGGTCATCGCCATGGCAACTCGTCACGACCAGGAACCCCACGGCGGCGTCCTCAGCGGCAACGGCAGCCCCGGGCTGTGGGGCGCGCTCATCGGCCTCATCATCTTCGCGTTCGTCGCAGTCCCGATCTCGGCCGCGGTGCGGTTCGCAACGCACCCGAGCACGCAGCAGCTGTTCGGCGGGCGGCTCGAGGATGCCTCGACCACCGGCTACGTGCTCTTCTGGTGGATCGTGGCGATCCTTCTGTTCGCCCTTCCCTTCCTCGTGGGCTGGGGCGTGGCCAAGCTCTCGGGCAAGACGCTCGGGATCATCGCCGCGATCATCGGCGTCTTCTTCATCGCCATCCTGATCATGGGCCAGATGTTCGTCTTCTGACCCCCACGCACGGACGAGAGGGGGCGGGTGCATCGCGCACCCGCCCCCTCTGCGCGAGTCCCGTCAGCCGCACACCTGCGCGGAGTACGAGGCATCCGTCACCGACGTCACCTGCTCGCCGTCGACCGTCGCGCTCGCCGTCACCGACACCGTGCCGCCCTCGATGTTCGCCAGGCGCGTGCTGAACGCCTGCGACGACGTCTTGCCCGGCTGGACCGCGGCGACGGTCTTCGAGCCGTAGGTGCTCTCGACCTTCAGCGCGACCGGCACGTCGTCGCGGTTGACCACCTGCACGATGAGCGTCGTCTTGCCGCTCACGCAGCGGGCCGACACCGCGACGTCCACCTCCGGACCCGTCTCGGGCAGCACGATCGTCTGCGGTGCGACGCTCTCCAGCGTCGGGACCACCGGCTGGATGAGGCCGTCGGCTCCGAACTCCAGCTTGTCGATCGTCGTCTCACGGTGGGTGCCGTCGCCGCCCGGGAGCGCGAAGCGGTGGTAGGCGATGTACCAGTCGTCGGTTCCCGGCACGTTGATGATCGAGCTGTGTCCGGGGCCCTTGATGCCCAGCGACAGGTCCTTCTGCAGGATCACGCCGCGGTAGGTCCAGGGTCCGCTCATGCTCGTCGCCGTGGCGTAGCCGACACGGTAGTTCTCCGAGCCCGTGTCGTCGATCGCGTAGGTCAGGTGGTACAGCCCGTCGCGGTAGTTGAAGAAGACGCCCTCGCGGAAGTCCGTCAGCCCCGTGATGCGCTGGTACGTGCCCGGCTTGATCGAGACCATGTCGTCGCCGAGCTCGGCCAGCACCGGCGAGCCGTTGCCCCACCCGAGGTGCCACTTCCCGGTGACGGGGTCGTGGAACGCCGCCGGGTCGATCGCCTGGCCCGACGTGACGGCCTCGTTGTTGAGGATCATCGCGTTCGGCTGCGCCACGAATGGGCCGAGCGGGCTGTCGGCCACGGCCACCCCGATCGTCTTGCGGTTCAGCGCCGCGTTGTGTCCGCTGAAGTAGAAGTAGTACTTCCCGTCGCGCTCGATGATCGTCGGCGCCCACGCGTTGCCCGTGGCCCACGGCACGTCGCCGTTCGCTCCGTCGAGGGTGAGGAAGGGCTCGTCCGAGCGCGTCCAGTCCACGAGGTTCTTCGACGACCAGACGTAGAACTCCTTGCCGCCCCAGCCGGGGAAGCCGTCGGTGGTGGCATAGATGTAGTAGGTGTCGCCGAACACGGCGATGTTCGGGTCGGCGTAGAGTCCCGGCAGCACGGGGCTGTTGACCACACGGGCCTCGATCGTCCACGTGGTGGTCCCGCCATCCGGCTCGCTCAGCGTGTACGTCACGGGTTCGCTGAGGTCGACGACCGACCCCGAGGCAGGCGACACCGTCACGCCGGGGGCGGTCGTGAACGTCGGCGCGAGGCTCGTCACGTCCGTGCCCTTCACCACCGGGATCACGGCCGTGTGCGCACTCGCATCCACGATCGGCGCCGCCTTCAGCTTCGACGGATCGCTGAGCGACACGTCGAGCAGCTGGTCGGTGACGCCGGCGTTCGCCAGCACCTCGCTCGCGGGGAGGGCGCGGTTGTAGACGCGGACGTTGTCGAACCAGCCGCGGAAGTAGGCGTCGCCCGCGTAGAACGACTTCCCGAGGTAGCCGGCGAGGTTCTCGCCGAGGTCGGCCACGCGTGTGTTCAGTGCCGCGTTCTCGCCCAGCTTCACGCCATCGGCGTACACCGTCATCTTCGCGCCGTCGAAGACGACGTCCACGCGGTGCCACGCGCCGCTCGCGACCGATCCGGTCACCGCGGACTCGTTCTGCCACGACGACTGGGTGATCGCGCTGCGCACGTCGCCGCCGCGCAGCCTCAGGAAGTAGTACTTGCTCGTGTCGGCGCCGAGCGCGAAGGTGAAGAAGTTGCCGCTCGCGAGCTCCGACTTCACATCCATCGACACCGTCATCGTGCTGCGGCCGTCGAAGAACCCTGCCGGGAACGACGCGAACCCGTTGGCGGTGCCGTCGAGGCGGAGAGCCTTGCCCTTCGCGGCATCCGTCGCCACTGCCGCGGTGCCGCTCGCCGTCAGATCGGCGTCGCCCGCCGAGTCCCCGAGCGTGCCGTCGTCGAAGGTGTACTCGGCGATCGGCTCCTGCTGAGGCTCCTCGGGCTCCTCCGGGTCGACCGGCTCGTCGCCGTACGCCTCGAGCAAGCGCTCCTCCTCGGCGGCCGACAGCCGAATCACCGAGCCG
This sequence comes from Microbacterium sp., assembly GCF_041909575.1. Taxonomy (GTDB): domain Bacteria; phylum Actinomycetota; class Actinomycetes; order Actinomycetales; family Microbacteriaceae; genus Microbacterium. The sequence goes on along the minus strand of NZ_JAYRDE010000029.1, from coordinate 18,006 downwards.
TGGCGGAAGCGCTGGTCGAACGAGTACTGGTCGGCCCCGGCCCCCACGCTCAGCTGCGTGAAGTCCAGGCTCTCGAGCGTCTCGGCGGTGTGGCCGTAGTAGCCGCTCTGGTCGCCCATCGCCGCCCAGCGACCGTCGGGCAGCGGGTAGACGGTGAGGCCCTCCATCGAGGCGCGGAGGCCGTGAGCGGATGCCTCGCCCCGGTCGATCACCCGAGTCCAGGGGCCGTCGAGCGACGTCGCCGTGTCGACCACGGTGTGCCAGTCCGACGTCGAGAAGCGGTAGTAGGTGTCGCCTTCCTTCGCGATCGTCGAGTCGATGATGTTCGGACCGGTGAGCCCGTCGCCCTTCTCGTTGAGCGACGTCCAGATCTCGGGTTCGGTGAAGGTCGTGAAGTCGCGCGTCTTGGTCAGGTACATGCGCAGCGCCCAGTCGTTCGTGCCGTCGTCGGTGCGGTCGCGGGCGGCCCAGTAGACGTAGTACTCGCCGGTCTCCTCGTTGTAGGTCGCCTCCGGCGCCCACACGCAGCCGGCCTGGTCGAAGCCGGCGAACACGATCCGCTGATCGCTCCAGTTCACGAGGTCGGTCGACTCCCACACCACGATGTTCTGGCTCGCGTTGAGCTGGTCCCAGCCGGAGCCGCCGGCCCCGCCGCCCTCGGCGTGGAGGTCGGTTCCGATGATCCAGTACTTGTCGCCGTCGGGGGAGCGGACGAGGTGCGGGTCGCGCACGCCGAGGTCGCCGCCGAGGTTGGCGAGGATCGGCTGGTCGTCGTTGAGCTTGGACCAGTGGAGGCCGTCGTCGGAGTGGCCGAAGAAGATCTTCTCGTACCCGCCCTCGGCCGCGAAGTGGGTCCAGAGGTAGCCGGCCGTGTAGTCGGTGTCGAGGTCGGCGGGAGCGGCCGTGACCGTGACGGGGATGCTGCGCGTCGCGGTGGTTCCGGGCACGGTGGCCGTGAGGCTCACCACGGTGTCGGTGGCGCCGCGGGTCACGACGCCCGCCGCCTTGCCGCCCTGTGCGGTCGTCGTGATCACGCCGGAGGGCGACGCCGACCAGGCGATGGCGCTGCCGTTGACCGAGCCCTCCGCCGGGAGGGTGATGTTGCCGCGGATGTCGCCGGCGTTCGGGATCACGACGGCGTCCAGGTCCTCCTGCGCGAGCGCCGCTCCGCCGGGCAGCGGGAGCACGGTCGCGGTGAACGCCGTGGTGCCGGTTGCGGTGCCGCGGGTGAGCGTCGCGGTGAGGGTGACCTCGGCGGCGGGTGCTCCGGCTGCCGGTCGCGTGACGACGCCGGCGTCTGTGATCACGGCGGGGTCGCTCGAGGCCCACGTCAGGGTCGAGCCGTTGGCGCCCTTCGCCGGGAGCGCGACGTTCGCGGTGACCGAGTCGAGGTCGCCGAGCGAGAGCGCTGCGGCGTCGCGCTGCACGCGCGTCGCGTCGGACGGCACCAGTGCGGCGACCTCGCCCGCAGTGAGCGCGGTGTCGTAGATGCGCACGTCGCGGAGACTCCCCGCGAGCCGCTTGTCGGCGTTGTAGACCGACCGCCCGAGGTAGTTCGCGGTGGTGACGCCGCCGCCGATGCTGCCGGGGGTGGTGGTGACGCCGGTGTTGGCGCCGACCTCGACGCCGTCGAGGTAGATCCGGGCCGTGCTGCTGGCGTCGTCGAGCGTGTAGGTGATCGTCTTCCAGACGTCGCGCTCGAGGTTCGACCCGCTGCTGGCGGTCTGCTCGGTCGACCAGTTGCCGGTCGCGATCGATGTCTTGTAGGAGTTGCCCGTCGAGTACAGGTACCCGTTGCCGACACCCCCGCCGTCGGTGTTTCCGAAGCCGTAGATGAAGTACGGCGTCCCCTGCGCGGAACGCACGAGAACCTCGGCGCTCACCGTGATCGAGGTGAGGCCGGCGAGGAGGTTGTCCGGCAGATCGACGTAGTCATCCGTGCCGTCGAGCCGCACGCCTTCGCCACCGGTGAGCGACGCGCCGCCGACGTACGTGCCGTCACGACCGGAGCCGGACGCGTCGACGGCGACGGTACCGGCCGTCTCATTCAGGGGATAGTGGGCGACGAGCGTCGCTGCGGCCACGGCGGGCTGCGAGGCAGCGACCACGCCGGTCAGACCGAGGGCGATGGCCGTCAGGCTCGCGAGGGTACGTCGGACAAGAGGCTGCTTCATCGCACATCCTTCGGTCGCCGCGTCAGCGCGACGTGGTGGGTTTCCGAGGCGATGTTAGCGCTCACCCTTACGGCCCGCAAGGATCAAGTTACCGCTCACACTTTGCGATCGGCGAGCAAGCGGCCCGGAATCGGCGCTGCCCACCGTCCCGGAGGACTGGTGGGCAGCGTCTGGGGCGCCTGGGATCACCGCTTCGGCGTGCGGTTCTCCGCGCTCACCATCCACGAGAGCTGTTCGACGCGCTCAAGGATCGCGTGCAGGATGTCAGCACTCGTGGGGTCTTCTTCGTCGACGTCGTCGTGGACGTCGCGACAGGTCGATGCGACCGCGTCGAGCCGCTCGGTCATGAGGTCGACGACCTCGTTCGTGGCGATCTCGCCCTGGGGGAACTCCGGCAGCGTCGTGGTCTGCGCCACGAGATCGCTGCGTCCGTCGGGCAGTGCGTGCAGCGAGCGCATGCGCTCGGCCACCGTGTCGCCGAACTCGCGTGCGGCGTCGATGATCTCGTCGAGCTGCTGGTGTGTGTCGCGGAAGTTGCGGCCCACGACGTTCCAGTGCGCCTGCTTGCCCTGCAGCGACAGCTCGATCAGATCCACGAGCACCTTCTGGAGGTTCTCGCTGAGCGACTCCGAGGCGGTGAACCCCTGCTCGGCGTTCTGCTCGCTGGTGAGCTCCGCCCCGCTCCCGCCGCGGGCGGTGCGGCGGCGGTTGCGCGCCGCAGGTGCGCTCGCCTTCGAGGGGGTCTTCTTGGCTGTGGTGGTTGCCACGGGCGTTCTCCTCTCGTCGGAACACCCCGACGCTAACCCGGCTCCTCCTCGTGGCCTCGGGGATTGCCCTCGGCGCCGCGGAGTGCTACCGCGCCGGCCGGGATCGGTCGTGATCCCGCGGAACGTAGGCTGGAGGAGTGGCATCGGTCCTGAACGTCTCGGCGTACCTGTTCACGCGGATCGACGACCGCGAACAGCTGCGTCCGCTCCTGCGCGAGCGCGCGGGGGCCCTCGGGCTCAAGGGAACGATCATCCTCGCCGAAGAGGGTCTCAACCTGTTCCTGGCGGCGGACGAGGCATCCGTCCGCTCCTTCCTCGACGACCTTCGCGGCGACGTGCGGTTCGCCGGGCTCACCGCCCGGGAGAGCTGGTCCGACGCGCAGCCGTTCCGGAAGCTCCTGGTCAAGCTCAAGCGCGAGATCATCCGCATGGATCGCCCGGCGATCCGGCCCGAGTCGGGCCGGGCGCCCGCGGTCGCGCCGGTGCGCCTGCGCCGCTGGCTCGACCAGGGGCACGACGACGACGGGCGCGAGGTCGTGCTGCTGGACACCCGCAACGCGTTCGAGGTCGACTACGGCACGTTCGCGGGAGCCCTCGACTGGCGCATCGAGCGCTTCACGCAGTTCCCGGATGCCGCGGCCGCCCATCGCGACGAGCTCCGGGGGAAGACCGTCGTGAGCTTCTGCACCGGCGGCATCCGGTGCGAGAAGGCCGCGATCCACCTGCGCGAGGCCGGTGTGGAGGCGGTCCAGCTCGACGGCGGCATCCTCGGCTGGTTCGAGCACGTCGGCGGCGCCCACTGGACCGGCGAGTGCTTCGTCTTCGACGAGCGCGAGGCCCTCGGCCCCGACCTGGCGCCCCGCGCGCACGCGTGAAGCCGCGGCATCCGTCCCCCGACTGGACGGATGCCGCGGCCTGATCCGATACGCGCGCTCGACTGCCCCCCGACGCGGCGCACGCCCGGATGCTTCCGGTGTGTCCGGATGGGCGGCCAGGTGCCGCCCTGAAGTGGAGGAGCGCCGCGCCCGCGCCGAGATACACCGCGGGGCAAGCGGATTCCCGTCAGCGCGTCGCGCGCAGCAGCCGCTGCAGCAGCCGGATGTGCAGTTGGAAGCTGCGCGTCATCTCCGCGGTGGAGTGCAGGTTCAGGATGATCGTGATGCCGCGTGCCGGATCGGAGAACAGGTGCACGCCGGTCACTCCGAGATGGCCGATGGTGCGGGGCAGGCCCGCGAGCAGCGGGAAGAAGCCGCCGTAGCGCAGCTGCATGAGCCCGGCCCCGTAGTGGATGCCGGCACGGAACCGGTGCTCGATCGTGGCCATCTGCGCGCGCGATCCGTCGCCGACGAGCGCTCCGCCGTGCCAGGCGGCGGCGAACCGGTGCAGGTCGTCGACGGTCGTCACGACGCCGCCGCCGCCCCAGTCGCAGCTCAGGCTCTCGGCTCGGCTGAGGTCGACGTCGTCGATCAGGATCGGGGCGAGGTCGAGGGCGGCGCCGGGCTCGCCGACGGCCGTCGCGCCGCCGGGCATCGTGTGGAACAGCAGGCACGAGGCATCCATCCCCGCCGGAGCCAGGATGCGCTCGTGCAGCTGTGCCCCGAGCGACGCGCCGCCGGCCTCCTCGATCGCGCGCGCGAGCAGCACGTAGCCGGTGTCGGAGTACGAGAACTTCGCGCCGGGTCGCGCGACCGGACGCTGGTGATCGCGCGAGAACGCCAGCAGGTCGGCGGGCGTGAAGCGCTCGCCGGGGTGGCTCGTGATCCGCCTGGCGAACGACGCGCCGGTGTCGTTGGGGCCCTCGAAGTAGTCGGCGACGCCGCTCGTGTGCGTGAGCAGGTGGCGCGCAGTGACGTCGGCGGCGGCATCCGTTCCGTAGTGGACGAACAGCCCGGCGAGCTCGGATGCCGGCAGCAGGTTCGTCACGGGGGCGTCGAGATCGAGCCGGCCGCGCTCCGCCAGCTGGAACGCGAGCGTGGCCGTGAGCATCTTGCCCACGCTCGCGGCGTGGAAGCGGCGATGACGGTCGCCGGCTGCGAACTCGATGCCGGGCGCGATCGCGAGCACCTGCGGTGCGGGAAGCCCTTCGCGTTTGCGGGCGACCCCGTCGGCGATCCCCGCCAGATCCGCGGTGACGTGGGTGTGTCTCGGCATGACGGATATCCCCCTGAGATATATCTAAGGGATATATTGGCAGAGATGCGAAGGAGGATCCACATGCAGTTCGTGATCCTGGGTCTGCTGATGATCGCCCCGATGTCGCTCTACGACCTGCACAAGCAGTTCGCCGCCGGTCCCTCGCTCTTCTACAGCGCCAGCTACGGCAGCCTGCAGCGCGCCCTGCGGCAGCTCGCCGCCCAGGGCTGGTTGACGGTGACGGATGCCTCGTCCTCTGCGCGTCCGCGCAAGCTGCACTCGCCGACGCCGGACGGCATCGACGCGTGGCGGAGGTGGATGGGGGAGCCGCTCGTCGGGGCGGCGGCCGAGACGACGATGCTGGCCAAGGTGTTCCTGCTCGGGCTGCTCCCGCGCGGCGAGGAGCGCGAGGCCGTCCTCGAACGGCTGCGGGCGGGCGCCGCGGCCGGCCTCGCCGAGCTGAGGGCGGTCGCCGACGGACTGGACACCGCGGAGATCCCCGCCGAGTACGCCGAGAACTTCCGGTATCAGCGGGCGACGCTCGAGTACGGCCTGCGGTCGCACGAGCTCGCCCTGACGGGGCTCGACGAGCTCGACTGACGCCGACGCCCAATCCGCCGCGGCGCCCGCGCCGAACACCACACGACAGCGGGGGATCGGAGCGGGGCATGCCGGAGCGGGCGAGCAGGGTGCGGTTCGCGGCGTGGGCCGCGCTCGCGGGAGTCGTGAGCGCGGGTGTCTTCCTCGCCGTCGCCGAGGTCGCCGCCCTCGTTCTCGCGCGGGAGAGCAGTCCGATTCTGGCGGTCGGGTCGTTCGTGATCGACGTCGTCCCGCAGCCGCTCAAGGAATTCGCGATCGCCGCGTTCGGGGAGTACGACAAGCCCGTGCTGCTGGGCGGCCTGGGGCTGGCCGTCGTGCTGGCAGCCGCGATCGCGGGCGTGCTGCAGCTGTGGCGGCCGCCGTTCGGCATCGTGCTGCTCGGCATCGCCGGCGTGCTCTCGATCGCGGCCATCGTGACCCGGGCGGGGGCGACACCGCTCGCGTGGCTTCCGCCCGTCCTCGGCGCCATCGCCGGATCGATCGTGCTCGCCGCGAGCGTCGGCCGACTGCGGCGGTGGGCCGGCGTCGCCGCGGAAGGCGCCCGCGACACCCCCGCGGACGGACCGGCGTCCCCGCCGCCGGATCGGCGGGCGTTCCTGCAGCTGATCACGATCGCCGGGGCCGCCGCCCTCCTCGCGGGCGTCGGGGCGAGGGCGGCCAACATGGCGACCACCTCCGTCGCGGCCGTGCGCCGTGCGCTGCGCCTGCCGGAGCCGCGCTCGCGCGTCACCGTGCCGGCCGGCGCCGAACTGGACGTCCCCGGGATCTCCCCGCTCTACACGCCGAACGCCGACTTCTACCGCGTCGACACCGCCCTCACCGTGCCCGCGATCGACCCGTCGACGTGGCGGCTGACGGTGGACGGCCTCGTCGACCAGAAGGTCGAGCTCACGTTCGACGACCTGGTGGAGATGGGACTCGACGAGTACTCCATCACGCTGACGTGCGTCTCGAACGAGGTCGGCGGCGAGCTCGTGGGCACCGCCCGCTGGCTGGGTGTGCCGGTGCGCGACGTGCTGGCCCTCGCCGGGCCGCGCGGCGACGCCGACATGGTGCTCTCGCGGAGCATCGACGGGTTCACGGCGAGCACGCCGCTCGAGGCGCTCACCGATCCCGGCCGCGACGCCATCCTCGCCGTCGCGATGAACGGCGAGCCGCTGCCGCAGGAGCATGGCTTCCCGGTGCGGATGGTGGTCCCGGGGCTCTACGGCTACGTCTCGGCGACGAAGTGGCTCACCGCGCTGACCGTGACGACGTTCGCGGCCGACGAGGCCTACTGGACGCCGCGCGGCTACAGCGCCCGCGCCCCGATCAAGTTCTCGTCGCGCATGGACACCCCGCGCACCGGCCAGCCCGTGCCGGCGGGTACGGTGGCGCTGGCGGGGGTGGCGTGGGCGCAGACCGTCGGCATCGAGCGGGTCGAGGTGCGCATCGACGACGGCGACTGGCAGGCCGCGACCCTGTCGGAGCCCGTCAACGACGACACCTGGGTGCAGTGGATGCTCGAATGGGACGCGGCCCCCGGCACCCACAACGTCACTGTCCGCGCGGTGAACCGCGACGGCGACCTCCAGGTCGAGGAACGGGCGCCGATCGCCCCCGACGGCTCGACGGGCTGGCAGCGCACCCTCGTCCGGGTGACGTGAGCCCGCGGCATCCGCTTCCTTCAGCCGCCTGACGCCAGCGGGGCGGCGAAGTCGCCGCCCGGGATCGGCGGCCCGCGCTCGGTCCGCCGCGGCCAGACGAGCACGAGCGCCTCGACCACGGCGCCGTCCTCGAGCACGACCGGCAGCCAGCGCGCGTCGTAGCCATACCGCAGCTCCTCGTCGACGATCACGCGGTTGACCTCGTCGCCGTGACGAAGCGACAGCAGCTCGCCCCGCACCCGCCCGGGACCGCCCGCGACGAGGAGCGGCCATTCGCCGCCCTCGTGCCAGTGGAGGGCGCCCTCGACGCTCGCCGGCCGGGCCGCCGACACATGCGGCTCGATCTCGCTCCACAGCGCCATGCCCGGACGCAGGCTGCCGTAGACGAACAGCGGGATCTCGACGGAGGGGAACGTCACGGCTCCCACGCTAGCGGCGCGGATGGCGGATGCCGCCGCCCGGCGCTTACGGCGCGGGCTCCCACGTGACCGAGTCGGCCTGCACTGTGACCGCGACCTCCCACTCGGCACCGCTCGCGCCGACCACCGAGCACGTGAAGACAGCGCCCGTGGCCTGAGGCGGGGTATCGGGGCAGGTCGCCTGCGACACCTCGCCGGTCTCGCCGAGCGCCCACGCGGCGATCTCGCTCTCGAGGGCGGACGCATCCACCGCTCCCGGCGCTGTCGCGATGCGGAACACCAGGAATCCCAGGAGAACGGCCGACAGCACCAGGGCGACCACGGCCCGGCGCTTGCGGGTGGGCCGCCGGATCGCGACGACGAGAGCCACGAGCGACAGCACGAGCGCCGCGACCAGCACGCCGATCTGAGCCAGGCCCAGCAGTGTGGCCGTGGCAGGATTCATGCCGGACGCGAACCAGACGATGCCCGCCACGCCCAGCATCGAGAGCACGAGCAGCACGAGCGCGGCCGTCGCGGGACCGTTCTTCGTGCTCGGCTTCGAGCCCGGCGCCGCGCTCCCCTGCGCGGAAACCGCAGCCTGCGGTCCGGTGCGCACCACGGGATCCAGCGGCTTCGCGTCGTCGGTCCAGCGCACTCCGTCCCACCAGCGCGTCCGATCGGTCGCGGCGTCGTACCGCCACCCGGGTGCGGGCATGCCCACACGAATGTCTTCGCTCATCTCATCCCCAGCTGAGTCGGGTCGCGGTTCCCCAACCGCGTTGGACGAAGAATAGCGGACGGAAGGGACAGTGCTCCAGAGGCGCGGGTCACCAGCCGCCGCGCGTCGGGGTGTGGCCCTCCCGCGCGTCGTCGGGCATCTGCATCTCCGCGCGCACGCCGAGCAGCCGCAGCGGCCGGCCGGGGTCGATGCGCCCGACGAGTGCGAGGGTCTCGGCGATCACCGTCTCACGGTCGAACGTCGCCGGGATCTTGTGCACGAACGTCCTGGTCACGAAGGGGGCGTAGCGCACCTTGAGGCCCACGCCGACCACGGGACGGCCCTCCGCCGCGACATCCTCGAGCACCTGGGCGAGCAGTGCCCGGGCCGCCGCCTCGACGTCGGACCGCTCGACGATGTTCTGCTGGAAGGTGGTCTCGCGCCCGTGGCCGCGCGCGACCCACGGGGTGTCGTCGACGACCGACGACCCGTCGCCCCGGCCGAGCTGGCGGTACCAGGGCCCCATCTTTGGTCCGAACTCCGCGACGAGCGGCGCGGGGTCGGCGTGCGCGAGCTCGGTGACGGTGTGGATGCCGAGTCCGGCGAGCCGCTGGGAGATCTTGCCGCCCACGCCCCACAGCGCGATCGTGGGCTTGTCGCCCATGACATCGAGCCAGTTCTCCGCCGTCAGTCGGAACGTGCCGCGCGGCTTGCCGAAGTCGGTGGCGTTCTTGGCCCGCACCAGGGTGTCGCCGATGCCGACGCTGCAATGCAGCTGCGTGCGCTCGAGCACGGCGCGCTGGATCTCGCGAGCGGTCGCCTCGGGGTCAGCGGTGCGGACGCCCACGAACGCCTCATCCCACCCGAGCACTTGGACGACCGCGCCGGGATGATCGCGCAGCGTCGCCATCACTTCTTCCGACGCCGCGGTGTAGGCGGGGGCGTCGACGGGCAGGATGACCGCATCAGGAGCTTTGCGCGCGGCGATGCGCAGCGGCATCCCGGACCCGACGCCGAACGCGCGCGCCTCGTACGACGCGGTCGACACGACAGCCCGCTCCGTCGGATCGCCGCGACCCCCGACGATCACGGGCCTGCCGGCGAGTTCCGGACGACGGAGCACCTCGACGGCCGCGATGAACTGGTCGAGGTCGACGTGCAGCACCCACGGTGTCGGCGTCATGAGGTCCAGTGTGGCGGCCCCCGTCGACACCGTCGAGCGTCGGCCGGGAGAAGGCGGATGCCGCGGCCCCCGCGCGGCGGGGGGGGCGAGGCATCCGCTGTGTCGAGGCTCAGCGCTCGACGTCGCCGCGCCAGGCGCCGGTCTCGTGACCGGACTTCTCGATGAACTCCTTGAAGTTCTCGAGGTCCTTCTTCACCGCGTGCTTCCCCGCGCCGACGAGCGAGCCGAGCTTCTCGATCGCGTCGGTCGGCTCCCAGTCGATCTGCACGGTGACGCGGCTCTGGGTGTCGCTGAGCTTGTGGAAGGTGACGACGCCCGCGTGGGCGGTGTCGCCGCCTTCGCTGCGCCAGGCGACGCGCTCGTCAGGATGCTGTTCGGTGATCTCGGCGTCGAATTCGCGCTCGAACGGGCCGACCTTCACCTTCCAGTGCGTGTGCGTGTCGTCGAGCTGGGTGATCGACTCCACCTCCTCGAGGAAGTGGGGGAAGCTCTCGAACTGCGTCCACTGGTTGTAGGCGGTCGTGACGGGCACGTCGACGTCGATGGTCTCGATGATCTGGCTCATGATGCCAGCCTCGCCGTCGTGCGCCGCGGACGCACACCTCTTGCATTTCGGCGGCGGGCGGGTTATTCAGGGGTCGCGTCGGCGCGCTCGCGTGACGCCGGACGAAGGAACCGCGTGAAGACCGACCTCAAGAAGCTGATCCCGTCCTACACGGCGCCGCGCGGCCGCTTCGAGACCATCGATGTGCCGCCGATGAGCTACGTCATGGTCGACGGCCACGGCGACCCCAACACCTCGCCGGAGTACGCCGACGCGGTCGCCGCGCTCTACGGGGTGTCGTACAAGCTGAAGTTCCTGAGCAAGAACGAGCTCGAGCGCGACTACGTCGTCATGCCCCTCGAGGGCCTGTGGTGGGCCGACGACATGACGACCTTCACCTCTGCGCGGGACAAGGCGCAGTGGAGCTGGACGATGATGATCCTCGTGCCGGAGTGGCTCGACGCAGAGCACGTCGAGCGCGCGCGCAGCGCGGCCGCGAGAGCGGATCTCCCCGCCCTCGCACGCCTGCGCCTCGAGACCCTCGACGAGGGGCGGTGCGTGCAGACGCTGCACATCGGTCCCTACGACGACGAGGGGCCGGTGCTCGACCGGCTGCACCGCGAGGTCATCCCGGGCGCAGGGCTGCGGATGCGGGGGCTGCACCACGAGATCTACCTCGCCGACCCCCGCCGATCGGCACCCGAGCGCCTCCGGACGATTCTCCGGCAGCCCGTCGAAGAGGACGACTGAGCCTGGCCAGGGCGGCGTCAACGATATATCGTTGAGTATCGCCGGTATATCGGCGAGGTCATCTCAAGGAGGTCGTCATGAGCGATTCGTTCACGAGAGACTGGTTCGGTCCGCGGGACCGTGGCCAGGGTCAGGGTCGTCCGGGCGGAGGTGGACTGTGGGAGGCCATGGACCAGCTGCGCGACATGTTCGAGCAGCGCGTGATGACGCCCCGCATGGGTCGCGGCGACGTGAGAGCCGCCATCCTCTCCGTGCTGGCCGATCGGCCGATGCACGGCTACCAGATCATCTACGAGATCGAGGCGCGCAGCGGCGGCACCTGGAAGCCCAGCCCCGGCTCGGTCTATCCCACCCTGCAGCTGCTCGCCGACGAGGGGCTCATCACCGCCGAGGAGGCGGGCGGCAAGAAGACGTACTCGCTCACCGAGGCGGGGCGCGCGCAGGCGGCCGAGAGCGAGGACCGGTCGGCTCCGTGGGAGTCGGCGGGACGCAAGGATGCCGCGCGCTCGACGGCCCTCCCCAAGGCGGGTGCGAAGCTCGCTCAGGCGGCGGCGCAGGTGGCGACGAGCGGTTCGCCCGAGCAGGTGCAGGAAGCGGTCGACGTGCTCGACGAGGCTCGTCGTAAGCTCTACTCGATCCTCGCCCAGGACTGAGCCGGATGCCGCCGGAACGTCGGCCCGGGGCGGTCCCGAATCAGGGAGTCTCGATGGCCGACGCCGGGAGCTCGCGCGCGCGCTACCGCCGCATCCTGCGCTTCGCCGCCCGGTACATGGTGCAGGCGTGGTGGTACGAGCTCTTCCTGCCGCGCATCGGCCTCGGACGCTTCGCCGCGCGCGGCCGGGCAGCCCGGCTGACGCGGCTCGCCCGCCGGTTCCATGCGCTCGCCGTCTCGCTCGGCGGACTGATGATCAAGGTCGGGCAGTTCATGTCCTCGCGCCTGGACGTCCTGCCTCCGGAGATCACGAAGGAGCTCGAAGGCCTGCAGGACGAGGTCCCGGCGGTCGGATTCGACGCGATCCGCACCCTCGCCGAGGCCGAGCTCGGCGTCGAGCTCGAGGTCGCGTACGAGTGGGTCGACCCGGTCCCTGTGGCCGCGGCATCCCTCGGCCAGGCGCACCGCGCGCGGCTCGTCCCCGCTGACGCGGCCGACACGGGATTCGCCGACGTCGTCGTGAAGGTGCAGCGACCCGGCATCGAGCGGATCGTCGAGGTGGACCTCGCGGCGCTCAGGCGGGTGGCGCAGTGGCTCAGCCGCGTGCGCGTCGTGCGCGATCACGTCGACCTGCCCGTGCTGATCGAGGAGTTCGCGCACACCAGCAAGGAGGAGATCGACTACCTCCACGAGGCGCGCAACGCCGTGCGGTTCGCCGAGAACTTCGTCGGCGATCCCCGTGTGGCCGTGCCGGAGATCGCGTGGGAGCGCACCACGCGACGCGTGCTCACGCTGGCCGACGTCACGGCGATCAAGATCAACGACGTCGACGGACTCCGCGCGGCGGGGATCGAGCCGGGCGAGGTCGCCACCGAGTTCGCGACGATCATGTTCGATCAGCTGTTCCGCGACGGCTACTTCCATGCCGACCCGCACCCGGGGAACATGTTCGTCACCCCCACGCCCGAGGGCGAGCGGCCGTGGCACATCACGTTCATCGACTTCGGGATGATGGGCGAGGTCCCCGATCGGCTGCGCCGCGACCTGCAGCAGGTCATGATCGCGGTGGCCTCGCGCAACGGCAAGCAGCTGGTGGACAGCATCCGGGACGTCGGGGTGCTGCTGCCCTCGGCCGACACCGCCGAGCTCGAGCGTGCGATGACCGCGCTGTTCGCGCGATTCGGCGGCATGGGGTTCGCCGAGCTGCAGGAGGTCGACCCGCGCGAGTTCCAGGCCTTCGCCCGCGAGTTCGGCGACGTCATCCGCTCGCTGCCGTTCCAGCTGCCCGAGAACTTCCTGCTCATCGTTCGGGCGGTCTCGCTCACGTCGGGCATGTGCAGCTCGCTCCAGAGCGACTTCAACATGTGGGACGCCGTCGAGCCGTATGCCGACCAGCTCATCCGCGACGAGCGCGGCAACGTCGTGCGGGCGTTCGCGAAGGAGGCCGTCGCGGTCGCGGGCATCGCCGCGCGCCTGCCGCGCCGCGTCGACGACCTCGTGACGCGCGCCGAGGAGGGCCGGCTCTCGGTCGAGTCCCCGCGGGTGGAGCACCGCATGAAGTCGCTCGAGCGCGTCGTCCGCCGCGCGGTGTCGGCGGTGCTCTTCGCTGGCCTCTTCATCGGCGGCGCCGTCCTCCGCGCCGACGAGATGGTGTTCGGGACCGTGCTGATGGCCGTTTCCGTGATCCCGCTGCTGCACGCGGTGCTCGCCGGAGCCGGCCGCCGCGACTGACCGACGTCCTGCGCCGGCGCGGGGGTCGCGCCTAGGGTGTGGGTGTGCGTGCGATGGTCTACGAGGAGTACGGCGGACCCGAGGTGCTGGAGCTCCGTGACGTGCCGACGCCCGAGCCCGCGCCAGGCGAGGTGCTCGTCGAGGTGGTCGCCGTGTCCATCAATCTCTCCGACTGGGAGGGCCTGCGCGGCTCACCCGCCTATGCCCGCATGGGCGGGCTCCGCCGCCCGTCGCGCCCGATCCTCGGCACGGATGTCGCGGGCCGAGTTGTCGCCGTCGGTCCGGGCGCCTCGCGCTTCGCCGTCGGCGACGAGGTCTACGGCGACAACCTGCCGCGCGGCGGCGGGTTCGCCGAGTACGTCGCGATGCCGGAGTCGGCGATCGCGCACAAGCCTTTCGCGCTGACCTTCGCCGAGGCATCCGCCATCCCCCAGGCGGGGGCGATCGCTGCGCAGGCGGTCGCGCTCGCGGAGCCGGGGGCGCGGATGCTGATCAACGGCGCCGGGGGAGGCGCCGGCACCCTCGCGATCCAGCTCGCCGTCGCCCAGGGCGTGAGGGTCACCGCCGTCGACAACGCCGGGAAGCTCGCCTACCTGCGCGAGCTGGGGGCCGAGCGCGTGATCGACTACCGTCGCACCGACTTCACCCGCACCGGCCCGTACGACCTCGTGGTGGACCTGGTGGCGCACCGCTCGATCTTCGCCTACCGCCGCGCCCTCGCGAAGGGCGGCCGGTGCGTGGTCGTCGGCGGCACCGCGCGCGCGGTGCTGCGCCTGGCGCCGGTCGGCCCGCTCCACGGCCTGCTCACGGGTGCGCACCTCGGCGTGCTGCTGGTGCGCCAGGGTCCGCGCGGATTCGGGCCGGTCGCCGAACTGTGCGAGAGCGGGGCGGTGTCGGTGCGGATCGACCGCGTCTTCCCGCTGGAGGAAGTGCCGGCGGCGCTCGCGTGGCACGCCGAGGGGCGCGCGTGCGGAAAGGTCATCGTCGCGGTCCGCGAGGACTGATCGGGCGAGGCGGCCGCTCCTGGTCGCGCTGCAGGCGCACGGTGGCGGTCACGATTCCGGCCACGACGGCGCCCAGCCCGCCGGCGGCCATGTCGCCGATCGTGTCGCGATAGGTGACGTAGATATCGGGAGCGACGAGGGTCCCCACCCATTCGAGGATCTCCCACAGGGCGCTCAGTGCGAGACCGAGCGCGATCACGATCACGATCGGCGTGCGTCGCGCCACCCCGGGCCGCCGAGGCGCGGGAACCACGCCGGAGCGCGCGAGCACGAGGTACGTCAGCGCGGCGAGGACCCCGGTGCACACCGCGTGCACGACGAGGTCCCAGCCGCGCACCGACTCGTACAGGCCGAGCACGTTGCTCCAGGCGGCCACGAGGATGACGGTGACCGCGAGGATGTCGAACCACGGCCGGGCGGCGACCGCGCGGGGCAGAAGGACGGCCGGGACGGTGAGGGCCATGACGCCGGCCGCCTGCGGCCCCCACCCGACCGCCGCGACGACGACGCTCACGGGTGCGAGGGCGCGCACGCCGTCGGCGAGCCACTCCGCCGGCCGCGCGGGCGGGGCGAGAAGAGTCCGGCTCAGGGGCGCGGAACCGCCGTCGGCTCCGGATCCGTTCACGGTGAGGTGGTTCACCCTCAGCCGAGCCTGCGCAGCGCTGAGCCCTTGTGAGCTGCGCGATCGCCGCTCTTGTCCGACTCCACGATGAATGCCGGATCGTCGCCCGACGCGGTGAAGTGCTGACCGGCGAACTCGAAGTCGCTCGTGCGGCGCTCGACGATGCGGCCCTGGGTGCGGCCCTGCGGGGTGTTCCAGCTCACTCGGTCGCCCTGGTGAAATCCGTCGGTCACGGCAGTCCCTCTGTCACGGCGGCTCCTCTCGGTGACTGCCAGTCTGCGCCGACGTGCGAGCGCATGACAGGGCTTGACGCGCGCCGTGCAGCGGGGGCGGAACCGGAAACGGCGGATGCCGCGCCCCACGCGGGACGCGGCATCCGATCGTCGTTCGTGCTACGCCGTGGCGTCGGCGCGCTTGGGCAGCACCCAGCCGGCGCGCGGGAAGTGGCACGTGTAGCCGTTCGGGATGCGGATCAGGTAGTCCTGGTGCTCGGGCTCCGCCTCCCAGAACGGGCCCGCGGGCTCGATCGTCGTGACGGCCTTGCCCGGCCACAGGCCCGAGGCGTCGACGTCGGCGATCGTGTCGCGGGCGACCTGCTCCTGCTCGGCGGAGAGCGGGAAGATCGCCGAGCGGTAGCTCGATCCGATGTCGTTGCCCTGACGGTCCTTCGTCGACGGGTCGTGGATCTGGAAGAAGAACGCCAGGATGTCGCGATACGTCGTCTGCGCGGGATCGAACACGATCTCCACGGCCTCGGCGTGACCGGGGTGCTTGCGATAGGTGGCGTGGGCGTTCTCGCCGCCGGTGTAGCCGACGCGCGTGTCGAGTACGCCGGGCTGGCGGCGGATGAGGTCCTCCATGCCCCAGAAGCATCCGCCGGCGAGGACCGCCGTCTCGGTGCCGGGGGTGCGGGTGATCTCGCCGGTGTCGAAGGGACCGCTGGTCATGATGCGTGCTCCTGGTTCTCGGTGGGGAAGTGGTCTCGGTAGTCGGCGTAGCCCTCGGCCTCGAGGGACGAGGCGGGGACGAAGCGCAGCGCGGCCGAGTTCATGCAGTATCTCAGGCCCCCGGCCTGCCTGGGGCCGTCGGGGAACACGTGGCCGAGGTGGCTGTCAGCCCCGGACGAGCGCACTTCGGTGCGCGACATCCAGAGCGTGCGATCGGTCTTCGTGGTGACGGCGTCCGGCTCGATGGGACGGGTGAAGCTCGGCCAGCCGGTTCCGCTGTAGTACTTGTCGGCGGACGAGAACAGCGGCTGACCTGACACCACATCCACGTAGATGCCGTCGTCGTGGGTGTTCCAGTACGGGTTGCGGAAGGGCGGCTCGGTGCCGTCCTCCTGGGTGACGCGGTACTGCACGTCGGTGAGGCGACTGATCGCCTCGGGGGTCTTGCGGTAGTCGTCGGGATTCACGGGGTCTCCTCCTGGTCGACGTCGCTGGCTGCGGCGTCACTGAAGAGAACGGATGCCTCGCCCGTTTTGGTCCCGTGAACCTGGGAGCCCGCTTCGAATCCGAGGCGGCGGGCGTATCAACCCTGCGCCGCCCGTGTCAAGGCCTGTCACGGTGTCGCCGCGGGCGCATAGCCTGGCGGAGCAGTGAGGCGCGGCGGTCGAGGGAAATCGGTATTCGGGTCCGATCACACTCCCGTGACAGCGCGATGGCCCCGGCGGGCGGGCACCCGCCCGGGGCCATCACTGCGTCCGCCGACCGGGCTACGCTGGCGGCGTGCATCGCATCTACTCCCTGCCGTTCGCCTCCGTGTACCCGCTGTACATCACGAAGGTCGAGAAGAAGGGGCGCACCGTCGCCGAGCTCGATGAGGTGATCGAGTGGCTGACCGGGTTCGATGACGCCGAGCTGCGCCACCATCTCGACGCGGGAACCACGTTCCAGGACTTCTTCGACGACGCCCGGCTCAACCCGAACGCCTCATCGATCACCGGGGTGATCTGCGGCATGCGGGTCGAGGAGATCGAGGACCCGCTGATGCAGAAGATCCGGTACCTCGACAAGCTCGTGGACGAGCTCGCCAAGGGCCGAGCGATGGGGAGGATCCTCCGCGCCGGCTGAGGCGAGGCATCCGCTCTCCGCCCTGCTGGCCGATCCTGCTACGTTCGGAGCGCTGGACGCGCCTGCGGCCGGCGGACGAGGAGACGACGTGGCGGAGCGCAGGAGCTGGGTGCTGGTCGACGGCGAGAACATCGACGCGACGCTCGGCGGGTCGATCCTCGGGCGGCGCCCGCAGCCGGACGAGCGTCCGCGGTGGGACCGGCTGCTGACGTTCGTCGCCGAGCGATGGGGTCAGCCGTCGCAGGGCCTGTTCTTCCTCAACGCCAGCTCGCACCTGCCGATGCCGTTCGTGCAGGCGCTCCTCGCCCTGGGCTACCAGCCCGTGCCGCTCTCGGGCGACGCCGACGAGAAGGTCGTGGACATCGCGATCCAGCGCACGCTGCGCGCCCTCGCCGACCGCTCCGACGACGTCGTCCTCGTCAGCCACGACCGGGACTTCGTCGAAGACATCGCGGCACTGACCGGGAACGGCCGTCGTGTGGGCGTGATCGCCTTCAACGAGTTCCGCAGCTCGGAGTTCTCCGCGATGCCCGGGGTCGAGCTGTTCGACATCGAGTACGACGCCGAAGCCTTCGACGCCCCGCTGCCGCGCGTGCGGGTCATCCCGATCGACGAGTTCGACCCCACGGCCTTCCTGCGCTGACGGCCGGGGGTGCGCGAGGGGGTTGTCCACAGCTCGTTCCTTTCCTCGTTGAGTGTCGTACCTATGTTCTAATTTGGGGGTATGACATTCACGCCGCCGGATGAGCCGGATCCCGGGTTCTTCGACCGGGGCCTGGATGATGCGGGGTTCTTCGACATGGTGCCGGAGGATCTGGTCTGGGATGCCGAGGTCGCGGACCGGGCGCCGGTGGTGCCCGATGATGTGGAGTTGGTGACCGATGTCGCGGTGATGATGTCGGTGTTCGCCGCGCAGCGGTTGGAGCGGGTGGAGGGGTTGCGGCGCAACGCGTTGGCGGACCCGGGGCGGTATGGCGGGGGCACGGTGCAGATCGTGGAACGCTCGGTG
>NZ_JAYRDE010000028.1:0-28953 GCF_041909575.1 Microbacterium sp. | reverse complement strand
GTCGAACTCCGCCTGCTTGAACGGGGGCGCCATCTTGTTCTTCACGACCTTGACGCGCGTGCGGTTGCCGACCGCGTCGGTGCCGTCCTTCAGCGTCTCGATGCGGCGGATGTCGAGGCGCACCGAGGCGTAGAACTTCAGCGCCTTTCCACCGGCGGTGGTCTCGGGCGAGCCGAAGAACACGCCGATCTTCTCGCGCAGCTGGTTGATGAAGATCATCGTGGTGTTGGTCTGGTTGAGCCCACCGGTGAGCTTGCGGAGCGCCTGCGACATGAGACGCGCCTGCAGACCCACGTGGGAGTCGCCCATCTCGCCTTCGATCTCGGCCTTGGGCACGAGCGCGGCGACGGAGTCGATGACCACGAGGTCGATCGCGCCCGAGCGCACCAGCATGTCGGCGATCTCGAGCGCCTGCTCACCGGTGTCGGGTTGCGACACGAGCAGCGCGTCGATGTCGACGCCCAGCTTCTGTGCGTAGTCGGGGTCGAGCGCGTGCTCGGCGTCGATGAAGGCGGCGATCCCGCCCGCGCGCTGCACATTGGCGATCGCATGGAGCGTGAGCGTCGTCTTTCCCGACGACTCGGGACCGTAGATCTCGATGATGCGGCCGCGGGGAAGCCCGCCGATGCCGAGCGCGACGTCGAGGGCGATCGATCCGGTCGGGACGACCTCGACAGGAGCGCGCTCGTCGCTGCCCAGCCGCATGACCGAGCCCTTTCCGAACTGCCGGTCGATCTGGGCGAGGGCCGATTCGAGGGCCTTCTCGCGGTCAACTGCTGAGGGCATGGCGTGCTCCTAATGCTCGCGTTCCGTCGCCTGTAGGCTGTCGCGCTCCGACCCGGTGGGACGGATGCTGCGACAAGGCGTGAGGTGTCGTTCGACGTCGTCCACGCTAGGGAGGGGCTCCGACATCCGTCTTCGCTCCGCCGCTCTCGTGGACAGACACGTCCTCGATCCCTGCTGTGCAGGAGCCTACGCGGCTATCGAACACATATTCGACGACACGCCGGGCTGCGGCGACGGCGGCGGTGTGTTCAGCGCTTGGGCTCGAGGCGCCCGGCGCCGTAACGGCGTTCGAGCGGGACATCCGTCTCGGCGCACAGCGCGAGCCACACCTCGCGCGGGGGCACGCCGGCCTTCAGCGCCTCGGCGGCGGTGCGCCCGCCCACGCCGGGGAGCACGAGATCGACCACCAGCGCGTCGCCGCGCAGACCGAACTCGTCGTTCACGGCTCGGTCGAACTCACTGCGGCGCATGAAGGCGGAGTGCTCCGGTCAGAAGGCGGATCGCGTCAGCGCAGCGACAGCTCGGCGTCGACGGACGCCACGAGCTCGTCGGGGACGACGTCGGGGAAGGTCTGCAGGCCCTCGAGGACCGAGATGCGGTCGCCGACCTCGCGCATGATGATCGAGATGGGCACATCGAGTGCTTCGGCGACCGATGCGAGGATCTCGCTCGACGCCTCCTTCTGACCGCGCTCGACCTCGCTCAGGTAACCGAGAGCGACGCTTGCGCGGCTCGCGACCTGACGGAGGGTGCGACCCTTCTGCTGGCGGAAATCGCGAAGCACTTCGCCGATCTCTTGACGTACCAGGATCATTGTGGGCCCCCTCCTCACTTCTGATTCCGCTTGTCCGGGTGGACAACAGTACAGCACCGGATGATGCCAATCTAATCCCGCGAACTGGGGAATGGGTGGGAATCACCGAATGTAACCGAGAAGAAACACGGTGTGTTCCCGCCGACTCGAACGATCTGTCCCGACCCTCTCGGAGGATCGCTCACGAGCTCGAGACCCGGCTGATCGCAAGCTTCAGGGCCGCCGCCGTCGCCGCCTCTCGGATCGCGGCGCGATCGCCCTCCAGCAGGACCGTCGCCCCCGCGGACCCGTCGGGTGCGACCACGGCGATGCACACTGTCCCGACGGGCTTCCCGTCCTGGGGCTCCGGGCCCGCAACCCCGGTGGTCGCGATGCCGACATCCGCACCGAGCACGCGCCGGGCCCCCTCGGCCATCTGCCACGCGACTGCTGAATCCACCGCTCCCGCCGACGCCAGCAGCGCCGCGTCGACACCGAGCACGTCCCGTTTCACGTCGGTGGCGTACGCCACCACTCCCCCGCGCATCGACGCCGACGCCCCCGGGACGTCGACGATGGCGGCCGCGACGAGCCCGCCCGTGAGGGACTCGGCGACGGCCACCGTCCACCCCCGGGCGCCCAGCGCCGCGAGGAGGTCGGCGGCCAGGGTCACGCGGTGCCCTTCGCGCGGCGCGCCCCGCGAGCCTCGGTGAGGACGTAGTCGATGCCGCTCGCGACCGTCAGCACGACCGCGATGGTCATGGTCACGCCGTTCACCCAGAAGATCCAGTCGCCGACGACGGTCCACAGCGGCAGCAGCGCCAGCGAGAGCGCCACCCCCTGCGCGAGCGTCTTGAGTTTGCCCATCCAGGCCGCGGCGACGACGTGGTCGCTCGCGACGATCAGCCGGTGCACCGTGATCCCGACCTCCCGCACGAGCACGAGGATCGTGATCCACCACGGCAGCTCGCCGAGGATCGACAGTCCGATGAAGGCGAAGCCGGTCAGCACCTTGTCGGCGATCGGGTCGAGCAGCTTGCCCAGGTCGGTGACGATGTGGTGCCTGCGGGCGAGGTAGCCGTCGATCCCGTCCGTCGCGATCGCCACGATGAACAGCACCGCCGCCCACCAGCGCAGCGGTCCGTCGGCACCGCCGTCGGCGAGCAGCATCCAGAGGAACACCGGGGCGCACAGGATGCGCACGATCGTGATCGCGTTCGGGAGCTGCCGCGGGATAGCCATGCGCCGAGCCTATCGCCGCACGGCCGGGCTCAATCGCGGCCGGTCAGCCCCCACGCGTCCTCGCCGCCCTCGCTCTCGACGACCGGATAGCCGTCGAACTGCGCGTCGACGGCGTCGGCGCCGTAGGGATCGGATGCCGGGGCCGCGGCATCCGGAACGTCCTCGCCCCGCAGCCGCGCGAGCACCGCGGGGAGCTGGTCGGGCGTCACGAGCACGTCGCGCGCCTTCGAACCCTCGGACGGACCGACGATCTCACGGGACTCGAGGAGGTCCATGAGCCGGCCGGCCTTGGCGAACCCGACGCGGAGCTTGCGCTGCAGCATCGACGTCGACCCGAACTGGGTCGAGATGATCTGCTCCGCCGCGGCGAGCAGAAGCTCGAGGTCGTCGCCGATGTCGGCGTCGATCTCCTTCTTCTCGGCCGCCGCCGCCACGTCGGAGCGGTACTCCGGCCGCGCCTGGGCGGTGACGTGCTTGACGACCTTCTCGATCTCCTGCTCGCTCACCCACGCACCCTGCACGCGCAGCGCCTTGGAGGCGCCCATCGGCAGGAACAGGCCGTCGCCCTGGCCGATCAGGCGATCGGCCCCGGGCTGGTCGAGGATCACGCGCGAGTCGGTGACGCTCGTCACCGCGAACGCGAGGCGGGACGGCACATTGGCCTTGATGAGTCCGGTGACGACGTCGACCGAGGGTCGCTGCGTCGCGAGGACGAGGTGGATGCCGCTGGCCCGGGCCAGCTGCGTGATGCGCACGATCGAGTCCTCGACGTCGCGGGGGGCGACCATCATGAGGTCGGCCAGCTCGTCGACGACGACCAGCAGATAGGGGTAGGGCTTGAGCACGCGCTCGCTGCCGGCGGGAAGCGTGATCTCGCCCGCGACGACCGCGCGGTTGAAGTCGTCGATGTGGCGGAAGCCGAACGACGCCAGGTCGTCGTACCGCATGTCCATCTCCTTCACGACCCACTGCAGCGCCTCGGCCGCCTTCTTCGGGTTCGTGATGATGGGCGTGATGAGGTGCGGGACCCCGGCGTAGGAGGTGAGCTCCACGCGCTTGGGGTCGATGAGCACCATGCGCACGTCGGCGGGCTTGGCGCGCATGAGGAGACTGGTGATCATCGAGTTCACGAAGCTCGACTTTCCCGAGCCCGTGGATCCCGCGACGAGGAGGTGCGGCATCTTCGCGAGGTTCGCCACGACGTATCCGCCGCCGACGTCCTTGCCGACGCCGATCGTCATGGGGTGGGTCGACTGCTGGGCGTTGTGGGACCTCAGGACGTCGCCGAGCGTGACGATCTCGCGGTCGGCGTTGGGGATCTCCACGCCGATCGCACTCTTGCCGGGAATGGGCGCGAGGATGCGCACCTCGTTCGAGGCGACCGCGTAGGCGATGTTGTTGGTCAGCGCGGTGATGCGCTCGACCTTGACCCCGGGGCCGAGGGAGATCTCGTACTGGGTCACCGTCGGACCGCGCGAGAAGCCCGTCACGCGCGCGTCGACGGAGAACTGGTCGAGCACGCTCGTGATCGCCTTGACGGTGTCGTCGTTCGCCTGCGACCGCGCGACGTGCGGCGTGCCGGCGGCCAGGGCATTGACCGAGGGCAGCCGGTACGGCGCGGTCGACCGGGCCGGCGCGTCGGTGCCGATGCCCGACAGCCCCGGGAGGAGGCCGTCCTCGAGCGGGTCCTCGCTGTCGTCGCGCAGCGAGGTGCCCGGCGCCTTGGACGCTTTCGCCGCCGACAGCACGGCCGGATCGATGATCTCGGTGAGCGCGTCGGTCGCGACCGGCTCGGGCTCCGGCACCGGCTCGATGACCTGGTCGAAGCCGCCCTGCGGGGAACCCGGCGTGAGGAGGGCCGTGAGGTCCTCGGAGCCGAGCACGTCGTCGGGGTCCTTCTCGCGGCCGGTCTTGTTGCGACGCCACCACGGCAGCGACGGGTCGTCGTCGGACTCGGCGGGCGCGGCATCCGTCGCCTGCTCGGTGCGGGGCTCGGCCCCGAACATCCACGCGTACAGCTCGCCGAGGCGCCGCCCGATGCGATTCGGGGGCGTCTTGGTGATGATCAGGATGCTGAGCACCGCGAGGAGCGAGAGCACGATGTAGGCGCCGACGTCGGTGAGCACGAGCGCGAGCGGCTCGCCGATCATCCAGCCGAACAGGCCGCCGGCTTCGCTGAGCGCGGGAAGGCCCTGGCTGGGCTGCGGCCGTCCGCCCGCGACGTGGCAGAAGCCTGCGATCGTCCAGATCAGCAGCCCGAAGCCGATGCCGATGCGGCCGTTGTCGTGGACGGAGGACGGATGCCGGAACATCCAGCCCGCCAGCACGAGGAGGAGCACCGGAAGGATGAACGCCTCGCGGCCGATGAGCCCGCCGACCGTGAACGCACTGATGCCGGCGGCGACGTCGTTGCCGATGAAGAACCACTCGTTGACCGCGCCGGCGACCGCGAGGAGCACGAGGAGGAACGGGAAGCCGTCGCGACGCTGGTCCTTCTCGAGCGTCTCGGGACCGAACGCGCGGAAGAGTCCGCCGGTGGCGTGGGCGAGACCCAGCCACGCGCGCGCGATCAGAGGTGGCCGGTCGGACTCGCCGACGTAGCGCTTCGGCGCCGGCTCGGGCTTCTTGGCGCGCGACGAAGACGCCTGCGTGCGTGAGGGCGCGCGACCGCTCTTGGTCGGGCTGGAGCTCCTGGCCATTCCCCCACGGTAAGCCGCACCGCCGACTTTTCTGCGGAGCCGCGCGGAGCTTCCCCGCGCCGGACGCCGCACGTCAGCGCAGGCGCTTGACCATCGTGTCGCGCCCGTGGGCCGCCTCGACGACCGCGAATCCTTCGCTGCGGTAGAGCGTCGCGGCGAAGTTGCCGCGCTCGACGCTGAGGGAGATGCGCCCGAACCCCTGCGCCCGCGCGTGCTCGCACAGCCGCTGCAGCAGGGCCCGTCCCACGCCGTGCGCGCGCCAGATCGGCCGCACGCCGATGATGAGCTCCGGCACGCCCGTGCCCACGTAGCCGAACCCGGGATCGGTGCGGGGCAGCATCCGGTACCACGCGGCCCCGATCGGCTCGCCGTTCGCGTCCTCCGCGACGAATCCCGCGTCCCCCGGTCGCATCCATCCCGACACGTACCGGCTGTGATCCGAGCCCGCGATGAGCTCGTGCTTGAGCCGCTCCCCGCCGCGACGCCAGTTCGCGGCGTCGACGACCATGTCCCCGAGGAACGCGCCGTCCGCCTGGGTGGCGGCGCGAATGCGGAAGGCGGGGGGCATGCCGCGAGTTTAGCGACGGCGAGCGGATGCCGAGTCCCGCATGTCGCAGGGCTCGGCGCGGCTCACGCCTCGATGACGAGCGGGATGATCATCGGCCGCCGGCGCAGCGACTGATTCACCCAGCGGCCGATGGTGCGCCGCACGACCTGCGAGAGGGCGTGCTGATCGCGCACCCCGGACTTCGCGGCCTCGGCGAGCGCCGCGGCGATCTTCGGCTTGACGTCGTCGAACACGGCGTCGTCCTCGGCGAATCCGCGGGCATGGATCTCGGGCCCCGAGATCACCTTGCCCGTCGAGGCGTCGACCACGACGATGACGGAGATGAAGCCCTCCTCGCCGAGGATCCGGCGATCCTTGAGGTCGGCATCCGTGATCTCCCCGACCGTCGACCCGTCGACGTACACGAACCCGAGGTCGAGCTGGCCGACCACGCGGGCGTCGCCGTCCTTGAGGTCGATGACCGTGCCGTTCTCGGCCAGGATCGTCCGCTCGGGCTCGATGCCCGTGTCCTGCGCGAGCCGCGCATTGGCCATGAGATGGCGGTACTCGCCGTGGATCGGCAGCACGTTGCGCGGCTTGAGGATGTTGTAGCAGTAGAGCAGTTCGCCGGCGGCGGCGTGACCGGAGACGTGCACCTTCGCGTTGCCCTTGTGGACCACGTGCGCACCGAGCTTCGTCAAGCCGTCGATCACGCGGTAGACGGCGTTCTCGTTGCCGGGGATGAGGCTCGACGCGAGGATCACGGTGTCGCCGGGCCCCGGCTCGATCGCGTGGTCGAGGTTGGCCATGCGGCTGAGCACGGCCATCGGCTCGCCCTGCGATCCGGTCGACATGTAGACGATCTGATCGTCGGGGAGGTCGCGCGCCTTCTTGTAGTCGATGAGCACGCCCTCGGGGACGTGGAGGTAGCCGAGATCCTCGGCGATGGTCATGTTGCGCAGCATGCTGCGGCCGAGCAGCGCCACCCGGCGACCGTGGGCGGCTGCGGCATCCAGCACCTGCTGCACGCGGTGCACGTGACTGGAGAAGCTGGCGACGATGACCCGGCGGGGAGACTTGCCGATCACCTGGTCGAGGACCGGCCCGATCTCGCGCTCGAGCGGGGTGAAGCCGGGCACGTCGGCGTTGGTGGAGTCGACGAGGAAGAGGTCGACGCCCTCCTCGCCCAGGCGGGAGAAGGCGCGAAGGTCGGTCAGCCGGCCGTCGAGCGGCAGCTGGTCCATCTTGAAGTCGCCGGTCGCCAGCACCATGCCCGCGGGGGTGCGGATCGCGACGGCGAGCGCGTCGGGGATGGAGTGGTTCACGGCGATGAACTCGAGCTCGAACGGGCCGAGGTTCTCGCGCTGCCCCTCGGCCACCGTCAGGCTGTACGGCCGCAGGCGGTGCTCCTTCAGCTTCGCCTCCGTGAGGGCGAGCGTGAGCCCCGAGCCGACGATCGGGATGTCGGACTTCAGCTTCAGCAGATACGGCACCGCGCCGATGTGGTCCTCGTGCCCGTGCGTGAGCACGACGCCCACGATGTCGTCGAGCCGGCCCTTGATCGGCTCGAAGTCGGGGAGGATCAGGTCGACGCCGGGCTGGTGCTCCTCGGGGAAGAGCACGCCGCAGTCGACGACGAGCAGCTTTCCGCCGTACTCGAAGACGGTCATGTTGCGCCCGACCTCGCCGAGGCCGCCGAGCGGAGTGACGCGCAGCGTCCCCTGCTCGAGCGCGGGCGGGTCGAGAGGCGTCGTCAGCGGGCTCATCGCGTCGTCCCCGAGACCTTGGGCAGCGCGCCGCCGGCGGCCGCGTTGCGATCGGGCCGGAAGTTGGAGAAGTCGGCCCCCGCGACACCGGTCACCAGGGCGAGCTCGTCCTCGATCTTCGCGGCCTCCCATTCCTCCGGCCCCACCAGTGGCAGTCGCACGCGCGGACTGCCGATGCGGCCGAGGCCGTGGAGGATGTACTTCGCCGAGACGGTGCCGGGCACGTGGGTCATCACGGCGCGCACGAGAGGCTCCAGCTGCTGGTGCGCGGCGGTCGCCGTCTTCAGGTCGCCCGCGTTCACGGCGTCGACGATCGCGCGATACGGCGCGGGGGCGATGTTCGCCGTCACGCCGATGAGCCCGGTCGCCCCGATCGCGAGGTGCGGCAGCACGTTGGCGTCGTCGCCCGAGAAGTACATCAGATCGGTCTGGTTGAGCACGCGGCTCACCTCGCTGAAGTCGCCCTTGGCGTCCTTGATGGCGAGGATGTTGGGGTGCTTCGCGAGGCGCAGGATCGTCTCGTAGCGGATCGGCACCCCGGTGCGGCCGGGGATGTCGTACAGGATCACCGGAAGGTCGGTCGCGTCGGCGACGAGCCGGAAGTGCGTGAGGATCCCGGCCTGCGTCGGCTTGTTGTAGTACGGCGTGACGATCATGATGCCGTCGGCGCCGGCCTTCTCGCTGGCCTTGTACAGCTCGATCGCGTGGGCGGTCTCGTTCGAGCCGCCGCCCGTGATGATCTTCGCGCGGCCTGCCGCGACCTCTTTGCCGAGCTCGACGAGGCGGATCTTCTCGGCGTCGGTCAGCGTGGAGGTCTCGCCGGTCGTTCCGGTCACCACGATGCCGTCCGCGCCGGCCGTGATGACGTCGTCGATGTGCTTCTCGACGGCGGGCCAGTCGACCTCGCCGTCGGCCGTCATCGGGGTGACGAGCGCGACGAGCACCTGTCCGAAGGGGTTGCCCGTATGCGTCATGCCTTCAGGTTATCGGGATGCCGCGCCCCGCGCGGTACGGCCGAGGGTCATCCGCCGCCGTGCGGCGGGCCGGTTGCAGGGGGCCCGTGCGCTCACCGGTGACCTGACGGCTCGGAGCGCACACTTCTCACGCCCGCCCCGACGACCGGCACCCCATGTCGCCGCAAGCGCGCGACGATCGCCTTCTCGACGGTGTGCCATTCATGCACGACGAGGGCGTAGTCGAAGCGCAGTGTCTCGTATCCGAGCGCCGCCGCGGCGGCGTCGCGCACCAGATCCTTATGCCGCAGGGACGCTCCGTCATGATTCTCACGCCCGTCCACCTCGATGATGAGCACCCCGGCCGCGACGAAGTCGACACGTCCCACACCGAGGATGCTGACCTGGCACTCGAGCGCGACGCCGAGTCGGATCAGACGCAGGCGCAGAAGGGACTCCAGCCCACTGTCCGCATCGGGTCGCGCGAGATCCACGAGCCAGCGCGTGCGCGCGGGAACGGTTCGGCGGATCCACTCACGCTCGGTACGGGACAGCAGCCCCTTCTTCCACGCCGACTCGTAGGCGGCGAAGAATGTCTCGCCATCGCAACACCCTGCCGCTTGCACGAGGGCGAGGGCGACGGGTGCGATCCCGAATGCGGCTCCGCCGGCGTCGTGGTGATCGATGCACCGGCAATTCTTGTGCGTGTGCCTTCGCCCCTTGCCCCCGAGCCACACGTGGAGGCGACCCCGCATCTCGAGCACCCAGACTCCGTGAGCGCGAAGGGCGGACACGCACGCCACTTCGCCGCCATGCCGAGCGGCGTCCAGAATCTGCGAGTCCGCGGTCGGCACCGCATAGACACCTTCACGCAGCCTGACGATGCCGGCTCGGTTGACCGCGGTCGCGATCGCGCGCTTCGACGCGCCCCGGGCCAGGAGGGCGCTCCGACGCACCACACCGCCGTGGTGCTCGATGATGTCGATGATCTCAGACGTGCGCACACCGCGACTTTGGCGTCGGCTCGAAGGTCTCGGGTTCGAGAGAGTGAGATCTGGGGATGGCGCAGCCGCCAGATTGGCTGAGGAGGAGCCGGCGACGACGGGCCGTTGCAGGGAGATCGGCAGTTCGGTGACACCAACCGTCACACCGATCTCACTGGTCACAGCAGATCCGACGACCGGCACCCCAGCGCTCAGAATCGAGCCTCGGCTTATCGTGGGCGCATGGCATGGCAGACCCTCGCGTCCCGCACCGTTTATGAGAATCGCTGGATCCGCGTGCGCGAGGACGATGTGCTCGGGCCCGGCGGGCCGGGAATCTATGGAGTCGTCGAGATGCGGCATCCGGCCGTCTTCGTCGTCGCGGTGGATGGCGCGGATCGCGTGTGCCTGGTGCGCCTGGACCGATACTCGACCGGAGAGTCCTCGCTCGAAGTGCCCGCCGGCGGCACCGACGGAGAAGACCCCCTCGCCGCCGCTCAGCGCGAACTGCGCGAAGAGACCGGGATGATCGCGGACGAGTGGCTCGAGATCGGCCGGATGAACGCGCTGAACGGCATCGCCGACGCGCCGGAGCACGTGTTTCTGGCGCGCCGCCTGCACTCAGAATCCGGAGATCTCGCATCCGCATCGCAGCACGAGGAGGGCATCGAGGCCGTCGAATGGATGCCGTTCTCGGTGCTCGTGCAGATGATCGGCCGTGGTGAGATCAGTGACGGCGAGTCGATTGCCGCGATCGCGTTGGCCGCGGTGCATCTCGGCCGATTCGTCTGACGTCAGCGGCCGGTCGCGGCGGCCCGTGCGACGAGCGACGACGGCACGAAGCGGGTGAGCGCCACGAGCGCCTTGTACTTCGTGGACGGGATCGAGACGGCGCGCCCGCGGGCCACGTCGCGCAGTGACTCGCGCACGACGGTGGCGGCATCCAGCCACATCCAGTCGGCGACGCCCTCCTGCCCCGGCGGGAGCCCCGCCCGTTCGTGGAAGTTCGTGTGCGTGAAGCCCGGGCACACGGCGGTCACGGTGACCCCGCGCTTCGCGTAGACGCTGTTGGCCCAGCGGCTGAAGCTGATGAGCCAGCCCTTGCAGGCGCCGTAGGTCGAGCGCGGCGTGAAGCCCGCGACCGACGCGACGTTGACGATGCGGCCGTGGCCGCGCGCGAGCATGGGCGCGAGCGCGGCGTGGGTGAGGCGCAGGGGCACCTCGACGTGCAGCTCCAAATGACGCGCCTCGTCCTCCACGTCATTGCGCTCGAACGCCAGCGGGAGACCGAACCCGGCGTTGTTGACCAGGAGCTCGACGGGGCGCTCCGCGTCGGCGAGGCGCCGCTCGAGCTTCGCGCGCTGCCGCGGCGCGAGCAGGTCGAGCGCCATCACCTCCACGCCCACCCGATGCTGCGCCGTCAGCTCGCGTGCGAGGCCCTCGAGCGCCTCGCGATCGCGGGCCACCAGCACCAGGTCGGCGCCGCGGGCAGCCAGCTGCCGCGCGTACTCCGCGCCCAGACCCGAGCTCGCGCCCGTGATGACCGCCGTCTTCGCCATGCGACGAGCCTAGGCGGAACGCTCGAGCCGGAGGAATCGATAGCGGATGCCGCTCCTCGACGTGCTCCAGCCTTCGGCCGGCTCCGTGGCCACCACCTGCCACTCCGAGCGATCGGGCGCGAAGGTGTCACCGTCGACCTCCAGGTCGAGTTCGGTCACCTCGAGGCGATCGGCCGCGTCGATGCTCTCCCGGAAGAGCTCGCCGCCGCCGATGATCCAGATCCACTCGGGCGAGGCATCCGCCGCCGTCTCGAGTGCCGAACCGAGCGAGGGTGCGCGCTCCGCGCCGGGCGCCGACCAGTCGCCGGAGCGGGTGACCACGATGTTGCGCCGGCCCGGCAGCGGGCGGAAGCGCTCGGGCAGCGACTCCCAGGTGCGCCGCCCCATGACGACGGGCCCGCCGGCGGTGACCTCCTTGAAGTGGGCGAGGTCTTCCGGCACGTGCCACGGCATGCCGCCCTGCGCGCCGATCACGCCGCCCGCCGCCTCGGCCCACACCAGGCCGATGCGTGGGGTCATACGGCGACCGCCCCGCGGATCGCCGGGTGGTGCTGGTAGTCCTCGACGACGAAGTCGTCGAAGGCGTAGTCGAAGATCGAGTCGGGCCTGCGGGCGAAGCGCAGCGTCGGATACGGGTAGGGCTCTCGCGTGAGCTGCTCGCGCACCTGCTCGACGTGGTTGTCGTAGATGTGGCAGTCGCCGCCGGTCCACACGAAGTCGCCGGGCTCGAGGCCCGTCTGCTGCGCGACCATGAGGGTCAGCAGCGCGTAGGACGCGATGTTGAACGGCACGCCCAGGAAGAGGTCGGCGCTGCGCTGGTAGAGCTGGCACGACAGCCGGCCGTCCGCGACGTAGAACTGGAACATCGCGTGGCACGGCGCGAGGGCCATGTCGGGGATGTCGGCGGGATTCCAGGCCGAGACGAGCAGGCGCCGGGAGTCCGGGTTCGCGCGGATCTGGTCGATGACCTGGGAGATCTGGTCGATGTGGGCGCCGTCGGGCGAAGGCCACGACCGCCACTGGACGCCGTAGACCGGCCCGAGCTCGCCCTCGGCGTCGGCCCACTCGTCCCAGATCGTCACGCCGTTGTCCTGCAGCCACCGCACGTTCGACTCGCCGCGGA
Source organism: Microbacterium sp. (assembly GCF_041909575.1). Lineage (GTDB taxonomy): Bacteria > Actinomycetota > Actinomycetes > Actinomycetales > Microbacteriaceae > Microbacterium. The sequence continues at coordinate 16,502 of NZ_JAYRDE010000028.1, read as the reverse complement.
GGAACCACAGCAGCTCGTAGGCGATCGACTTGAAGTGCACGCGCTTGGTCGTGATGAGCGGAAACCCCTGCGACAGGTCGAAGCGGATCTGACGCCCGAACGCACTGGTCGTTCCGGTGCCGGTGCGGTCGTCTTTGTGCGTGCCGTGCTCCAGCACGTCGCGCAGGAGGTCCTCGTACGGGGTCGGGATCGCGCTGGTCACGGCTGCCACGATACCCGCGCCCTCGGACGCCGGGCTCTGTTACGCCCGGAGCGTCATATTCGCGCATCCGGGATCCATTCAGGTGAACAGGGATACCCTGATCAGTTGTGAACCTCGTCACCGCGCTCGTCGCCATCACCGCGCTCCTCGTGGTGACCATCGGCATCGGCGCGTATCTGCGCTGGGCGCAGTCCCGACCGCAGCGTCACGTGCCCCACGAGGTCATCGACCCCATCCGGCTCGGCGCCGACGGCCTGGGCGAGGTCGCCACGCTGCTGCAGTTCAGCACCGAGATGTGCGCGCGGTGCCCCGGCGTCCACCGCACGCTCGCGTCGATCGCCGACGCTCACGAGGGCGTGCGCCACCTGGACGTCGACCTCACGCACCGCCCCGACATCGCGCGGCACTTCCACGTGCTGCAGACGCCGACGACGCTCGTCCTCGACCGCGACGGCGTGATCCAGACCCGGTTCGGCGGCACCCCCAGCCGCGACGTGCTCGAGCTCGAACTGGGTCGGCTGACCTCGGAGGACGCCCATGTCTGATTCAGCGGATGCCTCCGCCCTGCGCGGCATCGACCCTCGAGGTCCTCGCTTCGTGGCTGGGATCACGGCCCTGCTGCTGCTGATCGACGTCTTCCTCGGGCTGACCGGGCTCTCGACGGCCTCGGACTCGTCGGGGTGGGCGATCACGGATGCGACGATCACCGAACGCGTCCTCGATCCCGCCTTCCTGCTCCTCCTCGCCATCGCGCTGCTGTTCCTCTGGGGAGTCCTCTCGCCGCGCACTGCTCCGTGGGCCGCGCTGTACCGCACCGCGGTGGCGCCGCGGCTGGCGCGCCCGACCGACCTCGAGGACCCGCGTCCGCCCCGCTTCGCGCAGGGCGTCGGCCTGTTCGTGACCGCGATCGGCCTCGCGCTCCAGCTCCTCGGAGTGCCCTGGGCTCTCACGATCGCGGCCGCCATGGCGTTCGTTGCAGCGTTCCTCAACGCCGCCTTCGGCCTGTGCCTGGGCTGCCAGCTCTACCTGCTCCTGCAGCGCGTCGGCGTGATCGGGCGCGCACGCCCCGCCTCGGCCTGAGGGCGGCATCCGGCGGCGTAAACCCGTCGCGCACGCACACCCCCGCCACTAGGCTGACCGCGAGACGCCCCGACGGCGGGCGCAGCGACGGGAGGCACCCATGACGGTCACGAGCGAAGCCACCACTGCCTGGAAGGGCGGCCTCTTCGACGGCTCCGGCGAAGTGACGCTCGTTTCGTCCGGCCTGGGGACCTTCGCCGTGAACTGGAAGGCCCGCAGCGAGGGCTCGACCTCGACGACCACTCCCGAAGAGCTGATCGCCGCCGCGCACGCCTCCTGCTTCAGCATGGCGTTCTCGCTCGCCCTGGCCGAGAACGGCACGCCTCCGGAGGCGATCGACACGACGGCATCCGTCACCTTCAAGGCCGGCACCGGGATCACCGGCAGCCACCTCAACGTGAACGCGGTGGTCCCCGGGCTCGAGCCCGAGGACTTCGAGCGCCTCGCGCAGGAGGCCAAGGCCGGCTGCCCTGTCTCGCAGGCGCTCGCGGGCATCGAGATCACCCTCGAGGCGACGCTTGCCTGACCCCGCGACACCGGGCGGCGCACGCCGGGTCGTGGTCGCGGGCGCGTCGGGCCTGATCGGGTCCGCGCTGGTGGAGCGTCTCCGCGCGGACGGCGTCGAGGTCACGCGCCTCGTGCGCCATGCGCCGACCGCTCCGAACGAGGTCGAGTGGCTCACCGACGCCGCACCGCTCGATCCGGACGTGCTCGCCGGCGCGGACGCCGTCGTCGGGCTCAACGGCGCGAGCATCGGCCGCTTCCCGTGGACGCCGCACTACCGCAACACGCTGCTGTGGTCGCGCGTCACGCCGACGCAGGTTCTCGCCCGCGCCCTGCGGGCACTGGGGACGGATGCCCCGCACTTCGTCTCCGGGTCGGCGGTGGGCTTCTACGGCTCCGCACCCGGTCGGCGGCTGGACGAGACGTCGCCCCGCGGAACCACCTTCCTCGCCGATCTGTGCGGGGAGTGGGAGGGCGCGGCCCGCGCGGCCGGCGACGATGTCCGGGTCGCCCTGCTGCGCACCGCGCCCGTCGTGCACGAAGACGGAGTGCTCAAGCCGCTGATGCTTCTCACGAAGCTCGGCGTGAGCGGACCGATCGGCCGCGGGACGCAGGTGTGGCCGTGGATCTCGCTCGAAGACGAGGTGCGCGGCATCCGTCACGTCATCGACGCCGGCCTCACCGGCCCGGTGAACTTCACGGGACCGACCCGGGCGACCGCGAACGACCTGGGGTTCGCGCTCGCGGTGCGGCTCAACCGGCCGTTCGTGGTGCGGGCGCCGGTGTGGGCGATGAAGGCGGTGCTCGGATCCGACGCGACCGAGGCGCTGCTGACGACGGACGCGGATGTCGCACCCGCCGTGCTCGAGGGATCCGGTTTCGCGTTCCACCACCGCACGGTCGAGGAGGCCGTCGCGGCGGCGGTTCCGCCGGCGGCGTGAGCGCTCAGCCGCGGCGGTCGGCGGCTTCGAGACGGATGGCCGTCCGCACGGCCTCACGGGCGCGGCGGCGATCCCCGGACGCGTCGTAGGCGAGGCCGAGCCGGTACCACGCACGCCAGTCGTCGGGGTGCGCCTCGACGTCGGCGCGGTATGCCGGGAAGAGCGCATCGGCCTCGGACCGCACCGCACGGCCGCTCGGCCGCACCGCGATCTCCTCGGCGGGGAGCGCGTCGTCCGCCTCGAGCCGCTTGCCGAGCCGCTCGGCCCGGATGCCGAACCACAGTTCGCGCCCGAGGGCCCAGACCGCGATGACGGGGAGGACCACGAGCACGACGCCCATCAGCACGCCCACGGGCTCGCCGCTGACGATGAGCAGCCACGCCCGCTGGCCCACGAGCACGATGTACAGCGCCAGGAGCACCGCCATGACGGCGACGCCGATGCGCGCGCTCATACGCCCGTGGCCCGGGCCACCTGTCCGGGCACGTCGCCCTCGTCCACGGGGCGCTCCGCGGGCGCGGCGCCCGGCCGGCGCAGGCCGATGTCGAGGAAGCTGTCGAGTCCGACGACGACGCCGGTCGCGCGCGTCGCGGCGGCGAGTGCGAGACGGATGCCGGGACCGTACGCGAGCGCCGGCTCGACGGTGTCGTGGACGATCGTCAGGGACTCCCCCGCACCCGCGAGGATGGTCTCCTGCCGGGCCATGACGCCCGGGCGGCGGAGCGAGTGGATCGGGACGCTGGCCACCTGCTGGCCGCGCGCGCGCTGGTCGACGTGGGGCGACTCCACGGGTCCGACCTCGGCGCGGGCCGCGGCGATCAGCTCGGCCGGGCGCGCGGCCGGGCCGCGCGGCGAGTCGATCTTGGTCTCCCGGTGGGCCTCGACGATCTCGATCGACGGGAAGAACGGGGCCGCCGCGGCGGCGATCGCGGATCCGATGACGGAGCCGAGGGAGAAGTTCGGGATGAAGACGGCGCCGGTGCCCGCCGCCTCGACCAGCGGACGCACGAGGGCGATGCGCTCGGCCGACCAGCCCGAGGTGCCGACGAGCACGTTGATGCCGCGCTCGACGGCCGCGCGCACGACGTCGATCGACACGGCGGGCGTGGAGGCGTCCACGACCAGGTCGGCACCGTCGAGTTCGGCCAGCTCGGAGCGGGAGGTCAGCACGGCGACGACCTCGAACCCGTCCTCGTGCTCGACCACCTCGCGAATGATCCCACCGAGCTTCCCGGTGCCTCCCACGATGGCCACGCGCGTCGTCATGGGCTCCATCCTAGGCGCGGGGGCTCGCGCATCCGGCGCGCCGCCTACGCTGGATGACGTGGCTGCACTGCGCGAATCCCCCGTCGACTCCCCCGAGGCGCACGCGCTCCTCGCCGAGTACTTCCAGGCGCGCACCGCCGGGTTCGCCGAGCAGGACGTCGCCTATACGACGACGTTCCCGCTGCCGTCGGCATTCGTGCCGCCGGCCGGGGTGTTCCTCGTGGTCCACGACGACGAGGGTCGCGCAGTGGGGTGCGGAGGCATCCGGCACATCGCCGACGGCCCCTACGGCACGCGCTACGAGGTGAAGCACCTCTACCTGCGCCCCGAGACGCGCGGCCGCGGCTGGGGACGCCTGCTGATGGAAGGGCTCGAGGCCCGCGCACTCGCGCTCGGCGCGCACGAGCTCGTGCTCGACACCCACCACTCCCTCGAGGCCGCCGGAGCGCTCTACGCGAGGTCGGGCTTCGTCGCGATCGAGCCCTACAACGACAACCCCAACGCCTCGCGGTGGTACGGCAAGGTGCTCCTGCCCTGAGCCGCGGATCGCCGAAGGCCGTGGGTCAGACCGGGTAGACCTCGGGGAGGCCCGTGCGCAGCTCGACCGGGAGGTGCGCGAGGTCGTTGTGCGACAGGAGCGTCCACGGGCGGCCCTGCTTCTGGGCGATCACCGTCAGGCCGCAGTGCGCCTGGTTGAGGGTCATCCAGCGCCACTCCGGCGCCTGCAGCACCTCGCGCACGAACCACGCGATCACGAAGTTGTGCGTGATGATGAGCTCGTGGACCTCCCCGCGCTTGCGCACGAGGTGCTCGCTCACGGCGTCCGCCATCTGCGCGCGGCCGGCTTCGACCTCGGCCTCGGTCACCGAGCCGAAGAAGGGCTCGAACGCCGACGGAGTCTCGTCGGTCATGCCGGTCGGCACGCAGTCGAAGAGGAGTGACGAGGGCACCGGTTGCAGCGACGGCATCCGCTCCTGGACGGCGCGGGCGGTCTGGCTCGCGCGCTCCAGCGGCGAGTGCCAGACGGCGTCGAACGGCACTCCGGACAGCCGATCGGCCAGCAGCGAAGCCTGACGCCGGCCCCGGGGAGACAGCGGGCCGTCGACGAGGCCGTGCTCGGCATCCTGGTGCTCACCATGCCGCACGAGGTAGATGTAGTGCGTCACGCAGCTCACTCCGTCGGGGGTCGCGTGCCCCGACGGGACACGACTTCCACCCTACGTCACGAACCGATCACGGTCCGGTGACGTGTCGGCGCGCTACTCGGCGGCGCGTGCGATGTCGGCCAGCTGCGCGCGGCTCAGCCGCACCCCCACGCCCTGCACGAGCTCTTCGACGTGCTGCGGCGCGTAGGCGTTCACGATCGGCGCCGTGACCAGGCGCTGCGCGAGCAGCCATGCGAGGGCGACCGCGGCGTCGGGGACGCCGAGCTCGTCGCCGACGGCATCGAGAGCGCGCAGCGTGCGGCTCCCCCGGCGGTTGAGGTTCGCGGCGAGCTGAGCGCCGCGCACCGAGAGCGTGCCGCGCTGGCGGGTGCGCTGGCGTCCGGCGAGGAAGCCGTGCTCGAGCGCGTGGGACGGCGTGACGGCCATGCCCTGAGCGCCCGCGACGAGCCGCAGGTCGGAGTCGAACTCGTGACGCCGCAGCACGTTGAACGGCACGTCGAGGACCGTGATGCGCGGGAAGCCGGCCGACGAGTAGATGCGCGCCTCGACGAGCTGGGCGGGCAGGTAGCCGACGGCTCCGATGGCCCGCACCTTCCCGGTTTCGACCAGCCATTCGGCGGTCGCGAGCGTGTCTTCCAGAGCGGAGGCCGCGTCGGTCGTCGCGTCGAGGTAGAGCACGTCGATGCGATCGGTCCGCAGCCGCGTGAGGGATGCCTCGACCGCACGGATCAGATTCACCGGACCGAGTCCGGGGTTGTCGGGGTGACCGCCCACGCGCACGGCCAGCACGACGTCGTCACGCAGACCGCGCGAGTGGATCCACTGGCCGATGATGTGCTCGCTGCGGCCCGCCGAGTAGCTGTCGGACGTGTGCACGGCGTTGCCGCCGAGTTCGGCGTACGCGTCGAGGATGGCGTGACTCGACTCGAGGTCGACGTTCCAGCCGAACTCGGCGCCGCCGAGGATCAGCGGGAAGACCTCGAAGCCGCTCTCACCGAGGGGGACGCGCACGCTCGCCCCGATCGACGGGCCCTGCACCGGGATCGGCGCGGACGGGTGCACACCGGGTGACGAGGCGGCTTTCGGGCTCTGCGAAGAGAGCGCCGAGCCAACGCCGAAGACAGCCATGAGTCACCCCCTCACGAGGACGCCCGCGGGTGCCTCCGTGATACATATTCCGCACCCCCCGGTACGTATCTCCGAGGGTAGGCCAGTCGAGACACCTGGCTGGCCACCGACGCGAACTACGGGTAAATATTGCATAACGCTTTCATCACGGGTCGGCGTGCATCCGTGTTCGCGGGGCGAGACGGCGGATGCCCGCCCCCTCCGGAAAGGAGAGGACGGGCATCCGAACACTGCGTCGGCGATCAGCCCTCGGCGGGAGCGTCTCCCGGACCCTCGCTGGCGGCGGCGGAGCCCTCCTGATCGGCGGCCTCCTCCTGCACCGGCTCGAGCGACAGCTTGCCGCGGTCGTCGATCTTGGTGATGCGGACCAGCAGCTTCTGGCCGACACCGAGGACGTCCTCGACGTTCTCCACGCGCTTGCCGCCGGCCAGCTTGCGGACCTCGCTGACGTGCAGCAGTCCGTCCTTGCCGGGCAGGAGCGAGATGAACGCGCCGAACGTCGCGATCTTGACGACCGTGCCCAGGAACTGCTCGCCGACCTCCGGGTTGGTGGGGTTGGCGATCGCGTTCACCTGGGCGCGGGCGGCCTCGGCCGACGGGCCGTCGGTGGCGCCGATGTAGACGGTGCCGTCCTCCTCGATGGAGATCTGCGCGCCCGTCTCGTCCTGGATGGCGTTGATCGTCTTGCCCTTGGGCCCGATGAGCTCGCCGATCTTGTCGACCGGGATCTGCACGCTGATGACGCGCGGCGCGGTGGGCGCCATCTCGTCGGGGCCGTCGATCGCGGCGTTGAGCACACCGAGGATCGTGAGGCGGGCGTCCTTGGCCTGGGTCAGCGCGGCGGCGAGCACCGACGACGGGATGCCGTCGAGCTTCGTGTCGAGCTGGATGGCCGTGACGAACTCGCTCGTGCCGGCGACCTTGAAGTCCATGTCGCCGAGCGCGTCCTCGGCGCCGAGGATGTCGGTCAGCGCCGCGTAGCGGGTCTGGCCGTCCACCTCGTCCGAGACGAGACCCATCGCGATGCCCGCGACGGCGGCGCGCAGCGGCACACCGGCGTTGAGCAGCGAGAGGGTCGAGGCGCAGACCGAGCCCATCGACGTCGAGCCGTTCGAGCCGAGAGCCTCGGACACCTGACGGATCGCGTAGGGGAACTCCTCGCGGCTGGGCAGCACCGGCACGAGCGCGCGCTCGGCCAGGAAGCCGTGCCCGATCTCGCGACGCTTGGGGCTGCCCACACGGCCGGTCTCACCGGTCGAGTAGGGCGGGAAGTTGTAGTGGTGCATGTAGCGCTTGCTCGTCACGGGCGACAGCGAGTCGATCTGCTGCTCCATCTTGAGCATGTTCAGCGTGGTGACGCCCAGGATCTGGGTCTCGCCGCGCTGGAAGATCGCCGAGCCGTGGACGCGTGGGATGACCTGCACCTCGGCGTCGAGCGGGCGGATGTCGGCCAGACCGCGACCGTCCATGCGGACACCCTCGGCGAGGATGCGACCGCGCACGATCTTCTTCGTCACCGACTTGTATGCGGCGCTGAACTCGAGCGTCGCGACGGCCGGGAGCTCGCCGGACTCGACGGCGGCGAGGAGCTCGGCCTTGACGGCGTCCTTGAGCTCGTCGTCGGCGTTCTGGCGCTCCTGCTTGTCGGCGATCTGGTAGATCGGGACGAGCTTGTCGTAGGCGCGGCCGGCCACGAAGTCGTAGGTCTCCTGGCTGTAGGGCAGGAAGACGGGGAACTCCTTGACCTCCTTCGCAGCGGTCTTCGCGACGACGTTCTGCGCCTCGACGAGCTGCTTGATGAAGGGCTTCGAGGCCTCGAGGCCCTGGGCCACGATCTCCTCGTTGGGCTTGGTGGCGCCCGCCTTGATGAGGTTCCAGCTGTGCTCGGTGGCCTCGGCCTCGACCATCATGATCGCGACGTCGCCGTCGGGCAGGACGCGACCGGCGACGATGAGGTCGAAGACGGCCTCCTCGAGCTGGGTCACGGTCGGGAAGGCGATCCACTGGTCGGCGTTCTCGCCGTGGCCGGGGATGAGCGCGAGGCGCACACCGGCGATGGGGCCCGAGAACGGGAGACCGGAGATCTGGGTCGACAGCGACGCGGCGTTGATCGCGAGCGCGTCGTAGAACTCGCCCGGCGCGATCGAGAGCACCGTGACGACGATCTGCACCTCGTTGCGGAGGCCGTCGACGAACGACGGGCGCAGCGGACGGTCGATCAGGCGGCAGACGAGGATCGCCTCCGTCGAGGGGCGACCCTCGCGGCGGAAGAACGAACCGGGGATCTTCCCTGCGGCGTACGAGCGCTCTTCGACGTCGACGGTCAGCGGGAAGAAGTCGAAGCCCTCGCGCGGGGACTTGCCGGCGCTGGTCGCCGACAGGAGCATCGTCTCCTCATCGAGGTACGCGGCGACGGCACCCTGTGCCTGCTGCGCGAGGCGCCCGGTCTCGAACCGGACGGTGCGGGTGCCGAAGCGGCCGTTGTCGAGAACGGCTTCAGCGGCGGTGATTTCAGGACCTTCCAAGAGGTCTCTCCTTCTTTTTGGGTCTCTCCCCTACCCGGGGAGGGCCTGTTTTTGCTCGCGCGTCCGTGTGACGCGTGAGCCTTCGAAGGAGCAGGAACAGGCAGATCTCGGCGCGCGGCGGATGCCGCGTATTCGCGCCAGCACTGGCCACCAGTAGAAATCCACCCGGCGCGGATGCGACGAGGAGACCACCACAGGGGACCAGCTAGCTGCCGGCCTGCTCCGTGAGCTCATGTTGAATTGAGCGGATGCCGCGAGGGCAGCCTTTGCGATCCTACCAGTGAGGGGCCCGGGACGAGGCATCCGGTGCCCTCGGCTGGTGCGCGCCGTCCGCCATGCCTAGGGTGGGGGCATGAGCACCGACGAGAAGCCGGCGGGCGCGGCATCCGATGAGATGAAGCGCAAGTTCAAGGAAGCACTCGACAAGAAGAACTCCCAGCACCGCGAGGGCGAGGCGCACATGGACGGCGACTCGGCCGTCCACGGCACCCACGGCGCGGTGACCAAGCGGGAGTTCCGCCGCAAGAGCGGATAGGGCGGGACGGCCGCGATGAGCGATTTCCGGGACCGGAACCCCGACGACGAGCGGGACGTGCCGCTCGACGACGAGGTCGAGTTCGAGCTGCCGCCGGCGACGCTCGACCCGATGGAGTCCGTCGAGGACCAGATGGACGAGCTCGACCTCGAGGAGCGCGAAGCCGCCATCGAGTCGGGCGAGATCGACCCCGCATCCTGACCCGTCGCAGGCTCACCGGCTGATTCGGCCGATCCCGGTTCGACGTTCGAGCCGAGACCACGCGAATCAGCCGACGAACGACCACGCAGCGGGTCCGCCCGCGCACGGCGGACGGACCCGGCTCTCCCTGCGTCAGCGGCTCATCGCGGCCTCGCGCTCGCGCGCGCGCTGCTCCTTCGCCTCGGCTTCGGCGACCGCCGCCTCCTCGAGCCCCTGCACGCCAACGGCGCCGGGAGCCTCGGACATGCCGTCGTGATCGTCGCCCGACAGCGTCGTCTCGTCGAACGGGATCTCGCCGGCCAGCACACCGCGGGCACGCCCCGCGTCGAACTCCTTGGTCCACGCTCCGATGAGCACGGTCGCCACCGCGTTGCCCGTGAAGTTCGTCAGCGCGCGGCCCTCCGACATGAACCGGTCGATGCCGACGATGACGCCGACGCCGTTGACGAGGTCGGGGCGGTAGGCCTGCAGGCCGCCCGCGAGCGTCGCGAGGCCCGCACCGGTGACGCCCGCGGCGCCCTTCGAGGCGATGATCATGAACACCAGCAGCCCGATCTGCTCGCCGATCGACATCGGCGCCCCCATGCCGCTCGCGATGAACAGCGACGCCATCGTCAGGTAGATGGCCGTGCCGTCGAGGTTGAACGAGTACCCCGTCGGGACCGTGATGCCGACGACGGGCTTGGACACGCCCAGGTGCTCCATCTTGGCGATGAGGCGCGGCAGCGCGGACTCCGACGACGACGTGCCGACGATCAGCAGGTACTCACGGGCGAGGTACTTCACCAGGCGGAAGATGTTGATGCGCGTGACGGCGTACAGCAGGGTCCCGAGGATGCCGACGATGAAGACCACGCACGTGATGTAGAACGCGATCATCAGCGTCCCGAGCGCCCAGATCGCCGCGATGCCGGTGTTGCCCACGACGGCGGCGATGGCCCCGAAGGCGCCGATCGGCGCCAGCCACAGGATCATGCCCAGGATGCGGAAGACGAGGGCCTGGAGGTTCTTCACCGCGTTCATGATCGGCTGGCCCTTGTCGCCCATCTGCTGCAGCGCGAATCCGACCAGCAGCGCGATGAACAGCACCTGGAGCACGCTCTCGCCGGTGAAGGCCGAGAAGAAGGTGGTCGGGATGATGCTGAGGATGAACTCCTGCGTGGTCTTGGCCTCTCCCGTCGCCTCGTACGTCGAGTTCGCCATGTTGAGGCCCTCGCCCGGGTGGAGCAGGTTGCCCACCACGAGGCCGATCGCGAGCGCGAAGGTCGACATGACCATGAAGTACAGCAGCGCCAGGCCGCCGATCTTGCCCACGGTCGCCGCCTTCGCGATCGAGCCGACGCCGACCACGATCGTGCAGAAGATGATCGGCGCGATCATCATCTTGATCAGCGCGACGAACGCCTCGCCGAGCGGCTTGAGGGCGACGCCGACATCGGGCCAGATCAACCCGACGGCCGCTCCGAGGACCACAGCGGCGATCACCGCCATGTACAGCCACGTGTGCTTGTCCCACGCCTGCTTGCCTCGGCGCCAGTTGAAGCCGGGGAGAGTGAACGAAGTCGTCCGGGTCGAAAGAGCCATCATCGCCTCCAAGGTGTGGACAGTCGTTGTCCGCTCGGTGCCGGAATGTCGCCGGCGTGATGCCCAGCGTGCGCGGCGCACACGCGAACGCACGAGTTGTGGTCGTATTGGTCGCAGGACGGATGCCGCGCCGTCCGGCAGCATCCCGACCCCCGGAGGAACGATGACCGCAGTGCCCACCGTCCGACGACTCCGGCGCGAGGCGTGGGGATTCGCGATCGGCTCGCTGTGCTTCCTCGCCGGGTCGCTGCCGTTCTACGCCTCGTGGGCCGGCACCGTCGGCACGAACGTGACCTTCTTCGTCGGGTCGGTGTTCTTCACGCTGGCGGCGTTCATCCAGCTGAGCCTGAGCGGCCGCAGCATCCCCCGCCGCCAGATGCCCCGACCCGACCTCGTGGACTGGTGGGCCGCGGCGATCCAGTTCGCCGGAACACTGCTGTTCAACCTCTCCACGGGTGCTGCGCTGATCGCCGCTGTGACCCAGCCCGGCGCCGTCGGCGTGGGATGGATACCGGACGCCTGGGGGTCGCTCGCGTTCCTCGTCTCGAGCTTCCTGGCCATCGTCGCCACGAAGGACCGGGGCCGGCTGTGGGATCCGGACGCGCGCACGTGGCACGGCACCGGGCTGAACTTCATCGGATCGGTCGCGTTCGGCGTCTCGGCGGTCGGCGCGTACGTCGTCCCGGCGACGGGCGACCTCGCGAACGCGACCTGGGCCAACGGCGGCACCGCCGTCGGCGCCGTCTGCTTCTTCGTCGCGGCCGTGCTGTCTCGCCGCACGATCCCGAAGGGGTGAGGATGGGAGCACCGGCGCATCACGAGGGGTGAGTTCATGGGCGAGCGCACACGGCAGGGCAGCGCGGCATCCCGCGTCTTCGTCGTGGTCGCGATCGCCGTCACTGCGCTCGTGCTGCTCCTGGCGGCCCTGCTCGTGCTCGACGCGCAGCGCGCATCGCGCGCCGAGGCCGAGGAGGTCACCCGCGCCGTCGCGGCCTCGCTCGCGGTGACCCCGGTCGTGGCCGAGGCGCTCGCGGGCGACGCGCCGTCCGAGCTGCAGCCGCTCGCCGAATCGGTCATGGACGACGCGGCGGTCGACTTCGTCACGATCATGACGCCCGACGGCATCCGCGTCACCCACCGCGATCCGGCCGAGATCGGCCGCCCGTACCTGGGCACGATCCCCGACGAGCCCCTCGCCGCGACCGAGGAGTTCACCGGCACGCTGGGTCCGAGTGTCCGCACGATCGCACCGGTGGTCGGCCCGGGGGGAGACCTCGTGGGCTGGGTGTCGGTCGGGCTCACCGTCGGGAGCATCGCCTCGGACATCGTGCCGCGGCTGCCCGGGGTGCTGGCGATCGCCGGGGCCGTGCTCGCAGCCGGCTTCGTCGGCGCCTACCTCGCCCAGCGCACGACCAGGCGCGTGGCCGGCGACCTCCCGGCCGGGACGATCCGCGACGCCGTCTCGTCGTACGAGTCGGTCCGCACGCTCGGTGAGGCGCTGCGCGCCCAGACCCACGAGCACGGCAACCGCATGCACACGGCGGTCTCGCTCCTCGAGCTCGGGCGCACGCAGGAGGCGATCGGCATCCTGACCGAGACCTCGCGCCAGAGTCAGGCGCTCGTCGACCAGGTGGCGGCACGACGCGAGGGCGATCCGACCGTCGGCGCCCTCCTGCTGGGGAAGGCGGCCCAGGCGCGCGAGCGCGGGGTCGAGTGGACAGCCGACATCGCCGAGGACGCCCCCCGCAGCACCCTCTCCCCCGTGGACGCCGTGTCGGTGGTGGGGAACCTCATCGACAACGCGCTGGATGCCGCGGCGGCGGGGCCGGCGCCGCGCTGGGTGCGGGTCGTGTTCGCTGCGGCGGGCGAGCGGATGCTGCGCATCGACGTGTCCGACAGCGGAGCCGGCGTGCCACCCGAGCTGGCGGAGCGCGTGTTCGAGCACGGGTTCTCCACCAAGCCGGCGGGGACGGCGGGGCGGGGCGTGGGCCTGGCCCTGGTCCGCTCGATCGTGGAGGGCGCCGACGGGTCGGTCGACCACTCCGGCGAGCCGACCGTGTTCACGGTCATCCTTCCGGGGGGGCCGGCGTGATCGGCGTGCTGCTCGTCGACGACGATGCGCTCACCCTCGAGCTGCACCGGACGTACCTCGAGCGCCTGGACGGCTTCGAGGTCGTGGCGGAGTGCACCGGCGCCCGAGCCGCCGTCACCGCGGTCCTCGAGCGCGGCGCGGCCATCGACCTGATGCTGCTGGACATCACGATGCCCGACGGCACCGGCCTCGACGTGCTCCGGCACGTGCGCGCCCGCGGAGCGGACGTGGACGTGATCGCGATCACGGGCGTGCGCGACGCCGACGTCGTCCGGCAGATGGTGGGACTCGGCGTCGCGCAGTACCTCGTGAAGCCGTTCACCTTCGCGACGTTCCGGGACCGGCTCGAGCAGTACGTCGAGTATCGCCGGCGCGCCCGGGAGACGGCCGGCACGGCCTCGACGCAGGAGGAGATCGACGCGCTGCTCGGCGCGCTGCGGCCCGCGGCATCCGTCGCCCTCCCGAAGGGCCTGTCGGCCGAGACGCTCGAGCGCGTGTCGGCGGATGTGCGCGCGCACGGGCCGGTGTCGGCGGTGGAGGCGGCTCAGCGGCTCGGGATGTCGCGCGTCGCCGTGCGGCGCTACCTCGAGCATCTGGTGGCAGCGGGCACGGTGGTCCGCTCGCCGCGCTACGGTGCGCCCGGGCGCCCGGAGTCGGAGTACCGCCTGCGCTGATCAGGCCGGATGCGCGGGCGAGCGCACGTCGCCGCGGCCCCGGATGACGACGTAGCCGGAGTGCTTGGCCGTCACGCCGTCGCCGGCCGTGCGGCCGCGGATCCGGCGCCACGCCCAGGGCAGCACGTCACGGCGCAGCCACGATCCTTCGGCGACGGGATCGTCGTCGGCGTGGAGCGCCGCGTCGAGCTCGCCGAGCGCCTCGGCATCCGGGACGCCCAGCACGTCGGCGGCCCGGTACGCGAGGAACCGGTGGCCGCGGGAGCGGAGATGCACCCTGTCGTCCGCCCACAGCCCGAGATCGCCGATCGCAGGAATCGCCTCCAGGTCGAGCAGCATCGCGCCCGTCGCCTCCGCCACGCGCCGCAGCTCGGACGCGAAGGCGGCGAAGCGCCGCGCGAACAGCAGGGCCGCGCGGCGGCGCGGGAGGAACGGGGTCACCAGCAGCACGTCCGCGCCGGCCGAGCGCAGCATCCGCACCCCCGCCTCGAGCTCCGCGGCGAGCGCCGTCACGTCCGCCCGGCGCCCGACGAGGTCGTTGGCCCCGAGGAGGATCGACACCAGGTCCGGTCGCAGCGCCAGCGCCCGGGGCAGCTGCTCGGACGTCAGGTCGCGCACGCGGCGGCTGCGCACGGCCAGATTCGCGTAGCGGAACGGCTCCGCGCCGGCGCCCTCGTGCGCCAGCAGCTGCGCCAGCCGGTCCGCCCATCCCCGGTGCTGCCCGGCCGGCATGCGCGAGGTGTCGCACAGCCCCTCGGTGAGCGAGTCGCCCAGCGCGACGTAGCGGGTCCAGCGGGGCCGGACCTGCGGGGCCTGGACGGGCACCGACGGGCGGGTGCCGGCCCGCTGCAGCAGCGCGTCGTCGATGGGCCGCAGCATCCGGGACTCCTCGTAGTACTCCACCAGCCGCTGGCACACCGCGTCCCACGAGCGATCGCGCACCGACGCGTGGGCGGCCACCGCGAACGCCCGGCGCTTGCCGGCATCGCCGGTGAGATCGGCCACGCGCGCCCGCAGCTCGCGCAGATCACCGGGCCGGTACAGCCACCCGTCGACGCTCGACCGCACCAGGTCGACCGGCCCGCCCACCCCGGTGGCGACGACCGGGACCCCGCTGGCCAGCGCCTCCTGAATGGTCTGCCCGAACGTCTCCCGCTCGCCGGGGTGCACGAACACGTCGAAGCCCGCGAGGGCCTCGGCGAGGTCGGCGCCGCCGAGATGCCCGGTGAACACCGCCGTCGGCAGCGCTCGCTCCAGCGCCGGCCGGGACGGTCCGTCGCCGACGATCACCAGCCGCGTGCCCGGCAGGTCCGCGAGCGTGGCGAGATCCTCGACCTGCTTCTCCGGCGCGAGCCGACCGACGTAGCCGATGACGGTCTCGCCCGGGGCCACGCGTTCGCGCCAGGCGTCGCTGCGGCGCTCCGGCGAGAACCGTGCGGTGTCCACGCCGCGACCCCAGCGCCGCAGGCGGTCCACGCCCAGCTCCTCGAGCTGCCGCATCGACGCCGTCGACGGCGCGAGGGTGAGCGTCGCGCGGCGGTGGAGGCGCGCCACGTGGCGCCCCACGAGCGGCGCGGCACCGGGCATGCCGTACTTCTCCGCGTACGCGGCGACGTCGGTCTGGTACACGGCGACGGCGGGCACGCACAGCGCGTCGGCGGCGGCGAGTCCCTGCCACCCCAGGACGAACGGCGAGGCGAGGTGCACCACATCGGGTGCGAACCCCCTGAGGATCGCCGTCAGCCGCGCGGCCCGCGCGAACACCACGCGCACCTCGGGATAGGTCGGCAGCGGCACCGACCTCAGGAGCTCGGTGCGCGCCCCGTGGAGGTCGCCGGTCACCTCCCCCGCTCGGGGCGCGATCACCAGGGTCTCGTGGCCCGCCGCTGCGAGATGGCGCAGCACGTGGAGGACCGACCCCGTGACTCCGTTCATGTGGGGCAGGAACGATTCGGCGAGGAGTGCGACTCTCACGTCTCCAGGGTGGACGCGGCGGAGCAGGACGGATGCCTCGACCCGGCCTGCTTCGGCGAGAGTTCACCGGATGCACGGACGCGCGTCACCTGATGGGCGCCGTTGGGTCGCCGTTCACCGCGGGCCGGTACCAAGGAGCCGTGCTCGAGGAACTGCTCACCGGCGTCGCAGCCAGTCCGTGGGCCCTGCCCCTGCTGTTCGGGCTCGTCCTCGGCGACGCGTTCCTCGTCGTCGTTCCGGGCGAGGCCGCCGTCACCGCCTTCGGCGCGCTCGCCGTCTCGCAGGGCGAGCCGCGGCTGTGGAGCGTCGTCGCGGTGGCCGCCGTGGCCGCGACGCTCGGCGACGCCGCGTGCTACGTGGTCGGTCGCACGATCGGCCTGGAGCGCTGGCGCTGGATGCGCACGCCCCGAGTGCGCGCCGCGTTCGAGTGGTCTCGCGTGAGACTCGAGCGCCGCACCGCCCTTGTGCTGTTCACGGCGCGGTTCATCCCGTTCGCCCGGCTCGCGGTGAATCTGACGGCCGGGGCCGGGCGCGTGCCGGCGCCGCGGTACCTCGGCGTCGCGGCGTGCGCCGCGCTCGCGTGGGCCGGATATCAGGCGTTCATCGGCGCCGTGGTCGCCGCGATCCTGC
>NZ_JAYRDE010000027.1:0-29305 GCF_041909575.1 Microbacterium sp. | reverse complement strand
CCTACGCCGGCGGGGGCGTGCTCGACTCGGCGCTGTGCATGGACAAGCACTTCATGAAGATCGTGCTGCAGTCGGCCGGCGTGCCGGTCGCTCCGTGGGTCACCGTCACGCGCCGGGAGTGGGAGGCGGACCCCGAGCGGGTGCGCGCGGATGCCGCGACCCTCGGCGAGCCCGCGTTCGTGAAGCCGGCGCGCGCGGGATCGAGCGTGGGGGTCTCCAAGGTGCACGAGGCATCCGAGCTGGATGCCGCCCTCGCGCTGGCGTTCGCCGAGGACGACAAGGTGCTCATCGAGTCGGCGATCGTCGGCCGCGAGGTGGAGGTGGCGATCCTCGAGGGTCGCGACGGCGGACCCTCGCGCGCGTCGCTGCCCGGTGAGATCGTCCTCACCACCCGCGAGTTCTACGACTTCGAGGGCAAGTACCTCGGCGGGGACGGGGCCGAGGTCGTGTGCCCGGCAGACCTGACGGATGCCGAGATCGCCGACCTGCAGGAGCTCGGCGTGCGCGCGTTCGACGCCGTCGACGGGCGCGGGCTGGCGCGGGTGGACTTCTTCCTGACGGCGGACGGGCTCTACGTCAACGAGCTGAACACGATGCCCGGGTTCACGCCGATCTCGATGTTCCCGAAGTGCTGGATCGCGTCGGGGCTGTCGTATCCCGACCTCATCGCCGAGCTCATCGACACCGCCCTGGAGCGGGTCGCGTAGCGGCTCAGCCCGTGGACTGCGCGCCCTCGCGCGGGAGGCACGTCGCGCCGTCGGCGGGCAGCCGCGACACGAGCAGCGAGAGCTGGTCGAGCACGTCGGCGCTCGAGACGACGTCGTTGTCGAGGTACACCTCGACCGCGGGGACGCGGCCGTAGCTCGTGACGCGGTAGTTCGGGGCCTTGCTCTCGTCGATCACCCAGTCGACGCCGTTGACGGTCTGGCAGGGAAGCGTGGTCGGCCCGATGGGCTCCACGCCGCACGTGAACAGCACGGCCGCCGGATCCCCCCAGGCTCCCGTGGCCTGCGCGTCGGTCCACCGGCGCTGCTCGCCGGCCAGCGTGCCGGGGAGGAGCGAGGTCACGTCCGCGCACGCGGGGTCGTTCGCCTCCGGGGCCGCCTGCATCGAGACCGTGCCGGAGCATCCGGTCAGCGCGATCGCCGCGACGGCGATGACGGCCGCGAGAGCGGTGCGGGACGGGCGGGGCACCTCTCCAGGCTAACCCGGGCGCGGACCCGTCGATCGCGCGGCGGTAGCGTGGAGCCGTGAGCGCGCAGCATCCGGATCCCGTCGTCGGCGACCTCTCCGAGGGGGCGATCCTGCGGCGGATCCTCGCGCGGCTCGCGGCGTCGCATGCCGAGGTCGGACCCGGCGACGACGCCGCCGTGCTGGCGGCTCCCGACGGCCGCGTGGTCGCGACGGTCGACACGCTCGTGCACGGACCGGACTTCCGGCTCGCGTGGTCGAGCGCGTTCGACCTCGGCTGGAAGGCGGCGGCCGTGAACCTCGCCGACATCGCCGCGATGGGTGCCCGGCCCACCGCTCTGCTCGTCGCGCTCGCCATGCCCGACACGACGCGGCTCTCGTTCGTGGAGGACCTCGCCTCGGGCCTGCGCGCGGCGTGCGACGAGCTCGCGCCCGGATGCGCCGTCGAGGGCGGCGACCTCACGGTGTCCGACACCCTCACGATCGCCGTGACCGCCCTCGGCACGCTCGACGGCCGCGCCCCGGTGCTGCGCTCGGGCGCACGCCCCGGCGACGTCCTCGCGGTCGCCGGCGACCTCGGCCAGGCGGCCCGCGGTCTCGGCGTCCTGTTCGCGAGGTTCACGGATGCCGCGGGCGCGCCGCGCGCCGTCGATCCGGACGTCCTCACCCCGGCCGAGCGCACCGATCTGGCCGTCCAGCTGCGTCCTTCGCCGCCCCTCGGTCTCGGACCGGTCGCCGCGGATGCGGGCGCGACGTCGATGATGGACGTGTCCGACGGACTCGTGCTCGACGCGTCGCGGCTGGCCGCGGCATCCGGTGTCTCCGTCCTGATCGACTCCGCCGCGCTGGGTGACGACCCCGCATCGGCGCTGGCCGGCGGCGAGGACCACGCGCTGCTGGCGACGTTCGCCGGCGACGTGCCGGAGGGCTTCCGGGTGATCGGTCGCGTGGTCGAGCGCACCGGCGACCCCGTGCTCGTGGACGGTGAGCCGCACGACGGCCGCGGCGGCTGGGATCCCTACCGCGACTGGGACGCGCGGACCGGCTGAGTCACTCCGGCGCGGGCCCGGCGGTCGACCACCACAGCGTGGTGTCTCCGTACCGCTTGGAGCGATCGGCGACGAGGCCCGGCGGGAGGACCGGCTCCGGCGATCGCGAACCGCGTTCGACGACGACGATCGCGCCCGCTGCGAGCGAGGGGAGCAGCAGTTCCAGGGCGGTGGTGAGCTCCGACTCGGGGAGGTCGTAGGGCGGGTCGATGAAGACGAGGTCGAACGGTCCGCGCGCCACCTGGAGATAGGCGGAGACCGACGTGCGGTGCACGTCGATCGCGGCGTCGCGCGCGAGCGCCTTGCGGACCTTCGCGGCGTTGCGCTGGACGACGGATGCCGCGCGCGGCGCCTTCTCGACGAGGTCCGCGCGCGCGGCCCCGCGGCTCACGGCCTCGAGCGCCAGGGCGCCCGAGCCGGCGTAGAGGTCGAGCACCGCCGCACCGCGCAGCGCATCCGCCGATTCGAGCGCCCCGAACAGCGATTCGCGCACGCGATCGCTCGTGGGACGGGTGCCCGCGTCGGGGACCTCGAGGGTGAGGGAGCCGGCCCGGCCGGCGATGATGCGGGTCACACGCCCACGATAGCCGGGAGCCTCACGGCGCGATCGGAGCGTCCTCTTCGCGCAGGCGCGGCTCGGTGCGGCGTTCGGGGCGCAGCCCGGCCTTGTCGGCATAGAAGGCGCGGATGACGTCCATGTCAGCGCGGACGTCACCCGTGAGCTCGATCGTCGGCCCGAGCCCGGTGGTCATGGTCGTGCGGTCGACGTAGCCGAGCGTGACCCCCAGCCCGGCCTCGCGGGCGATGCGGTAGAACCCCGACTTCCAGTAGGCGCCGGCTCCACGCGTGCCCTCGGGAGTCACGACCAGCCCGAACGACTCGCCGGCGCGCATGCGATCGACCACGTCCGCCACCACGCGCGAGGGGTCCGACCGATCGACGGGGATGCCCCCGAGCCGGTGCATGAGCGGGCCGCGCCAGCCCCGGAACAGGCTCGCCTTTCCGAGCCACCGGATCGGGAAGCCGAGTCGCCAGGCGATGCCGAGCATCAGGACGAAGTCCCAGTTCGACGTGTGCGGGACGCCGAGGAGGACGGTGGGCCGCGTCGGCGCCGGTTCGGAGGAGAGCGTCCAGCGGCTGCACGCCCAGTAGACGCGGGAGAGGAGTCGCCGAAGCATCCGCCCACCATACGCGGCCGGCCTGGGGGTTCTGTTGTGAGGGCACGCGTCGCCGGGCCTCCCTAGACTCGTCCCATGCCCTCCTTCACCCTCGAGTCGCGCCTGGACGGCGCGGTCGGCGGGAAGACGGCGTCGGCGCTGGAGCGCGCGTTCGGCATGCGCACCGTCGGAGACCTCCTGTCGCACTACCCGCGGCGCTACGCCAAGCGCGGCGAGCTGACGCCCATCTCCTCCCTGCCGATCGGCGAGCCGGTGACGATCGTCGCCGAGGTGCGCCGCGCCGGCGAGCGCCGCATGCAGAACCGGCGCGGGTCGATCCTCGAGGTGGTGATCAGCGACGGGAACGGCGACCTCTCGCTGACCTTCTTCAACCAGTCCTGGCGCCTCAAGGACCTCGCTCCGGGGCGTCGCGGGATCTTCGCGGGCAAGGTGGGGGAGTACCGCGGCACGAAGCAGCTGACCCACCCCGACTACGAGCTGTTCGACGACGAGGCGACCGCGCGGCTCACCGCCGAGGCGAACGCGAACCTGCCGATCCCGATCTATCCCGCCACGAGCACGGTGGCGAGCTGGAAGCTCAAGACGATCGTCGACCTCGTGCTGGATGGCCTCGGCCCGGTCGACGATCCGCTGACGCCGGAGCTGCGGGCGCGCCACGGTCTCCTCGACGCACGCACCGCGATCGAGCGGATCCACCGGCCCGACTTCGAGGATCAGATCGAGCAGGCGCGGGAGACGCTGCGGATGCACGAGGCGTTCGTGCTGCAGGTCGCCCTCCTGCAGCAGCGCGCGTTCGTGCGGGCGCTCTCGGCCACGCGTCGTGCCCCCGGAGCACTGCTCGAGCGCTTCGACGCGGACCTTCCGTTCCCGCGCACCCCCGATCAGGTGAGCGTCGGCGACCAGGTCGAGCGCGACCTGCAGGGCGACTGGCCGATGAATCGGCTGGTGCAGGGCGAAGTCGGGTCGGGCAAGACCCTCGTGGCGCTCCGCGCGATGCTGCAGGTCGCACAGAGCGGCGGGCAGTCGGCGCTGATCGCGCCGACCGAGGTGCTCGCCGCGCAGCACGTGCGATCCATCGCCCGGATGCTGGGGCCCCGGCTGGCCCCCGAGCTCATGCCGACCCTGCTCACCGGCCAGCTGCCCGCCGCCGAGCGGCGCAAGGCGGCGCTGCGCGTCGCGTCGGGCCAGGCGCTGATCGTCGTGGGCACGCACGCCCTGCTGAGCGAGAGCACGACCTTCGCCGACCTCGGTCTCGTCGTCGTCGACGAGCAGCACCGCTTCGGGGTCGAGCAGCGCGAGTCGCTCCGGGCCAAGGGCTCTTCTCCGCACGCGCTCGTCCTCACCGCCACCCCGATCCCGCGGACAGTGGCGATGACGGTGTTCGGAGACCTCGACGTGTCGACGATCCGCACGATGCCCGAGGGGCGCGCCGGCATCCAGACGTTCGTCGCCCCGGTCGGCGAGAAGCCGGCGTGGTTCGGCCGCGTGTGGGATCGCATCGCCGAGGAGGTGGCCCAGGGTCGCCAGGCCTTCGTCGTGTGCGCGGCGATCGACGCCGAGACGCTGGCGAAGGACGACACCGCCGACGAGCCGCCCGGCTCGGCCGAAGGCGAGACGAGCCGCACCCGGTGGGGAGTCGTGCAGGTCGCGGACCTGCTCTCGCGGCATCCGGCCTTCGCCGACATCCGTGTGGAGATCCTGCACGGCAAGATGCCGGCGGATGCGAAGGATGCGGTGATGCAGGCGTTCGCGCGCGGCGAGGTCGACGTGCTCGTCGCGACGACCGTGGTCGAGGTCGGCGTCGACGTGCCGAACGCGTCGACGATGGCCATCCTCGAGGCCGACCGGTTCGGGGTGTCGCAGCTCCATCAGCTCCGCGGCCGCGTCGGGCGCGGCGGCGTGCCCGGCCTCTGCCTGCTGGTCACCGAGGCGACAGCCGGTTCGCCGGCCCGTCAGCGCGTCGACGCGGTCGCCGCGACCCTCGACGGCTTCGAACTGGCCGAGGTCGACCTCGAGCTGCGGGGGGAGGGCGACGTGCTGGGCGACGCGCAGTCCGGCGCCCGCTCGTCGCTGCGGCTCCTGCGGGTGGTCAAGGATGCCGACATCATCGCCGAGGCCCGCACCGCGGCGGAGCACGTGCTCGCCGACGACCCGGTCCTGGCGCGGCATCCGGGTCTCGTCGCCGCACTCGAGCGCCGCGTCGGGCGCGAGGAGCGCGCCGCGCTGGCGAAGAATTGACGCGGCTCGGATCAGTGGCGCGCAGCGCCGGTGCATCGAGATCTCACCCCCGCTGCCCTCGGCCGGGCCCCACACGAGCGGCCGATAGGCTGAGCCCATGAACAGCCGGATCGCCGTCGTCCCCGGGTCGTTCGACCCGCCGACCCTCGGTCACCTCGACGTGATCCGCCGTGCGGCGTCGCTCTACGACCAGCTGCACGTGCTGGTGGTGCACAACCCCGGCAAGGAGGCGATGCTCCCCATCGCTCAGCGTCTGAGCCTGCTGGAGCAGTCCATCGAGGAGAGCGACATCGCGGGAGACGTCGTCGTGGCGTCGTGGAGCATGGGCCTGCTCGTGGACTACGCCACCGACGTCGACGCAGGGGTGCTCGTCAAGGGCATCCGATCGCAGGTGGACGTCGCCTACGAGACCCCGATGGCGATCGTCAACCGCCACCTCGCCCACGTCGAGACGGTCTTCCTCCTCCCCGATCCGGCGCACGCGCTCGTCTCGAGCTCGCTGGTGCGGCAGGTCGCGTCGCTCGGCGGCGACGTCTCCCCGTTCGTGCCGCCCGCGGTGGCGCGGTTCCTCGACACCGGCGCGCGCGGCGCCTGAACGCGCTCGGGCCGCGCACAGCGGCGCGCGGCTACGATGGATGACCGTGGTCAGACAGCATGTGACAGGTCCCTTCTCGATTCGCGTTCGCGACATCGTTCGCCGACCGGGCGAGATGCGCGAGGTCGAGTTCGAGGTTCCGGCTCCCGAGAAGTGGGGCGAGGGCCTGGTCTCGGTCGAGGCGCAGTCGCCCATCGATCTCGAAGTCCGTCTGGAGTCGGTGCACGAGGGGATTCTCGCCTCGGGCACGGCCGGCGCGGAGTACACCGGGGTGTGCGGCCGGTGCCTCACCGACATCGCCGAGGGGGTCGAAGTCGAGTTTCAGGAGCTTTTCGCGTATCCTGGAGAGGAAGCAACTGACTTCGAGGTTCAAGACGACCACGTGGATCTTGAAACTCTGGTCAGGGATGCGATCGTCCTGTCGCTTCCGTTTCAGCCGGTGTGTCAGCCGGATTGCCCCGGCCTCGATCCGGCTACGGGTGAGCGTATGACCACGAGCACCGGCGCAGAGCAGCGCGAGTCACGCGATCCTCGCTGGGCCGCGCTCCAGGGCTACACCACAGACCACGACGACGAAGCACCGCGCCCAGACGTCGAGAACACAGAAGAGAGCTAGCTATGGCAGGCAACCCCCCGAAGCGGAAGGTCTCCCGTTCCAACACGCGCTCGCGTCGCGCGCAGTGGAAGGCCGAGGCCCCCACGCTGGTCAAGACCGTCGAGAACGGCAAGGTCGTCTACAGCCGTCCGCACCAGGCGAAGGTCGTCACCGACTCGCAGGGCACGGAGCTGTTCCTCGAGTACAAGGGCCGCAAGGTCGCCGACGTCTGATCGCGCCCCAGGCGACGTGACCGACGACCCGGCTGAGCGCCGCGCGCACACCTAACTCACGCAGAAGCTCGGGGTCGACATCGACCCCGAGCTTCTGTCGCTCGCGCTCACCCACCGCTCCTGGGCGTACGAGAACGGGCAGGTCCCTCACAACGAGCGCCTCGAGTTCCTCGGGGACTCCGTGCTCGGGCAGGCGGTGACCGTGCGCCTGTTCACCGGTCATCCCGAGCTCGAAGAGGGCGCGCTGGCCAAGCGCCGTGCCAGCGTCGTGTCGACGGTGGCGCTGGCTGAGATCGCCCGTGGCATCGACCTCGGCAGGCATCTGCTCCTCGGCCGGGGGGAGGACCTCACCGGCGGTCGCGACAAGGACTCCATCCTCGCCGACACGATGGAGGCGGTCATCGGAGCGACGTACCTGTCTGCGGGTCCGGATGCCGCGACCGCGCTGGTGCTGCGGCTCGTCGAGCCCCTGCTCGCCGATCCGGAGCGGTACGGCGCCGCGATGGACCCCAAGACGAGCCTTCAGGAGCTCGCGGCCCGGTCCGGCGTGCAGCCTCCGGTGTACTCGGTGTCCTCCACGGGCCCCGACCACGATCGTCAGTTCACCGCGACCGTGGTCGTCGGCGATGTCACAGCCCAGGGCGTGGGCTCCAGCAAGAAGGCGGCCGAGATGGCCGCTGCGCTCCGCGCGTGGCAGGAGATCAGCGGGCGTGCCTGAACTCCCCGAGGTCGAGGTCGTCCGTGCCGGCCTCGCTCCCGCTGTGACCGGTGCGACCGTCGTCGGCGTGAGCGTCCTCGACGACCGCGCGCTGACGCGTCACCCGGGCGGCGCGGCGCAGTTCGAGGCGGCACTGACCGGCCGGGCGATCCGCTCGGCCGCGCGCCGCGGCAAGTTCCTGTGGCTTCCCCTCGAGCCGCCGGCGGGCGGCGTGCCCTCCGAGGCCGTGGTGGGCCACCTCGGCATGAGCGGGCAGCTGCTGCTGCGTGCGCCGGGTGCCGCACCCGAGCGGCACGAGCGCGTGCGCATCGATCTGTCCCATCCCCATCATGGCGAGGTCTCCGTGGTCTTTGCCGACCAGCGCACATTCGGATCCCTCGCGCTGGACACCCTCGAGCCGACGCCTGACGGCGCTGCCGGCGGATTCGGCACGGACGAGGCATCCGTTCCCCGCCAGGTGGCGCACATCGCGCGCGACCCGCTGGACCCGGCTTTCCCGGATGCCGCGTTCCGGCGCACGCTCGCGGGCAAGGCGTCCGCGATCAAGCGGGTGCTCCTGGACCAGACGGTCCTGAGCGGCGTCGGCAACATCTATGCCGACGAGTCGCTGTGGGCCGCGCGGATCCATCCCGAGACGCCTGCGCGCGAGCTGCCGACCCGCGCCGTGAACCGGCTGCTCGCCGAGGTGCGCCACGTGCTCGAGAAGGCGCTGGCCGAAGGGGGCACCAGCTTCGACGCGCAGTACGTGAACGTCAACGGGCAGGCCGGCTACTTCGCCCACTCCCTCAACGCGTACGGCCGCACCGGCGAGCCGTGCCCGCGGTGCGGCCGTCCGATCATGCGCGTGTCGTTCACCAACCGGTCGAGCCACTTCTGCCCGCACTGTCAGCGGATGCCTCGGTCGCCCCGCTGATCAGACGTCGAGGACCTTCTTCCACGCGCCCGCGTACGACGCCGGGACGAACCCGATCGCCTCGTTGATGTCGAGCATGTGGCGGTTCTCCTCGGCGTTGAACGTCGAGACGCGTGGAGACTCGGGGACCACTTCACGCCAGCGCAGCAGGTTCGCGCACTTGACGATCGTGCCGAGCCGGCGTCCGCGGTGCTCCTTCAGCACGAGGGTGCCGTACTGCTGAGTCGCGCCCGATCGCTCCTCCGAGATCACGAGCTCGTTGTAGGCCGCGATCGTCCCGGTGGGCACGTGCTCCACGGCGGCCACCGAAACCGTGAGGCCCTGCGCGCGCTGGCGTGCGTCCCGGCGCTCGACGCGCGCGGCATCCCAGTGCTGCTCGTCCACGACCATGCCGCCGCTCGGGGCGTCGGTCGACATGCGCGAGAGCACGCGGGCGAAGCCGTCCTTGTACTCGTCGGGCGTGGGCGCGGTCCACTCCACGAGACGGTAGTCCTCGCCTGCCGAGGCGAGGGCGTCGGCGAGCATCCGCTTGACGGGACCGAAGTCGCCCGTCAGGTCGAAGACGCTGTTGCGCTCGACCTGCTCGAGGGTGAATCCGTTCGCGAGCTGGAACACGGTCTGCCGGTCCTCGGCGGGGATTGTTCCCCAGCCCGTCGGCGGCGCCAGCAGCGGGCCGGTCGCGCCGGGCCGGTGCAGCGTCCAGGTCTGGATCGTGGGCAGTCCCCGCTCGCGCGCCTCGCGGTCCACCTCGGCCAGCAGGATCTCCTCGGCGCCCTGCCCCCACCGGGGAGGATCGATCATGAGATCGAACTCCACCGTCGAGGCATCCGACTGGTTCGAGATCATCATCTTGACCACGCCCACGATCTCGCCGTCGCGCACCGCCGCGAAGGCCGGCTGCGTCCAGTCGGACTGGTCCTGGAAGAACCCGAGCGCCTCTTCGGGCACCTCGTCGAGGTAGTCGTGGCCGGCGTCGTGCCGGCAGACCGCGTTGGCGATGCGCACCAGCTCGAGGAACGGGCCCGCATCCGGGGCGTCCAGGGTCGCCGGGACGGCGATCGGCTGGACCGTGATGACGGGGGACTGAACAGCTTCGGTCATGACAGCACCTTCTTCCATGCGCCCTCGTAGGCGATCGGCACGAAGCCGATCGCCTCGTTGATGTCGAGCATCGGGCGGTTCTCTTCTGCGTTGTAGGTGATCACTCGCGGGGATTCCGGGGCGACCTCTCGCCACGAGAGGAGCCCGGCGCACTTGACGAGGGTGCCGAGCTTGTGACCGCGGTGCTCCTTGAGGACGAGCGTGTCCTCCTGATGGCTGGCCTCGGTCCGGTCCTTGCCGACCACGAGTTCGTTGAACGCGCACAGCTCGCCGCTGGCGACGTGCTGGGCAGCGGTCACCTGCATCGTGCGGCCGACGTACTTCGCGTCGTGCTCGGCGATGCGCGCGGCATCCCACTTCTCCTCGTCGAACTCGAGAGCGGCGGCCGGAGCGTCGGTGACCATGCGGGACTTCATCCACGCATAGCCCTCGGCGTATTCCGGGGGAGTGGGGGCGAACCACTGCACGATGCGGTACCCGGCCGACGCGGCCTCGGCCTCGGCGAGCAGCCGGTCGACCGTGTCGAACGGGGCGGTGAGGTCGAAGGCGCTGTTGCGCTCGACCTGCTCGAGGCTGTATCCGTGGCGCAGGTAGAAGCGCGCCGCGTGGTCCTCGGGGATCTCGCCGAAACCCGTGGGCGGTGCCAGGCGCGGACCCGGAGCTTCGGGGTGCTCGGCCCAGGACTGCAGCACGGTGCGCCCGTTCTCCCGGGCCGTCCGCTCGATGAGCTCGTATGCGGCGGAGCCGATTCCTCGGCTCCACGTGTCGCGCAGCAGCTCGATCAGCCAGAACGCCACCTTCGAGTCGTTCTCGAGCGGCAGATCGCACGCGGCGCGGCCGATGACGGCGCCGTCGTCGAGGATGAGCCACATCTGGCGCCGCTCGTACTGGTTCGGCGCGAAGTGCGGCAGCAGCTCATCGGCGGCGATCGCATGATCGTCGTGGCCGGAGATCTCTCGGTAGATGAGGTTTCGCACCCGCACCATCTCGACGAAGTCGGCGGCGTCGGGCGCATCGATGGAATCGGGGATCGTCAGCGGACGGAACTCGATGTCCGTGAGTGTGTTCATGATCGTGCGTCTTTCGGTGGGAGGAGCCGGCAGAGGAGAGGGGGTCCGCCGCCGCGTGCGGGCGGCGGACCCGGTGGCCGTCACGGCCGGGGTGCGAGGAGGGCCTCGCGCAGGTACCCGTGCTGACGCGTCGTGTTCTCGACGTGCGCACGTCGGGCGCGAGCGTGGCGCTCGCGGTCATCGGTGAGCCGCGGTGTCCGGGTGCCCCAGATCAGCAGCTGCAGACCGATCCGCAGCGCGATGCGGTCCACGAGCGAGGTGCGGGTGTCGCGGCTCGGGAGCCGCAGCGTATCGGGCACGCCCGAGAGGCGCTGCGGCGCGAGAAGTGAGGTGTTCATGATGGTTCTCTTCCGTGTGGAGGGAGGTGGATGCCCGAACCACGCGCGGTCGGGCGGGGATGTCGTGCCGCAGCACGACGGGGCGGATGGCAGGATCAGCGCTCGGCACCCGGGATCGGGGCGGCGCAGGAGGGTCATGCCCGCATGCGGGCAGAGCTCTCCCCTGCGGGGGTCAGCCGGCGGTGTGGAAGCCGCTGTTCTGGAATGCGCCGAAGGAGTGGGTCCGCAGAGCGCACAGACGGATCGCTTCGCCGGTTGGGGCGATGATTCCGGTGGTGTTCATGTGCATCATTTCGGACCTCCTTTCTCGACTTCAGACGCGGAGAGTGACACTAGCGCGGATACCCAGCCCGCGTCAAGCAATCTCGCAGATTCGGGTGACGACGGGCGTGTCGCGCGGCGTTCGGCGGTGCATCCCGGCGGCGAGCACGCGCTCCGGTAGCCTGGTGGGCGCCCGCACACGGACGGGCGTCCCCGGCCGGGGTGGCGTGAGCGCGGAGGCGACGGATGCACCTGAAGAGCGTGACGCTCAAAGGTTTCAAGTCGTTCGCCCAGCCGACGACGTTCGCCCTCGAACCCGGCGTGACGTGCATCGTCGGACCCAATGGATCCGGCAAGTCCAACGTCGTGGACGCCCTCGCCTGGGTGATGGGGGAGCAGGGCGCCAAGACCCTCCGCGGCGGCAAGATGGAGGACGTCATCTTCGCGGGGACCGCGACCCGTGGCCCGCTCGGCCGGGCCGAGGTCCAGCTCACGATCGACAACTCCGACGGCGCCCTGCCGATCGAGTACTCCGAGGTGACGATCAGCCGCACGCTCTTCCGCAACGGGGCGAGCGAGTACGCGATCAACGGCGAGGTCTGCCGCCTTCTGGACGTCCAGGAGCTCCTCAGCGACTCCGGTCTCGGCCGCGAGATGCACGTGATCGTGGGTCAGGGGCGACTGGACAGCGTGCTCCAGGCCTCCCCGGAGGACCGCCGCGGCTTCATCGAGGAAGCCGCCGGGATCCTCAAGCACCGTCGCCGCAAGGAGAAGACCCTTCGCAAGCTCGACGCCATGGAGGCCAACCTCACGCGGCTCAGCGACCTCGCCGGCGAACTGCGGCGTCAGCTCAAGCCGCTCGGGCGCCAGGCCGAGATCGCCCGGGAGGCCGCGACGATCGCCGCGGTCGTGCGCGACGCGAAAGCCCGCCTGTTCGCGGACGAGATCGTGGGCCTGCGCGCCGAGCTCGCGTCTCATGCGCAGAGCGAGAACGAACGGCACGCCGAACGGCTCGTCCTGCAGGACCAGCTCGAGAATGCGCGGGCCCGGATCGAGCTCCTCGAGGGTCAGCAGCGCTCCGAAGCCGTCGATGAGGCCCGCCGGATCGCCTACGGCCTCGAGCGCGTGCAGGAGCGACTGCGCAGCCTCTACGCTCTCGCCGGCCAGCGACTGGCCCTGCTGGGCGAGGCCGAGGACGACGAGCGCATCGAGCTCACCACCGTGTCACAGGCCATGATCGACGAGGCCCGCGCCGAGATCCAGGAGATCGGCGACGGACTGGGCGGCGCGCAGGATGCCGCGACCGAGGCATCGCGCGACGTCATGCGTGCGCGGGCCGAGCTCGACGCGCTCGACACCGACATCGCCGCGCAGAGCGCGCTGGTGTCCGAACACGACATGCGGATCACTGCGCTGCGCGGGTCCGCCGAGGCTGCGGCATCCGCTCTCGCCGCCGTCCGGGCCGGCGTGGAACGCCAGCAGCGGGCGCTGGATGCGGCGCTCGCCCGTCGCGCCGAGGCCGAGGCGACGCTCGCCGGCGTCGACCCGGAGCTCGTTCCGGAGGGATCGGCGGCCGAGTACGCGACCGCCTACGAGCGCGCCCAGCGCGACGCGACGGATTCCGAGACGGAGGTCGGCTCGCTCCGCGAGCGGCTGCACGCCGCCGAGCGCGAGGTGGAGGCGCTCACGGCGCAGACCTCGGCGCTCGGTCGCGCGCTTGACGTGAAGAACGGCGCGTCGTCGCTCATCGCCCAGGATCTGGACGGCGTCCGAGGCCTGGTCGGCGACGCCGTGCAGGTCGAGCCCGGGTACGAAGCGGCCATCGCCGCCGTGCTGGGACCCGTCGCCGAAGGCGTTCTCGTGGCCGATCGCGACAGTGCGTTCGCGGTGGCGGGCGCCGCCCGCGAAGCCGACGCCGGTGTGGTCGACATCGTGATCGCTTCTGCGGGGGCGATGCGACCGGCCTTCCCCTCGCTGCCGGGAGTCGTCGCGGCACGCGACGTCGTGACCGCGCCCGACGGCGTGCTCGGCCTGCTGTCGTACGTCGTCGTCGCCGACGACCTGGCCGCCGCGCGCGCCGCGGCGCCGGTCCTGGCCGAGGCGGGCCTCGGCGGCCCGGTCACGCTGGTCACGCGCCGCGGCGAGGTGTACACCGAGCACTCGCTCCGCGCCGGGGCCGGCGCGTCACGCTCGCGTCTCGAGCTGGCGGCGGAGCGGGATGCCGCGGCCGACCGCCGCGACGAGATCTCCGTTGTCGCCGATTCGCTGCGGGAGGCCCTCTCCGACGCCGCCCGCGAACTGGACTCCGCGCGCCAGCGCACGAAGGCAGCCCTGACCACGCTCCGCGAGCACGACGCCGCGCTGGCCGCGCACACCGAGCAGGTCAACCGCGCCACCGTCCGGCACGAGGCGGCCGTCGCCGAGTGCGACCGGCTCGCAGCCGGGCTCGCCCAGGCCGAGGCGGCGGTCGAGGAGGCCGAGGCATCCGCTCGGTCCGCCGACGACCAGCTGACCGCCGCCCTGGAGGCGCCGCGTCCGATCCTCGACGCCTCGGCTCGCGATGCGATGCTCGCCGAGCTCGAGGCCGCGCGCGACGCCGAGATGCGCGCGCGACTGGATGTCGAGACGCTCAGGGAACGCATCCGCGCCGGCGAGGCGCGTGTCGCGGCCCTCGAGCGACAGCGCGAGCGCGAGCGCGAGGCGGCTGCGGAGGCCGCGAGGCGAGCGGTCGTGCGACGCGCGCAGCGCGAGACCGCCGCAAGCGTCGCCGGGCAGCTTCCGGCGGTGCTCGACTCGGTCGAGCGCTCGCTCGTCCAGGCACGTGTCGACCTCGCCCAGGCGGAGTCCGAGCGCACCGCGCTGACGGCCGAGCTCGCCGACCTGCGCCGCCAGGAGGCGACCGCGCGGGAGCGGCTGGCGGGCCTGACCGAGAGCGTCCACAGCCTCGAGCTGCAGATCCACGAGAAGCGCCTGCACGTCAGCGGGATCCTCGAGCGGGTGCAGTCCGAGCTCGGTCTCGACGAGGACATTCTCGTTTCGGAATATGGCCCGGATCAGCCGGTTCCGATCGAGATGGAGCCGTCGGACGACGATGCCGATGACGCGGATGCCGCCGAGGCATCCATCCCCTACGTGCGTGCGGAGCAACGGCGTCGACTGCAGGACGCCGAGCGGAAGCTCGCGCAGCTGGGACGCGTGAACCCGCTTGCGCTGGAGGAGTTCGCGGCTCTGGAGCAGCGGCACAAGTTCCTCACCGAGCAGCTCGCGGATCTGACGCAGACGCGCAAGGACCTCCTCACGATCATCGAGGAGCTCGACGAGCGGATGCAGACGATCTTCCTCGCGGCATTCGAGGACACGAAGATCGCCTTCGGCGAGGTCTTCCCGATCCTGTTCCCCGGCGGCTCCGGGAGCATCTCGCTCACCAACCCCGACGAGCCGCTCACGACGGGCATCGAGGTCGCCGTTCGCCCGGTCGGCAAGAAGATCGAGCGGCTCTCGCTGCTGTCCGGAGGCGAGCGCTCCCTGGCGGCGGTCGCGCTGCTGACGGCGATCTTCAAGGCACGGCCGAGCCCCTTCTACATCCTCGACGAGGTCGAGGCCGCCCTCGACGACGCGAACCTCGGCAGGCTGCTGGGCGTCTTCGAGCAGCTTCGCGAGTCGAGCCAGCTCATCGTCATCACGCATCAGAAGCGCACGATGGAGATCGCCGACGCGCTGTACGGCGTGTCCATGCGGCAGGACGGCGTGTCGGCCGTGGTCGGTCAGCGCCTCGCCGAGCGCGCCGCCAGCTGACCTTCGGGATCACGGAGCACGCGCGGCCCGGCCATAGGCTGGAGGCATGGCAGAGAGCTCCTGGTCGCTCGGTCGCGCGCTGCGCGGCATGTTCGTCAAGCCCACCATCGACGAAACCACGTGGGAGGACCTCGAGACGGCGCTGCTGACCGCGGACTTCGGTCCGGACATCACCGAGCGCATCGTCGACGAGCTGCGCGAGAAGGTCGAGCGGTTCCGCACGACCGACCCCCGCGATCTGCAGCGGATGCTGAAGGAGACCCTCGAGGAGCACTTCGCCAAGTTCGACACGACGCTGCGCCTGACCGAGCGACCCGCGGTCGTGCTGGTCGTCGGCGTCAACGGCGTAGGGAAGACCACCACGATCGGCAAGTTCGCCAAGTTCCTGCAGCGCTATGGCCGCTCCGTGGTGGTCGGTGCCGCCGACACCTTCCGCGCCGCCGCCGTGGATCAGCTCGCGACGTGGGCGGAGCGCGGCGGTGCCCAGATCGTCCGGCCGCAGCAGGAGGGTCAGGATCCGGCCTCCGTCGCCTTCCAGACCATCGAGTACGCCAAGAGCACGGGGACAGAGATCGTCCTCGTCGACACGGCGGGGCGCCTGCACACCAAGGGCGGGCTCATGGACGAGCTCACGAAGATCCGCCGCGTGATCGAGAAGCAGGCGCCGATCAGCGAGGTCCTCCTGGTGCTCGACGCCACGACCGGACAGAACGGCGTCATGCAGGCCCAGGCGTTCCTGGAGCACGCCGGCGTCACCGGGCTCGTGCTCACGAAGCTCGACGGTTCGGCCAAGGGAGGCTTCGTGCTCGCCGTTCAGGAGCGCACCGGCATCCCGGTGAAGCTGCTCGGGCAGGGTGAGGGCATCGGCGATCTGACCGGTTTCACGCCCCACGTGTTCGCCGCATCGCTCGTCGAGTGAGGCCCGCCCCGATGTCGGGCACGTAACGGATTCCCGCCACGCGCGTCGAGGACTTTCGCCTGCGACCCGGTGCTGGTTTCATGGGGTCATGGCGATCGAGCACGACTACTTCGGACTCCTGGAATCCGGCCCCGACGGCTCGATCTTCTGGTCCGAGAACGTCGAGCTGGGAGATCAGTCCGTCACGGTCGACCTGACCGCGCCCGATCAGGAAGACGTGTCCGAGGCCGCCCTCGACGTCGCCGCAGGGCTCATCTCGGCGATCGAGGACATCGACCGCAGCGCCCGCAACGCCATGGTGAACGAGCTCAGCGACCGCACCAGCGAGGTGACCGAGTACATCCTCCAGCAGCAGGAGACGCTCGGTGACGAGCTCGAGGATCTGCTCGTCGACATCTCCGGCGACGTCCACATCGACGTCATCCGGTCCCTGCAGCTGATGAGCATGACGATCCTCGCCGATGAGCACGGCGGCTCCGACCCGTTCGCCGTGCTCGAGTACGCCCTCGATCCCGACGCCACCGACGACGTGCTGCTGGTGAACCTGGACTCCGAGGGCGGCGTCCTCACCGTCACCAGCGCCGAATAGCGCACTCGACAACCGGGCCGTTCGTCCACGCGGCTACACCGCCTGGGCGAACCCCCTTTCGAGGTGGACGTCCTCGGCGATGTGGGCGAGGTTCGCGGGGATCTCGCGCCCCTTCGACAACATCGACTGGGCCCACAGCCGTCCCGCGCGATAGGACGATCGCACCAGAGGCCCCGCGAGCACGCCGAGGAACCCGATGCGCTCGGCCTCCTCCTTGAACGCCACGAACTCCTCGGGCTTGACCCAGCGGGCGACCGGAAGGTGACGCGGCGAGGGGCGAAGGTACTGGGTGATGGTGATGATGTCGGTGCCCGCGTCGTGCAGGTCCTGCAGCGCCTGCACCACCTCCTCGGGCTCCTCGCCCATGCCGAGGATGAGGTTCGACTTCGTGATGAGCCCGGCGCCGCGAGCCTGGGTCAGCACGTCCAGCGACCTCTCGTACCGGAAGGCGGGCCGGATGCGCTTGAAGATGCGCGGCACGGTCTCGACGTTGTGGGCGAACACCTCGGGACGGCTGTCGAACACCTCGCCGAGGAGCGCGGGGTCGCCGTTGAAGTCGGTCGCGAGGATCTCCACGCCGGTGTTCGGGTTCTGCGCGTGGATCTGCCGCACCGTCTCGGCGTGGAGCCACGCGCCGCCGTCGGGCAGATCGTCGCGCGCGACTCCGGTGACGGTGGCGTAGCGCAGGTTCATGCGCACGACGCTCTCCGCCACCCGGCGAGGCTCGTCGGTGTCGTAGTCCGCGGGCTTGCCGGTGTCGATCTGGCAGAAGTCGCACCGGCGCGTGCACTGCGAGCCGCCGATGAGGAATGTCGCCTCGCGGTCCTCCCAGCATTCGTAGATGTTGGGGCAGCCCGCCTCCTGGCAGACGGTGTGGAGCTCCTCGGTCTTCACGAGGGCGTGGAGTGCCTGGTACTCCGGGCCCATCTTCGCCCGCGTCTTGATCCACTCGGGCTTGCGCTCGATCGGGGTCTGCGCGTTGCGCACCTCCAGCCGCAGCAGCCGGCGGCCGTCGGGGCCGGTCGCGGGAGCGGCGGCCGGGGTGCCGCACGCACTCATGCCGCCACCGCCGCGAAGTCGGCTTCGAAGACGCGCGCGATCGTGCCGACGACGTCGCGGGGCGCGACATCCGCCCCGACGATCTCGCTGATCGTCGTGACGCCGGCGTCGGTGATGCCGCAGGGGATGATGCCCCGGAATCCGGCCAGGCTGTTGTCGCAGTTGAGCGCGAACCCGTGCATCGTGACGCCCCGCTGCACCCGGACGCCGATCGCGGCGACCTTGTCCTCGCCGAGCGGGCGGCGGACCCAGACCCCGCTGCGACCCTCGACGCGATAGCCCTCCACGCCGTGCTCGCGCAGCGCGGAGATGAGGAGGTGCTCGAGGCGACGCACATGCGCGACGACGTCGACGGGCTCGGCGAGCCGGACGATCGGATATCCCACGAGCTGTCCCGGGCCGTGCCACGTGATCTTGCCGCCGCGGTCGACGTCGACCACGGGAGTGCCATCGGTGGGGCGCTCGTGCCGGGCCGTGCGCGCGCCCGCGGTGTAGACCGGCTCGTGCTCCAGCAGCAGGAGGGTGTCGGCGCGCATGCCCTCGACGACCTCGGTGTGGATGCGGCGCTGCAGATCCCACCCCTCGAGATAGGGGACGTAGTCGGGGGCGAGAGCCACCGTCTGGATGTCGAGCATCGGGTTCCTTCGCTTGCGGCGATTGATGGATCGCGTCCAACATTACGCCACCGGCCGCGTGGGAGGGACCCCCGCTAGCGTGTGGGAATGAGCAGCACGGGAAGAGTCGGCCGGCCCAAGGCGTCGTCGAGGGAGACCCTGGCCGAAGCCGCATGCGAACTGTTCCTGGAGAAGGGCTACGAGGCCACCTCCATCGCCGATATCGCCACCCGTGCCGGCGTGAGCCGGTCGAGTTTCTTCAATTACTTCGCCTCGAAGTCCGACATCCTGTGGGCCGGTCTGGACGAGCGTCTCGAGGTCCTCGACGCACGCCTCTCCTCGGATGAGGGGACGGATGCCGCGGCCGCTGTCCGCGCGGCGGTGCTCGATGCGGCGTCGGATTTCGCGCCGGACAGCCTCGCCCTCGCCGTGGTGAACGCCACCGCGATGGGGCTGGACGCTGAACTGGAGCGGGAGGCGTCGATCCGTCGCGCACGGATCGCGCGCAGCGTCGCGGCGCGGCTCGCGCGCGGCGGTGCGGATCGGCTGCATGCCGAGGTGGCTGGCGCGGCGTGGGGAGGCGCTGTGCTCGCCGCGCTGGAAGCGTGGGCGCACGACGGCGCCGGCGTCACGTCCCTCAGCCGGTTCCTCCAGCGCGCGGCCGCGGCCGCTGCAGCCGTCACCGCGCCGTCCGCGCAGGGAGCCGTGCGCCAGCTGCGGGTCGTCGTGCAGGCACCGGACTTCGAAGACACGCTGGCGTTCTACCGCGACGTGGTGGGGATGCCGCAGGCCGAGGCGTACGAAGCCGAAGGCGGAGCTCGGGTGGCGATCCTCGATGCCGGTCGCGCGACACTCGAACTCGCCAATTCCGGACAGGTCGCGTTCATCGACCGTGTGGAGACCGACGGCGATGCGCCGAGCGATCGCATCCGCATCGCGTTGGAGGTCGATGACACCTCGGAGACGGTCGCGCGCCTTGTCGACGGGGGAGCGGCGGTCGAGGCATCCGCTCGCCAGACGCCGTGGCGCTCGGTGAACGCCCGTCTGCGAGCACCCGCGGGCCTGCAGCTCACGCTGTTCCAGGAGCTCGGCGCGGAGGACTGACCCGCGCGGGGCCGAGGCGACGACGACGTCACCTCAGCCGGCGGCGGGACGGGGCATCCGCTCACGTAGAATCGGGGGATCATGGCGACTTTCGGCACCCTCTCCGACCGGCTCACCGAGACCTTCCGCAACCTCCGCAAGAAGGGGCAGCTCACGCCCGCGGACGTCGACGGCACCGTCCGCGAGATCCGGCGCGCCCTGCTCGACGCCGACGTGGCGCTGCCGGTGGTCAAGGAGTTCACCGCGAAGGTGCGCGAGCGCGCGCTGGGTGACGAGGTCAACCGGGCGCTGAACCCCGCCCAGCAGGTGGTGCAGATCGTCAACGAGGAGCTCATCGCGATCCTCGGCGGCGAGCAGCGCCGGCTGCAGTTCGCCAAGAACCCGCCGACCGTCATCATGCTCGCCGGCCTGCAGGGCTCGGGAAAGACGACGTTCGCCGGCAAGCTCGCGAAGATGCTCGAGAAGGACGGCCACACGCCGCTCCTCATCGCCGCCGACCTCCAGCGCCCGAACGCCGTCAATCAGCTGCAGGTCGTCGCCGAGCGCGCCGGGGCCGCGATCTACGCGCCCGAGCCGGGGAACGGCGTCGGCGACCCGGTCAAGGTCGCGAAGGACGGCGTCGAGCTCGCACGTCGCCAGCAGCACGACATCGTGATCATCGACACCGCGGGCCGGCTGGGCGTGGACGCCGAGCTGATGAAGCAGGCCGCGGACATCCGCAAGGCGACGGATCCCGACGAGGTGCTGTTCGTCATCGACGCGATGATCGGGCAGGATGCCGTCAACACGGCCAAGGCCTTCCAGGACGGCGTGGACTTCACCGGCGTCGTGCTGTCCAAGCTGGACGGCGACGCGCGCGGCGGTGCGGCCCTCTCGGTCGCGTCGGTCACGGGACGCCCGATCATCTTCGCGTCCACCGGCGAGGGCCTCGACGACCTCGAGGCCTTCCACCCCGACCGCATGGCCTCGCGCATCCTGGATCTCGGCGACATCCTCACCCTCATCGAGCAGGCCCAGCAGGCCTTCGACGAGGAAGAGGCCATGAAGATGGCCGAGAAGCTCGCGACCGAGAGCTTCACACTCGAGGACTTCCTCGAGCAGATGCAGCAGATGAAGAAGATGGGCTCCATGAAGAAGATGCTGGGGATGCTCCCCGGCATGGGCTCCATGAAGGACCAGCTCGAGAACTTCGACGAGCGCGAGATCGACCGCACCGAGGCGATCATCCGCTCGATGACGCCGGGGGAGCGTCGCAACCCCAAGGTGCTCAACGGATCGCGGCGTCTGCGCATCGCCCGCGGCTCCGGCATGACCGTGACCGACGTGAACCAGCTCGTCCAGCGCTTCGATCAGGCCGCGAAGATGATGAAGACCGTCGCGCGCGGCGGTGTGCCGAACATCCCCGGCATGGGTCCCATCCCGGGCGGCGGACGTCCGGGAGCATCGGCCAAGCGCGGCAAGCAGCAGAAGGCCAAGGGCTCGCGCTCGGGCAACCCGGCCAAGCGGGCAGCCGAGAACGCCGGGATCGCGGCATCCGCCACCACGGCTCCCACCGGATCCGGCTTCGGACTCGGCGGCGGCGCCACGGGCACTCCGAGCGAAGCCGACCTCGCCGAGCTGCAGAAGCTGCTCGGCAAGGGCTGAGCCTCGCGCCGTCGCGCAGGTGCTGCGGGCGGGGCGGTGGCGCGTGAGTCGAGGAGATCAGGCGATTCGACGAGATCAGGCTCGTTCGCTGCGTTCCCGCCTGAACCCGTCGAATCGCCTGAGCTCAGCGACACACGCCGCCTTCGAGGCGATGACGGATGCTGCGGCCGCGGCTAACCGGTGACGGCGAGGTGCTCCCGCAGCGTGGGGCCGGAGCGGAACTCACGGATGAGATGGCGCACGACTTCGCGCAGGTCGCCGTCCGCGGCATCCGCCACCAGAAGCTGACGGGCGTAGCTCGCGCCCTGGTTCAGCGTCGTCTCGATGCCGGCGAGCTCGCGAGAGCACTTCAGCTCGACGGCGATGTCGGAGAGCCGCTCGAGCGTCTCTCGCAGGTGCTCCGTCACGGGTACCTGCGTGCCCTCGCGATCGACGATGATCCGGGCGTCGAGCCCGTAGCGGGCGGCCCGCCACTTGTTCTCGCGAACGAACCACGGCTGCAGCGTCAGCAGGTCGCGGCCTTCGTCGAGCTCGCGCGAGAAGTGCTCCACGAGCGTCTGGACCAGCGCGGCGACGGCGGCCAGCTCGGGAAGCGTCGACATGCCGTCGCACGCACGAACCTCGATCGTGCCCCATCGGGGTGCGGGACGGATGTCCCACCGCACCTCCGTCGCATCCTCCATCACGCCGGTGCCCACGAGATCGTCGAGATAGCCCTCGAACTGGGCCCAGTTCTCCAGCGGCCAGGGCAGGCCCGCCGTCGGCAGCTGCTGGAAGACGAGGGACCGGTTCGACGCGTAGCCGGTGCGCTCTCCGGCCCAGAACGGGCTGGACGCGGACAGCGCCTGAAGGTGGGGGAGGTAGACCGCCAGGGCGTTGATGATCGGGAAGACCTTGTTGACGTCATCGACGCCGACATGCACGTGGATGCCCCAGATCATCATGTTCCGGCCCCACCACTGAGTGCGCTGGATGAGCTTGTGGTACCTCGTCTTGTCGGTGACCTCCTGCTCGAACCACTGCGCGAAGGGGTGGCTCCCCGCGCACAGCAGCTCGACGCCGAGCGGCGTCGTCTCGGTGCGGACGGCCGCGATCGCGTCGGCGATGTCGTCGACGGCGGCCGCGACGGTGTCGCCGATGCCGCTGGTCACCTCGACGGTGTTCGTGAGCAGCTCGCCGGTGACGGTGTACCGCTCGAGCGCGGTGCGCTCTTCCAGGTCGGCGAGGACCTCGGGGGCACGGGGGACCAGGTCGCCGGTCTCGCCATCGGCGAGCATGAGCTCCCATTCGAGCCCGACGGAGGAGCGGGCGGATGTCGCGAAGGGCACCGTCATTGCCACAGTCTGGCATGCGCCCCCGCCGTGACGGGTGGTTCGCGGCACGGTGAGTCATCTGGCAGAATAGAGGGTCGGATCACCTGCTCGACCCTCTATCCAGCGGGGCGGTCCTCCTCAGAGCTTCCGCCGGGTGTGCACCCCACGCTCCAGGCGACCAGTTCGTTCACTTCCCACACATTCAGGAGAATCGTGTCTGTCAAGATCCGTCTCAAGCGCCTCGGCAAGATCCGCGCGCCCTACTACCGCATCGTCGTCGCCGACTCGCGCACCAAGCGCGACGGTCGTGTCATCGAGGAGATCGGCAAGTACCACCCGACCGAGCAGCCCTCGTTCATCGAGGTCGACTCCGAGCGTGCGCAGTACTGGCTGAGCGTCGGCGCGCAGCCGACCGAGCAGGTGCTCGTCCTCCTCAAGCTGACCGGCGACTGGGGCAAGTTCAAGGGCGACGCGAACGCGGTCTCGACCGTGAAGACACGCGAGGAGAAGGCTCCCTTCGAGATCGACTCCTCCAAGAAGTCGGTCGTCAAGCCCAAGGCTGAGAAGAAGGCCGAGGAGCCCGTCGCGGCTCCCGCCGACGAGGCGACCGACGCGGCCGACGAGGCCGCCGAGTCCGCCGAGTAATCCGTTGCTGGCCGCCGCGCTCGAGCACGTCGTCAAGGGGATCGTCGATCACCCCGACGCCGTGCGCATCGACTCGTCCACGTCGCCGCGAGGCGACGTCCTCGAGGTCCACGTCCACCCCGATGACCGGGGTCGCGTGATCGGGCGCGGCGGCCGCACGGCCAAAGCCCTGCGCACCCTCATCAACGCGCTCGCCGACGGCAGGCGCGTCCGCGTCGACGTCGCGGACGACTGAGGTGACAGGCGACACGAACCAGCCCGGCGAGACCCCGGATGCCGCAGCGAAGGCCGTCCCGCCGTCCGGCCGCACCCAGTTGCGGGTCGGGCGCCTGGTGAAGGCCCACGGCCTCAAAGGCGCGATCAAGCTCGAGCTCTACACCGACGATCCCGAGGGCCGATTCGAGCCCGGCGCCACCTTCACCCTCCAGGTGCCGGCGTCCTCGCCGTGGCACGGCAAGACGCTCACGGTGCGCGAGTTCCGCTGGATGAACAGCCACCCCGTCGCGTTCTTCGACGGGGTCGACGATCGCAGCGCCGCCGAGGAGCTCATCCGCGCGATCCTCTGGATCGACCAGGACACCCAGGCCGCACCCACCGAGGACGACGCCTGGTTCGACCACCAGCTCGTCGGTCTCGACGTCGTCCGCGACGGGGTCTCGGTGGGCCGGGTCATCCGCGTCGATCACATGCCCGCGCAGGATCTGCTCATCGTGCAGACGAAGACGGATGCCGCGCACGGCGAATCCGGCGAGGTGCTGGTGCCGTTCGTCAAGGCGATCGTCCCCGAGGTCGACATCGCCGGAGGTCGCGTCGTGGTGACCCCGCCGGCCGGTCTGTTCGAGGAGATCCCGGGCGACGACGCCGAGGACGGCGACGCCGATGAGGCCGCCGCCTATGAGGCCGCCGAGTCCGGGGCGGCGGAGCCGCACACCGGCGAGCCCGCGGACGAGGCCTGAGCCGCGGCATCCGCTCACTGTCCTCGCCACTGCGGCGTGAGGTCGATGTGATGCGCCGGTAACACCGCGCGCGACGGCGTGGAACATCGCTCGGCGATCATCGGGGCATGGCCACGATCGCGCGCTCCGCGGTGCCCGCCACAGGCGCGCCCGCGACGGAGCTGCGCGCCGCGTGCTCGTACTGCGGCGTGGGCTGCGGCATCACCGTCACGACCTCGGACGGACGGACGCTCGCCAAGGCGGTGGGCGACAAGGCCCATCCGGCGAACGCCGGGAGGCTCTGCACCAAGGGTGCGACGCACGTCGACCTGATGCACGCGCCCGGCCGCATGTCGACGGCCGCGATGCGACCGGCGCGCGGCGAGGATGCCGTCCCCGTGCCCCACGACACGGCGATCGCCGAGGCCGGCCGGCGCCTGCGGGAGATCGTGGACGAGCACGGCCCCGATGCCGTCGCCCTGTATGTGTCGGGCCAGATGTCGATCGAGGCGCAGTACCTCTCGAACAAGCTCGTCAAGGGGTACCTGCGGGGCCTGCACATCGAGTCGAACTCACGGCTGTGCATGGCGTCGGCGGGCACCGGCTACAAGCAGTCGCTCGGCGCCGACGGCCCGCCCGGCTCGTACGAGGACATCGACGCAGCGGACCTGTTCTTCGTCATCGGCTCGAACATGGCCGACTGCCACCCCATCCTCTTCCTGCGGATGGCCGACCGCCTGAAGCAGGGGGCTCGGCTCATCGTGGTGGACCCGCGCCGCACGGCCACCGCGGACCGCGCCGACCTCTATCTGCCGATCCGGCCGGGGACCGACCTCGCGCTCCTCAACGGACTGCTCCACCTCCTCGTCGCCGAGGGGGCGATCGACACCGCGTTCATCGCCGAGCACACCGACGGGTGGGAGGTGATGCCGGCGTTCCTCGACGACTACGGACCGGACCGCGTGGCGAAGCTCACCGGACTCGACGTCGCCGACATCCGGACCGCCGCGCGCTGGATCGCCGAGGCGGGCGAGTGGATGACGCTGTGGACCATGGGTCTCAACCAGTCCACGCAGGGCACCTGGCACACCAACGCGATCTGCAACCTCCACCTCGCGACCGGTGCGATCTGCCGCACCGGGAGCGGGCCGTTCTCGCTCACCGGACAGCCCAACGCGATGGGCGGACGCGAGATGGGCTACATGGGTCCCGGGCTCCCGGGCCAGCGCGCGGTGTTCGATGCGGACGACCGCGCCTTCGTCGAGGAGGTCTGGGGGATCGAGCCGGGGTCCATCCGCGCCGAGGCGGGGTCGGGGACGATCGACCTGTACCGCTCGATGGCGGCGGGCGACATCAAGGCGGCCTGGATCATCTGCACCAATCCCGTCGCCTCCGTCGCCAATCGGCGCACGGTGATCGAGGGGCTGGAGGCCGCAGAGCTCGTCATCGCGCAGGACGTCTTCACCGACACGGCGACCAACGCATACGCGGACATCCTGCTGCCCGCGACGCTGTGGGTGGAGTCCGAGGGCGTCATGGTCAACAGCGACCGGACGATGACGCTGGTGCCGCGCGCGATCGAGCCGCCCGGCGACGCGCTGCCGGACTGGCTCACGATCTGCCTCGTCGCACGGGCGATGGGCTTCGACGAGGGCTTCGCGTTCGCGAGCTCCGAGGAGGTCTTCGACGAGATCCGGCGCTTCTGGAACCCGCGGACCGGGTGGGACGTGCGCGGCGTCAGCTACGACCGCCTCCGCAGCGGACCCGTGCAATGGCCGGCGCCGCCCGACGACGCGGAGGCGCGGCATCCGATCCGCTACGTGAACGACGGCGTGAGCCAGACGCCGCACCGCGCCGCGGACGGGACCGTGCCCCGACTGGCGTTCGCGACCCCCTCCCGCCGCGCGCAGTTCCTCGCACGCCCGCACCTGGGCCCGAAGGAGCTGCCGGACGACGACTTCCCGTGGATCCTCAACACCGGTCGGCTGCAGCACCACTGGCACACGATGACCAAGACCGGCAAGATCGGCAAGCTCGTGAAGCTCCACCCAGACCCTTTCGTCGAGGTCAATCCCGCTGACGCCCAGGCCCACGGGATCGCCGCCGGGGACCTGGTCGAGATCTCCTCGCGGCGCGGACGGGTCGTGCTTCCCGCCGTCGTCACTGACCGCGTGCGACCCGGGTGCCTCTTCGCGCCGTTCCACTGGAACGACGAGCACGGCGAGTACCTCACCGTCAACGCCGTCACCAGCGACGCGGTGGACCCCGCGTCCCTGCAGCCGGAGTTCAAGTACGCCGCCGTCGCCGTGCGGCGAGTGGGGCCGGCTCCGCAGGACGCCGAGCGGATGCCGCTCCCCGCCGCGCGCGAGGCGCTGCGCGCGGCCCTCGCCCGCCCTCAGGCGCCTCCGGCGCTCACCGAGGCCGAGGGCGCGTACGTGTCGGGATTCCTCACCGCCCTCGAGGCCGCACCCCTGGAGGTCGGGTTCGTGCCGGTTCTCCCGGAGTCGGCGCCCCTGGGTACGGCCGCGCGGGCGTGGTTCGACGGGGTGCTGGCCGGCCTGTACTCGCGTGTTCCGGTCGGAGCGGCGACCGCCGGAGGGGCCGCGGGAGAGGTGACCGTGCTGTGGGGCTCGCAGACCGGCAACGCCGAGGACGTGGCCGCCACGTGCGCCGCGACGCTCACGGCCCGCGGCATCCCTGCCCGCTCCGTCAGCATGGTCGACATGTCGCTCGCCGACCTTGCCGCGGTCAGGCGGCTGCTCGTGGTGACCTCCACCTTCGGCGACGGCGGTCCGCCGGACAACGCTGCCGGCCTGTGGCGCGAGCTGAGCGGCGATGCGGTGCCTGCGCTCCCCGACCTCGATTACGCCGTGTTCGCGATCGG
This sequence comes from Microbacterium sp., assembly GCF_041909575.1. Classification (GTDB taxonomy): domain Bacteria; phylum Actinomycetota; class Actinomycetes; order Actinomycetales; family Microbacteriaceae; genus Microbacterium. Next base: position 2,324 of record NZ_JAYRDE010000027.1, on the reverse strand, counting down.
CGACCCGAGTTACGACGACTTCTGCGGCCACGGGCGCAGCATCGACGAGCGCCTCGGCGCGCTGGGCGCGACGGCGCTCCTGCCGCGCGTGGACTGCGAGCCGGACTATGAGGAGCCGGCGGCGGCATGGCTCGAGCAGGTCATCGCGACCCTCGGCGCCGGGGCCGCGGCCGGGGCTGGGGCCGGGGCCGCGGCCGCGCCGCCCGCGACCCGGCGGCTCTTCACGCGCGCGAATCCGGTACGGGCGTCGCTGGTGACGAACACGCTCCTGAGCGGACCCGGCTCAGCCAAGGAGGTGCGGCAGTTCGGCTTCGAGCTGACCGCCTCCGGCGTCGCCTACGAGGCGGGCGACTCGCTCGGCGTCGTGGCGCCGAACTCGGCGGTGGTGGTCGAGGAGTGGCTCGAGGCGACCGGTCTGCGTGCGCGCGAGGTGGTCGATCTCGACGGCGAGGAGCGCTTCCTCGACGACGCCCTCGCGACCCGGCTCGACATCACCCGCATCACCCCCGACCTGCTCTCCTTCGTCGCCGAGCGCACCGCTGACACCGCACTGACCACGCTGCTGCGTCGCGAGAACAAGGGACGGCTCGAGCAGTACCTGTGGAGCATGCACGCCGCGGACCTGCTGCGCGACTTCCCCGTGCACGCGGAGGCCGAAGAGTGGATGCCGGTCCTCAAGCGCCTGCAGCCCCGCCAGTACTCGATCTCGTCGAGCCCGAAGACGAGCCCCGACGAAGTGCAGCTGACGGTCTCGGTGGTGCGCTTCGAGACGGAGGCCGGCCGGCGCCGGGGCGGGGTCGCCTCGACGTTCCTGGCCGATGCGGCGACGGAGGCGCCGGCGCCGATCTTCCTGCAGAAGTCGCCGCACTTCCGCCCGCCGGCGGACCCCGACGCTGCGATCATCATGATCGGCCCGGGCACGGGAATCGCACCGTTCCGCGGGTTCCTCCACGACCGGCGGGCCGACGGCCACACCGGCAGGAACTGGCTGTTCTTCGGCGAGCAGCACGCCGCCACCGACTTCTACTACCGGGACGAACTCCGCGCCATGCACGAGGACGGCTTCCTCACGCGGCTCGACCTGGCATTCTCCCGCGATCAGCGCCAGAAGATCTACGTGCAGGACCGCATGGTCGAGCACGGTGCCGAGCTCTGGCGCTGGCTGCAGGACGGCGCGCACGTGTACGTGTGCGGTGACGCGAGCCGCATGGCCAAGGACGTGGACGACACGCTCGAGACCATCGCGCAGCGCCACGGCGGGCTGTCGGCCGAGGCGGCCGCCGACTACAAGCAGTCTCTCGTCGCGCAGAAGCGCTACGTCCGTGACGTCTACTGATCGGCGCTCGGTCAAACCGGGGGGAGATCTGCCGTGTCACGGTGCCCGCGGTCGGCTGGCGTGCGGGAATCTCCGGCTGGATTCACCCCGGTCCCGTGCACGCACGACAGAACGGCCGCACCCGTGGGGTGCGGCCGTTCTGTCGGAGGCGGTCAGATGCGCTGCTGCGCGAGCGAGCGGCGCGGAACGACGTAGACGAGGACCGTCAGCGCCATCAGGCCGACGTACGCGGCCACGAAGCCGTAGAACGCCGCGGTGTACCCGCCGGTCGCCAGCTGCGACGCGTTGAGCACCTGGGGCACGACGAAGCCGCCGTAGGCGCCGATAGCCGAGATCAGTCCGAGAGAGGCCGCGGCCTTGCGCTGGACCTTGATCCCGGCCGGGGTGCCCGGAAGAGCGCCGGTCGCGAGGCCACGTGCGGCGAAGATGCTGGGGATCATCCGATAGGTCGAGCCGTTGCCCATGCCGGTCGCCGCGAACAGCACGAGAAAGCAGGCGAGGAAGACCCAGAAGCTCTGCAGCGGCAGCGTCCAGATGAGCGACAGCGCGCCGAGCGCCATGACGGCGAAGGCGCCGACCGTCACGCGCGCACCGCCGAAGCGGTCGGCCAGCCGGCCGCCGAAGGGCCGCGCGAGGGAGCCGACCAGCGCGCCGAGGAAGGCGAGCGAGACGGCGGCCTGGCCGACCTGGAAGGTCGAGAACGCCGGGAACTGGTCGGCGATCAGCTTCGGGAAGACGCTGGCGAAGCCGATGAACGAGCCGAACGTGCCGATGTACAGCAGGGACATGACCCACAGGTGCGGCTCGCGCAGCGCGGCGGCCGAGCCGGCGAAGTCCGCCTTGGCCGACGACAGGTTGTCCATGTACCGCCACGCCCCCCACATCGCGACGAGGATCAGGGGAATCCACATCCAGCCCGCGAGCGAGACGTTCATCGTCGCCCCGGCGCCGATGGTGACCACGACGGGCACGGCGAACTGAGCGACCG
>NZ_JAYRDE010000026.1:0-29609 GCF_041909575.1 Microbacterium sp. | reverse complement strand
CGACCTCGCGCTCGAGCACGACCTCGCCGCCGAGGGCGCGCAGGTCGTCCCCCATCGCGTCGACGATCGCCTGGCTGCCGCCGAGGGGGATCGGCCAGCCGCGCGCGTGAGCGTAGGCGCCGAGAGCGAGGCCGGCGCCCGCGGCCGCGATGCTCGGCTGCGACAGGATCGTGTGCGCGGCGACGCCCGTCATCAGGGCGGGTGCGGCCTCCTCGCGGAACCGAGCGTTCCACGCCGGACCGCCCTGCTCCAGCGCGCGCAGGCCGAACGACACCGCGGTGACCGGATCGCCGGGGATCCGCAGGAGCGACCCGCCCGTGAAGTCGGCGACCTGCGTCGACCGCTCCACCAGGGGGCGCATGATCCGTTCGTAGGATGCCCCGTCGCGGCCGAGCCCCTCGCGGGTCCGGGCGAGGTCGCGGTACGCGAGCGCCGCCCGCCCGCCGTCGAGGGGGTGCGCGTACGACAGGTCGGGCGTGACGAACTCCACGCGATCGCGCAGGCCGAACTCGCGGAAGAACCGCGACTCGAAGGCGAGCGGATGCACCGCCGAGCAGACGTCGTGGCGGAACCCCGGCAGCGTCAACTCGCGGGTGGCCGCTCCCCCGCCTGGCTGATCTGCGCGCTCGTAGACGCGCACCCGCAGGCCGGAGCGCGCGAGCGTGACGGCCGCGGCAAGCCCGTTGGGGCCCGCGCCGACGACCACCGCGTCGAGGTCACTGCCGGTCCGGCTCACGTCGTGGTCGCATCCTCTCCGCTCGCGACGCCCTCTGCCCCCGCGGTCGTCTCGTCGAGCGGGCGCGATGACGTCCCCTCAGCAAGGTACGCCAGTCTGTGCAGCGTCTCCGTATTCCGCCAGTGCAGGAACGCATCCATGATCGGCTCGGGCACATACCGCCCGGGCCCGGCCACCGCCTCCTCCTGGATGCGCACGACGCAGCCGTCACCGCGCGGCTTGACGTCGATCGTCACGCGCGCCTCGCCGATCGGCCATCCGCGTGCACGCATCACGAGCTGACGCGGGGCGATGCAGGACTCGATCTCGGTGCTGTCGTCGATGAGGAACGGCCAGACCCCGAACGAGTGGTGCAGCCGCGTGCCGGTGGCCGGCCAGAACTCGTCGACCTCCCGCATGCGCGAGGCACCGACCACCCACGACGGATAGAGCCATCCGTTCCCCAGCACCCGGAAGACGTCCTCCGGGGTGCAGTTCAGCTCCCTGACGTTTCGCGACATCCGTCCGCCTCCTCGCTCGATGTGCTTCGACCGTAGAAGAGACCGATGCCCGGGCCGAGGCGGTTGCGCGCGCGGGCCGGCTGTGATTCAGGACAGGTGCCGAGACAGGGATCGGCGGTCCCAGGGTGAGCGCGCCCTGAATGCCGCGCGGCTGCTCCCGCACGCTGGAGTCACGCATCCGAGCAGACAGGAGCCCTCATGCCGAAGAACATCGACATCCCCCTCCCCGACCTTTCCGGCCGTCTCACCGTGGTGACTGGAGCGAGCGACGGCGTCGGATTCGAGATCGCCGCCCGCCTCGCCCGCAGCGGCGCCGCCCTCGTCCTCCCCGTTCGCAACCGCGCGAAGGGCGAGGCCGCCGCCGGGCGCATCCGCGAGCGGACGCCGGACGCCGGCATCCGGGTCCTCTCCCTCGATCTCGCCTCCCTGGAGTCGGTGACCGCCTTCACCGCGACGATGGTCGACGAGGGCCGGCCGATCGAGATCCTCATCGCGAACGCGGGCATCATGACGCCGCCGACGCGCCAGCTCTCGCCGGACGGCCACGAGCTCCAGCTCGCCACGAACCACCTCGGCCACTTCGCGCTCGTCGCGCAGCTGCTCCCGCTGCTCATCGCGGGCCGGGCGCACGTGACGAGCCAGGTCAGCGTCGCGGCCGACCAGGGCGCGATCAACTGGGACGACCTCGACTGGGAGCGAAGCTACGACGCGATGAAGGCCTACAGCTCGTCGAAGATCGCGTTCGGCCTCTTCGCGACCGAGCTGCACAGGCGATCGGATGCCGCGGGCTGGGGTCTGCGCAGCAACCTGTCGCACCCGGGCGTGACCCCGACGAACCTCCTGGCGGCCCAGCCCGGCATGGGCAGGCCCGACGACACCGCCGCCGTGCGGTTCATCCGGGCGATGTCGCGCCGGGGCCTCCTGTTCGGGACGCCCGCGTCGGCCGCGCTGTCGGCCGTGTACGCGGCGGCCGATCCCGATGCCCGCGGCGGCCGGATGTACGGACCCAGCGGCTTCCGGCACCTCAGCGGGCCCCCGGCCGAGCAGTGCCTCTACTCGCGGCTGCAGAACGAAGCCGAAGCCCGGCGGGTGTGGGAGATGTCGCAGCGCCTGACAGGCGTGCGGGTGGCCGTGTGATCCAGACGGGGATCGTCGATCCCTGGCTGGGCGGTTGCTCATGACGCAGACTCGAAGCGTGGACAGAGATCAGCTCGCCGACTTCCTCCGGCGTCGCCGCGCCGCGCTGCAGCCGGAGGACGTCGGTCTGCGACGCGGCCCGCGCCGCCGAACCGCGGGGCTCCGCCGCGAAGAGGTCGCCGCGCTGTGCGACATGTCGGCCGACTACTACAGCCGCCTCGAGCAGGGCCGAGGGCCGCAGCCGTCCAAGCAGATGCTCGCCGCCATTGCGCGCGGTCTGCGGCTCACGCTCGAGGAGCGGGACCACCTGTTCCGGCTCGCCGGCCACACCGCGCCGGCGCGGGCGCTGCGCAGCGAGCACGTCTCCCCCGGCCTCATGCGGGTGCTGGACCGGCTGGCCGACACTCCCGCCCAGGTGATGACCGAGCTGGGCGAGACCCTCGCCCAGACGCCGGCGGCGCGGGCGCTGTTCGGCGACGAGACCCGCTTCGAGGGCTATCGTCGCAGCGTGGGCTACCGGTGGTTCCTCGAGCCCGGAACTCGGGACGTCTACCCCGCCGAGGATCACGAGATGCATTCGCGGTCATTCACTGGCGACATCCGCACCGTCTACGCGAAGCACGGACCGCACTCGCGCGCAGGTGCGATGGTGCGCTCGCTGCTCGAGGAGAGCCCTGAATTCTCCGAGCTGTGGGAGGCGCACGAGGTGCGCTCGACGCACCCGCGGGAGAAGCGGCTGCAGCATCCCGAGGTCGGCATCATGGAGATGCAGTGCCAGATCCTGCTCGATCCGGAGCAGGGTCAGACGCTGCTCGTCCTCACGGCGACGCCCGGGACGGAAAGCCACGACAAGCTGCAGCTGCTCTCCGTCATCGGCACGCAGGAGGTCGGAAGCCCTCGCTGACGCTCGGTAGGGTCGGGAGTGCGCCGCGGGGCGCGCGAGCAGCGGAGGTCGCCGATGGAGCATTTCGACACGATCGTCGTCGGTGCCGGGGTCGCCGGGTTGACGGCCGCCCGGCTGCTGACCCGCCAGGGCCGGCGGGTGCTCGTGCTCGACGCGCGCGACCGCGTCGGCGGGCGGGTTTCCACCGACCACCGGCTGGGGCGCGCGACCGACATGGGTGCCTCCTGGATCCACGGCGTGATCGGCTCACCCGTGGCCGAGGCCGCCGAGGCCTTCGGCATGCGCACGCTCGAGTTCACCGTCGGCGGCTACCAGCCCGACAGCCGCCCGATCGCGCACTACGGTCCCGACGGCGTGCGGCTCTCCGACGAGGCGGCTGCCCGCTACGTGGCCGACATCCACGCCGTGGACGCCACCCTCCTCGACGTGATCGCGGAGTCGGCTCCGGATGCCTCGTACCGCGACGTGACCGAGCAGGCTCTGGCCGCGCAGGGGTGGGAGGCCGAGCGCACCCAGCGGGTGCGGGAGTACCTAGAGCACCGCTCCGAGGAGCAGTACGGCGCGTGGATCGACGACCTCGCGGCGCACGGCCTCGACGACGACTCCATCGACGGCGACGAGGTCGTCTTCCCCGACGGGTACGACATCCTTCCCCGACGGCTCGCCGAGGGTCTCGACGTCCGCCTCACGCACGTCGTCTCGCGCGTCGCGTGGACCGCGGAGGGGGTCGTCATCGAGACCGACTACGGCACCGTGAGCGCCGACTCCGCGATCGTCACCGTGCCGGTCGGGGTACTGCAGTCGGACGAGTTCGTGATCGAGCCGCCGCTGCCCGAGCCCGTCGCCGGAGCACTCGGGCGTCTCAGGATGAATGCGTTCGAGAAGGTGTTCCTGCGGTTCGCCGAGAAGTTCTGGGACGACGACGTCTACGTGATCCGCCAGCAGGGCCCCGAGGGTCGCTGGTGGCATTCCTGGTACGACCTCACCGCGCTCCACGGCGAGCCGACGCTGCTGACCTTCGCCGCGGGTCCTGCGGCGGTGGAGACCCTCGACTGGTCCGAGGAGCGCATCGTCGCGTCCGTGCTGGAGCAGCTGCGGCGACTGTACGGGGACCGCGTCCCGAAGCCGACCCACGTGCACGTCACCGACTGGCAGGACGACCCGTTCTCGCGCGGCTCGTACGCCTACATGACGGTCGGCTCGACGACCGAGGACCACGACACCCTGGCCACCCCGATCGGCGGCGTGCTGCACCTCGCCGGGGAGGCGACGTGGACCGACGATCCGGCGACGGTCCCCGCCGCGATGTTCTCCGGCCACCGTGCCGCCGAGAACGTGCTCGGGCGTGAGGTTCCGATCGAAGACGCCTGGGCTCCGCTTCCCTCCTAGGACAGGCTGAGCGCGACCAGCTGATCGAGGGCGGCGTCGGGGATCTCGACGCCGGGGAAGCGGGCGAACTGCCCCATCGGCATCGACTCGACCATCTTCAGCATGTTGCCGTTGTCCTCCGCCGCGGCCAGCTGCTCGGGGGTGGCATTGGCCATCATCGCCTGCATGAGCGCCGGACCGACGACCGGATGGCCGAACCACTGACCGACGGTCGACTCGAGTGTGAGGGCCTCCGGCCGGTCCTGATCGCCTTCCAGAGTGACGCTCACCGCCGTGGTGATGTCGGCCGAGGACCGACCGATCTCGACACCGTACGATCCCGGCTGCACCCACCACCTGTCCTTGACGACATCCCAGTACGCGAACGCCCGACGATCCAGCGCGATCTCCACGATGCGCGACTCCCCCGGCTCGAGCTGGACCTTCTCGAACCCTGCGAGCTCCCTTCGCGGGCGGCGCACCGTTGCCGGGGCACCCGCGACGTAGACCTGGACGACCACCGCGCCGGCCACGTTCCCGCTGTTGCGGACCGTCAGACGCACGACCGCTTCGTCCGGCCCCGTGGCCGACACCTGCAGGGCGTCGTGTTCGAAGGTCGTGTAGGACAGGCCGTGCCCGAATGCATACCGCGCGGGACGACCGATCGTCGTGTCGTACCGGTAGCCGACGAACACTCCTTCTCCGTAGCGGACGACCTCGTTCTCGCCCGGGAAGTTCAGGAAAGAGGAAGTGTCTTCGAGTCGATGCGGGATGGACTCCGCCAGGCGCCCGGACGGGTTCACCGCACCGGTGAGGACGTCGGCGAGAGCACTCCCCACCGCCTGGCCGAGAGCCCAGCCCTCCACGATGGCGTCGACGGCGTCGTGCCAGGGCTCCAGCGTGACGACGCCGCCGTTCGAGAGGACGACGACCGTGCGGCCGGCGCGACCGGCGACCGCCTGAATGAGCGCGACATGGTCTTCCGGAAGGTCGAGCGTGGTCCGGTCGAACCCCTCGGATTGATCCTTCTCGTACAGTCCCACGAAGACCACCGCGACGTCGGCGGCCGCCGCGGCATCGACGGCCTCGTCCCGGAGCGACGTCGACTCGCCGGTGGATGAGTATCCCGGGGCGTAGGAGACCGCGTCCGCGCCGAGCGCCGTTCGCAGGTGCTCCAGCGGGATGTCCAGACGAGTCGGGTTGACGTGCGAGCTGCCGCCGCCCTGGAACTGCGGGTCGGCCGCGAGCTCGCCGAGCACCGCGACGTTCTGGCCGCGCCGGAGCGGGAGGGTCTGATGCTCGTTGCGAAGAAGGACGATGCCGGATGCCGCGGCCCGCCGTGCAAGCTCGTGGTGCGCGTCCGCATCCAAGATGAGCGGGTCGTCGGGCGCCTGCGTCTTCTGCGCGAGGGCTGCGACCCTGTTCGCAGCCCGTTCGACAACGGTGCGGTCGAGTCGACCCTCGCGGACGGCCGTCAGGATGGCATCCGTCCCATCGTCGCCGGTCCCCGGCATCTCGAGGTCGAGCCCGGCCCGCAGAGCCTCCACTCGGTCCTTGATGGCTCCCCAGTCCGACACCACGACGCCGTCGAACCCCCATTCATCCCGCAGGAGATCCGTCAGCAGCCACCGGTTCTCCGAGGCGAACACTCCGTTGATCGCGTTGTACGCACTCATCACCGACGTGGGCGCGGCGTTCTTCACAACCCGCTCGAAGGCGGGGAGATAGATCTCGCGGAGCGTCCGCTCGTCGACCTCGGCGCTCACTCGCATCCGATCGGTCTCCTGACTGTTCACGGCGAAGTGCTTCACCGAGGTCCCGACACCGGTGGACTGCACCCCGTGCACGTACTCGGTGGCGAGGACGCCGGTCAGCAGCGGGTCTTCGGAGAGGTACTCGAACGTACGGCCGCCCAGCGGGGATCGCTTGATGTTGATGGCCGGGCCGAGGAGCATGTTGACGCTGAGCGCCCGAGCCTCGGCGCCCAGGGCGGCGCCCACCTCGCGCATGAGGCTGCGATCCCAGGTCGAACCCATCGCGGCGCCGGTCGGGAAGCAGGTCGACGGCAGGCTCTCGTTGAACCCGAGATTGTCCGCTGTGCCGGACTGTCGGCGGACTCCGTGCGGGCCGTCGACCATGACCATCGAAGGAACGCCGTCCGACTCCCGTGTCGACCAGAAGTCGCGCCCGGACAGGAGCGATGCCTTCGCGATCAGGTCGGGGTCGTCGACATCCAGCGCCTCGGAGGTGAGGATGTCCGCGGGGATCTCTTCACCCGCGGCAAGGGCGGCGAACCCGCGCTCCAGGTCCGCCAGTACTCCCTCAGGATCGGGCAGCATCCCGGTCACCTGGCGCGGTGTCACATCGTCCTGCCCGCGAAGCCCGCCGGTCATGTGCTCGGCCGCACCGGGCACCCACTTCGCGATGACACCGGTGAAAACAGCCATCGCCGGCTTGCTGTCGATGAGATCGCCCAGTCGCGAGTCGACGGTGAAGACATGAACGACGTCCCGCTCGATCTCGAACGGCTCGATCCACTCGTGCGCCCCGGCACCGACCGTGAACGAGCTGCCCGACGGCAGCGTCACGTCAGCACTCACCCCGACCGGCACGGTCGCCGTGACGCGGATCTGCCCGTCGGCGATCTCCCATCCGGCCGACGCTGAGCCGTACGGAGTCGACAGCGTCGCCATCGCGGAGGTGAGGCCGCGTCGGGGAGGCTGCGGGGCGATGCGGAGCCGGCGGTAGCCGGGGGCAGCGGCGGCGAGACCGGCCACCACGCGATGCATCCAGTCGGCGACGGCGCCGAAGGCGTAGTGGTTGAACGAGGTCATGCCGCTGGGGTTGACCGTGCCGTCGGGCAGGAGCGAGTCCCACCGCTCCCAGATGGTGGTGGCGCCGTGCTCCACGGTGTAGAGCCATGACGGCGCGTCGGTCTGCAGGAGGAGCCGGTAGGCGACGTCGGCGTGACCGTTGGCGCTGAGCGCATCGGTGATGATCGGCGTGCCGATGAATCCGGTGGAGATCTTGTACCCGTTGCCGGCGACGATCTCGGCGAGCCGATCCGCGGCGCGCTGCCGCGCCTCGGCATCGTCGATCAGGTCGAACACCAGCGCGAGGGCGTACGCGGTGGCGGAGTCGGACAGCAGGCGGCCCGAACGGGAGACGTACTCGCCGTGAAATGCCGCCCTGACCTCGTCGGCCAGCTGCTCGTACCGGGCTGACTCCGCCTCGCGGCCCAGCAGAGCGGCGGCGTCGGCGACGATTCGAGCGGAACGGGCGAAGTACGCCGTGGCCACGATCTCCGGGTACGTCTGCGCCTGCTCGGGCCGGTTCGCCGGCGCCGTGGGGTCGAGCCAGTCGCCGAACTGGAAGCCGGCACTCCAGATCCGGTCTTCGCCCGCGGCGGCGGTCACCTCGTCGACCCACGAGACCATGCTGTCGAACTGGGTCTCGAGCACGCCGAGGTCGCCGTAGGCCTGGTAGATCGCCCAGGGAACGACGGTCGCGGCATCCGCCCATCCTGCCGTCGGTCCGCTGTACCCGGTGACGACCGCAGGAACGACCATCGGGGTGCCCCCGTATGCGCGCTGCTCGCCAGCGAGGTCCTTCAGCCACGAGGTGAGGAAGCCGGCCGCGTTGTAGAGATAGGTCGCCGTCGGTGCGAACACCTGGAGGTCTCCGGTCCACCCCAGCCGTTCGTCGCGCTGCGGGCAGTCGGTGGGGACGTCGACGAAGTTGCCCTTCATCCCCCAGACGACGTTCTCGTGAAGGCGGTCCACGAGCGGGTCGTCGGTCGTGAACCAACCGGTGCGCTCCATGTCGGAGTGGAGGACCTCGGCGGTCACGTCGGCAGGGTCGAGCTCGCCGGGCCATCCGGTGACCTCCGCGTAGCGGAACCCGTGGAACGTGAACCGCGGCGCCCACGCCTCTACGCCGTCTCCCGCGAGGACGTAGGTGTCCGTGGCCTTCGCACCGCGCAGCGGCTCCATCGCGAGCTCGCCGCGCTCGAGCACCTCCGCATGGCGCAGCGTCACGACCGTGCCGGCGTCGCCGCGCACCGTCAGCCGCAGCCTGCCGACGAGATTCTGACCGAAGTCGAGGATGGTCTTCCCGGATGGTGACGTGATGACCTCCTCCACGGCACGCGTCTCCACGACGCGCACCGGCGGGCCGTCGGGGGCGACGAGCTCGACGTCTCCCAGCTCGCGGGTCACGACCGGAGCCCACTCGCTGGCGTCGCAGCCGGGCGTCGACCACGCCGGATCGAACCGGCGAGCGTCGAAGTGCTCGCCGTCGTACAGATCGGCGGAGACGATCGGGCCGGCGGACGACACCCATCCGGGCCCGGTGGCGACAGTCTGCCTGCTGCCGTCGCTGTATTCGATCTCCAGCTGCACGAGGACGCCGAGGTCGTCGCCGTACAGCGCCTTCTTCCCGCCCCAGCCGAGATGCCCGCGCCACCAGCCGTCGCCGAGCCACGCACCGATCACGTTGTCGCCGGAGTGGACGAGATCGGTGACGTCGTAGGTGAGGTAGCGCAGCCGTGACTCGTAGGCCGTCCAGCCGGGCGCCAGCTCGTCGTCGCCGACCCGGCGGCCGTTGAGCTCCAGCTGGAACAGCCCGTGACCGGTCGCGTACACCCGGGCGCGCGCGACCGACGAGCCGGCGGCCCGGAACGATCCGCGCACGAGCGGGGAGGCGATCGAGGAGTCCGCGGGGCCGATCAGCTGCGCCGCCCAGTCCGCAGGCTCGAGCAGGCCGGCCTCGACCGCCGACCACGCGCTCCATTCGCTCGGCACGCCGTCGGCATCGAGGACTCGTACGCGGATCTCGCGACGCTCGCGGGAGGCGAGGCGTGCGAAAGGCCAGGGAACGAGCACGGAATCGGCGCTCTCGACCTTCGCGAGCTCGCCGCCTCGCTCTTCGACCTCGTAGGCCGCCTGAGCCCACCCCGCCGGCGCCTCGGTCGTGACCCAGGAGAGTCGTGGCCTCGGATCGCCGATTCCGATCGCGGCGCGGTGATGCTCGAAACGGACGGGCGTGACGGTGACGGACATGCGTGGGATCTCCTGGAGGCGACGACGGTCAGCGGACGGAACTGATGCGGAGCACGACGGCGCCGGCGAGGAGCACCGACACGGCGGCGACGATGAACAGGAGCGTGTAGTTGCGCTCCTCCCCCGTGACGCCGACGAGGAGGATGCCGGAGGCGACGAGGGGGGCGATCGACTGCGGGATCGAGGTGGCGAACCCGGTGATCCCCATGAACCTCCCGGCATCCGTCTCTCGCTCGGGCAGCACGTCCAGCAGAAGCGCCTGGTCCACGGCGGCGAACAATCCGAGACCGACGGAGGCGATCAGCGACCCGATGACCAGCAGCGCGAGATCGGCGGCGAACGCCTGCACGAGGATGCCGACCGCCATGATGAGACCGCCCAGGAGGACGAAGACCCTCCGGCGATGAAGGCGATCGGACAGGAACCCGCCGCCGATCGCGCCCAGGGTGACGGCGAGGATGCCGCCGAGGCTGACGGACGCGATGATGCCTGCGACCGACTCGACGCTGATGCCGAGACGGGCGGCGAAGAAGAAGGCCGTATAGGTCGTGCTGAGCGTGATGCCGGTGTAGAAGAGGAATCGCCCCAGCCAGTTCCACGAGAAGTCGGGGTATTTGCGGGGGTTGTACACGTACTTCGCCAGGAGCTGACCGACGGTGATGGGGTCCTTCGGCAGAGTCCGGCTGTCGTCCTCGTGCACCAGAGTGACGAACAGCACGACAAACAGGACGCCGACGGCTCCGGGGACGAGGAAGAGGAGCAGCGGGTCGGCGGTGAAGAACTGAGCGAGCACGACGCCGAACACCGGGGCGATCTGCGTCGCGAAGCTCGTGAGGCCGGCGACCTTGCCGCGCTGCGATTCCGGCAGCCGGTCGGCCGTGGAGATCTGCAGGTTGCTGAGGGTCGTGCCCCAGCCCCACTGGGCGAGCACCCAGCCGAGGCCGACGATCAGCACGTTGGGGGCGATCGCCATCACGACGAGCGACAGCACGCCCACCAGCATCCCGCCGATCATGAACGGTCGCCGGCGACCGATGCGGGTGCGCGTGCGGTCGCTCCAGATGCCCATGAACGGCGAGGTGAGCATCACGAACAGCGCACCGGCACCCGTGACGAAGCCCAGGTACTCAGGATGCCCCGGGGCGAGCGTGTTGATGCGGATGGTGAGCGAGATCGCCAACGGAGTGATGAAGGCCATGAAGACGCCGAACTGCGCCAGCACCATGAACCAGATGTAGCGACTGCCCACCTTCGGCAGGTCGGGGGTCTGATGGCTGACCTCATCGAGTTCCACAGCGTTCACGGTCGGTGCCGGAACAGACGCGGGAAGCGGCGTGATGAGGGGCTCGTCATTGCTCGGGGACATCGGGAAGACTCCATTGTCGGGTGATGCTGCTGGCCGTCGGGTGTTTGCTAGCGCGTGCTAGTGACTGATGCAGGATGCTACGCTACCGTCACTAGCGCGCGCAAGTCTGAGGAGTCAACCGTGTCGGAAACAACGACGAAGCGAGTCACCGCTGCGGATGTCGCGCGCTCGCTCGGGCTGTCACGGGCGACAGTGGGCTTCGTGCTCAATGACACCCCGGGTCAGACGATTCCCGCCGCCACGCGCGACCGCGTGCTCGCGGAGGCGAAGCGCCTCGGCTACCGCGCCAATACCGCCGCGCAGGCGCTCGCGAGCGGCCGCAGCCGCATCATCCTGCTCGTCCTCCCCGACTGGCCGCTCGACTACAGCATGAGGACGCACCTGGATGAGGCATCCCTCGCCCTCGATGAGGCGGGTTACTCGCTCGTCACCATGACACCGCATCCGGGGGGTCACGCACGGCCGCTGTGGGAGACGCTGCGCCCCGACGTCGTCATCGGCATGGCGCCGTTCACCCCCCAGCAGCTGGCCGAGATCCGGGGCAGCGGGGTGGAGCAGATCATCCCGCCGGTGGCCGCCGGTGAAGAGGGCGCATCCGGCGACCTCGGATTCGCGGAGGGGCCCAGGCTGCAAGTCGAGCATCTGCTCGCGCGCGGGTGCAGACGTCTGGCTTTCGCCGCCTCCGCCGACCCGCGCATCGCTGGGCTCGTCTCGCAGCGCCGTGACCTCGCGAGCGCGACGCTTCGCGCGACGAGCGGCTCCGGCTTCGCCGTCGACTCCGTCGTCACCGAAGCCAACGTCGCGTCCGAGGTCGAGCGCTGGATCGGTGCCGGCGTCGACGGCGTCGTCGCCTACAACGACGACATCGCCGCCATCGTGCTCGGTGCCGCGCTGCGCGCAGGCATCGCAGTGCCCGCGGCGCTTGCGATCGTCGGCCACGACGACACGCCCCTCGCCCGCCTCGTGGTCCCCTCCCTGTCGACGGTTCGTGTCGACAACGCCGGGCTGGGACGCTATCTCGCCGAGCTCGCACTGAGCGCCGCGACCGGCTCCGCTCCCCCGCTCGCCGGACCCGAGACGGATGCGGTTCTCGTGGTGCGCGAGACGACCTAGGCGCCGGCTGGGTTCCCCCCGCGCCACGGTGTGAGCCGCGGCCACCACCCCGGCACGTTGCGCCGGTACTCGAGGTAGTGCTCGCCGTAGGTGCGGGTGAGGGTCGGCTCCTCGTAGCCCTTGACGAACGCGACGACTGCGATGAGGACGACGGCCGCGTAGAGCAGCAGCCACCCATCGCCGAAGAGCAGAACCTGGCCGAGGATGATCGCAAGCACCGCGAGGTACATCGGATTGCGGACGAACCGGTAGACCCCCGTCACGACGAGGCTTTCAGTCGGGGCCACCGGGGCGGGGGTTCCCTGGTGCAGTGCGAACAACGCGAACGCGTGCAGGAGGAACGCCACCCCGGCCGCGATCAGGATCCAGGCGATCGGCACGATCACCCAGACTGCAGCGCCCCACTCGTGCCACTGCCAGCGGGAGATGAGCCAAGGGATCAGCCCTGCGACGATGCCGGGTGCGAGGACGAGAAAGACGATCGTCCCGACCCAGGCGCGGGCTTGCGCGGCTCGCCGAATCATGCGCGTCAGGTTAGCTAGGTTCATGCCACCCCGCGAGGTCGCGTTGCGTGCGAATCCCGTCCGAGACAATTCACCGCTCGTAGTGTGGAGGGATGACGAGCGGACGCCAGTCCACGGAAGGGAACTGACGTGTGGGTCGAGTGCTTCCAGAATGACGCGAGGTTCGATGGAACGGATGTCGAGTCGCTCGCCGAACAGCTCCTCGCGCACGTGCGCGGGACGCACGACGTGCCCTACCTCGATGAGGAGCTGCGGCTGTGGGCCCGCAATTTCGCGGAAGCGTCGGAGCGAGCGGACGGCCCCGTCGAGCGGCTTCCCTCGATCGGCCGCGTGGACGTCCATCCCGTCACGGAAGACCGAATCGACGACTGGCTGGGCCTCTTCGACCGCGACGCGTTCCCCGACAACCCCGACTGGGGCTCGTGCTATTGCCTGCATCCGCACTCCGGCGACGTTCCCGAGCGGCCGTGGCGCGAAGTGCGCGCCGAGATGATCGAGCGACTGCGATCGGGAGCGACGCTCGGCTACCTCGCATACGTCGAAGGTCGGGCGGTGGGGTGGGTCAACGCGTCGCAGCGCTCGACCTACGCGAAGTACAGCGACGTCGACCCCGGCGGACCAGCGCCCGAGTCAGTCGTGGGCGTGTCCTGCTTCGTCATCGCGCCGCCCTACCGGCGCCACGGGGTGTCCTCGGCCCTCCTCGACCGCGTGGTTGCCGACGGTGAGACGCGCGGTGCACGATTCGTCGAGGGGTACCCGCGCCGAGCCGAAGGCAGCGGCGACGCCGCGTCGTTCTGCGGTCCCCGGTCGATGTTCGACGCGCGAGCCTTCGAGGCCGTCGAAGAGCACGAGAACTACACCGTCGTGCGTCGGCCGGTCCGACGATGAGCCCGCGGGAGTAGCGTGAGAACGTGATCTGGAGCGTTGTCAGCACGGTCGCGGGAATCGCCGTCGTCGTGTACGGACTCTCCGACATCTTCCTCACGCTCGTGCATCCTCACGCGAGGGGCAGGCTTTCACGGGCGATCGTCGCCGGGATCTGGGCAGTGACCTCCCGGTTCGGCTCCCGCGTGCGGGCGGCATCCGGACCGCTCGCCGCCATCAGCGTCGTGTTCACGTGGGCGCTGATCCAGGCGGTCGGCTGGGCGCTCATCTATCTTCCGCACGTGCCCGACGGCTTCGTCTACTCCGACGGGATCGATCCGGCCCGGTACCCCGATGTCCTCGAGGCACTCTATTTCTCGTTGGTCTCCCTCTCCACCCTCGGATTCGGCGAGGTTGTCCCCGCCGACCCGTTCGTCCGGCTGCTCTCACCGGTGCAGGCGGTGACCGGCTTCGTTCTGCTGACCGGAGGGGCGACCTGGCTGCTCCAGCTCTTCCCCACCCTGGCGCGCAGGCGATCCGCGGCGCTCTATCTGACGCTTCTCGGCCGCGCGGATTACCCCGACCGCATCGATCGCATGGACCCCGCGAGCGCATCCGGCGTCATCCACACGGTGGCTCAGCAGATCGCGAGCGTGCGCGTGGATCTGAGCCAGAGCCCTGAGTCCTACTACTTCCGCGAGGGCGAGAAGCCGACGTCGCTGGGTCACGCCCTTCCGGTCGCCCAGGCGCTCGCCGAGGCGGCCGCGGCGTCTTCGCAGGAGAGCATCCGGGTGGCCGGCAGCGTCCTCGATGACGCCCTCGACGAGCTCGACTCGTCTCTGCGCGATGAGTTCGGCGCGGTCGGCGACACCCGGGGCGACGTGATCGCCGCCTTCGCCCGCGATCACGCCTGATCGACGCCCTCTTCAGCAGAGCCGGCGGATTGTCCTCCGCCCGCGGGGGTTTGTGAACCCCCCTGTCGTCATCTCCCGAACGCACCCATGATGGCCGGATTCAACCCCGAGTTCCCCTCGGACTGATCATGAACACGTGCCGCACGCTCCCCTCCCCGCCCCCGTACGGGAATCCTCACATCCCGGCGCAGGACGCCTGCGTGCGACCGGTGTTCCCGTCGTAGACGGCCTCCCGCGGACCTCTTCCCGCATCCCCCACACAGAGGAGGTGGCAATTCCTGACGAGAAGCGAGATTCAGGATGCCGCGCCCTGTGCCACCGGCATCCGTCCATCGACCACACGGAGGAAGGGTAAGGAAATGAGAGCTGTCGTCTATGAGGGTCCGCGCAGAGTCAGCGTCACTGACGTGCCGGACGCCCGTATCGAGCGCCCGACGGACGTCCTCGTTCGGATCACCACCACGAACATCTGCGGCTCGGACCTGCATATGTACGAGGGCAGGACCGACTTCGAGACCGGACGCTGGTTCGGGCACGAGAACCTGGGCCAGGTGATCGAAGTCGGCGACGGAGTCGACAAGGTGAAGGTGGGCGACTACGTCGTGGTGCCGTTCAATGTCGCCTGCGGCCATTGCAAGAACTGCGAACGCGGCTACACCAACTACTGTCTGACCGCACAGCCCAAGCAGGAATGGGCGGGCGCCGCATACGGCTTCGCCGACATGGGCCCGTGGGCCGGCGGTCAGGCCGAACTGCTCCGCGTGCCGTGGGGCGACTTCAACTGCCTGCGATTGGGCGAGGATGCCGAAGAGAAGCAGACCGACTACGTGATGCTCGCCGACATCTTCCCCACCGGGTACCACGCCACCGAACTCGCGAACGTGAAGCCCGGCGACCAGACGGTCATCTACGGCGCGGGGCCGGTGGGATGCATGGCCGCGTACTCCGCGATCCTGAAGGGCGCGGGAAAGGTAATGGTGGTCGACCGGCACCCCGATCGGCTGCGGAAAGCGGAGGAGATCGGAGCGGTCCCGATCGACGACTCCCAGGTTGACCCGGTCGAGGCGGTGAACGAGATGACGATGGGACTCGGGGCCGACAACGGCTGCGAGTGCGTGGGCTATCAGGCTCACGACCCTGACGGGAACGAAGACCCGAATCTCACCCTGAACCGACTCGTGAGGTCGGTTCGCTTCACGGGCGAGATCGGTGTGGTCGGGGTATTCATCCCACAGGACCCGGGAGCCGCCGATGAACTGGCGAAGCAGGGGAAGGTCGCCTTCGACTTCGGTGAGTTCTGGTTCCGCGGTCAGAAGCTCGGCAGCGGTCAGTGCCCCGTGAAGCGATACAACCGCCAGCTGCGCGACCTCATCGCCGGCGGGAAGGCCACACCGTCCTGGATCGTCAGCCACGAGCTCGCCCTCGAGGAGGCGCCGCGTGCCTACGAGCACTTCGACGACCGTGACGACGGCTGGACGAAGGTCGTCCTGCACCCCGATCTCGCAACCGTGGGGTCGTAGCCGAACCGATGGCGCACCCGTCGACGGGCCGCTGGTCCGTCGGCGGGTCGCAGTGGAGTGAGATCACGAGGCCCGCATGAGCACACCGAAGGCCAAGGCCACCCGTTCGGATCCGAGCCGTGCGGTCGCTTTCAGCGATGCCGTCATCGCGATCGTCATCACCCTCCTCGTTCTGGACCTCAGACCCCCCGAGACCGAGCCCGGCGGACTGCTCGCCGGCCTGCTGGATGAGTGGCCGACCTACCTGGCCTACGCGGCCTCCTACCTGTATCTGGCCGTGATCTGGCTGAACCACAAGGCGGCCTTCACCCGCATCCGGGAAATGGACATCGGTCTGCAGTGGGCGAATCTCGGGCTTCTCGCGACGCTCGCGCTGGTGCCATGGCCCACGGCCGTGATCGCTGAGACGGCCAGGACGGGCAACCTGACGGATGAGCGGGTCGCGGTCGCCTTGTATGCACTCGTCGGGGCGCTGCTGTGCCTGGCGTGGCTCGTCTTCTTCGCGTACTTGGCGCGTCATCCCGACCTCACGAAGGACCACGTCGACGATTCCTACTTCGCGCGGGAGCGCCCCCGCGCACTGATCGGCGTGGTCTTGTACCTCGCCGCCGGACTGGCGGGTTTTCTCATCCACCCGCTGGTCGCTTCGGTCATCTTCCTGGTGCTGCCGGTGTTCTACGCCGTGACGAGCCACGGGATCGATCAGGGGCCCGCTCTGCTCCGAGGTCGTGCTGACCGGGACTAGTGGTCGTCAGACCGCGCCGTCACTCGTTTCGCCGGCGACGTCGGTGAGCTCCAGGATCCGCGCTTCGAGCGCGCGCAGCAGCGGTTTGCGTCTGGCCGTCTTCAGCAGCTCGCTGATGTAGGACTGGGCGAGTCCGGTGGCGACGAGGCCGGCGTAGCCGCTGTCCTCGATCTCGACGACGAGATGGCTGACGGCGTCCACGTCGTCGGCGACCAGCGCGCGGAGAAGTCGCGCCGCGAGAAGATCTGGTCCATCCATGGCGTATCCCTCCTCTCGCTGGGGGATTCTACGAATCGAGGGCGCGTCGCTCAAGCCTCCCGCGGGCTCTCGCCGCGGCATCCGCTTCCTCTATCGGAGCAATGCGTCCAGCACGTGCTTGCCGATGCGGCGACCCCACTTCGCGTAGGTGGACGGTGTGAGGTCGCTGGCGGGATCGAGCGAGATCATCGGCGTGCCGGAGAACGCGCAGACCATGCTGGTCTCGATGTTCAGCATTCGGGCGTGATTCCCCGTGAGGCGACGCGCGAACGGCGAGAGCGATTCTGTCAGCTGCATGCTGGCGGCTCCCGTCACGAGCACGGATGCCCGACCCGCACCCTTCAACGCCAGGACGAGGCCCGTCATGCTGCTGCGCCAGCGACGACGAGGCGTCAAGCAGAATGCGTCGGTAGTGGCGAGCATGAGGACGATCGAGTCATAACCGGCGAGGTCTGTGTCGTCGAGATGTTTGAGGGTCGAACGGGCCGACGCTGCAGGCTGCGCCCGCACGGTCACCACGACACCGCGCTGAAGGCATTCGGCGACGTGTCGAGCCAGGAATCCGGCGACCCCCAGTTCGTGGATCAGTACTCCGCACCCCGCCGCCGGTCCGTCCCCGATGATGAGGATGCGCACGGGGTCGACCCCCTCGATGCGGACCACCGGCGGGCCCACGGGGTAAAGCCATTCGCGCTCCTGCTGCGTCCGCGCTCGGAAAAGGCGCCACAGGAGTGCGCCCAGCGCCGTGTGCGGCAGTTCCCGCAGCGGGACGCGGTCTTCGTGGCCGCGGGTTGCGCTGCCCTCGGCGAGAACGCTCAGGGTCGGATCTGCATGACCTTGGGAACTCATTGCCACCGCTTTCGGGTCGGCTGCACAGCCTCAACGCCGACAACCGTACGAGCGGGCCCGCGGCTCCCGATATCCGGTCGGCGCGGCGCAGCATCCGATCTGCGCGGATGACCGAGTGCCGCTCTCAGGTACAGGGGGTAAAATTACTTAGTGCACTCACGAAAGAGCGAGATGTTCGCGGCCCATCGGGTCGCGTCCAGTCGTGACGTCGACCACGCCAGTCAGGCGCTCACCGAGATCTTCCTTCCCGTCGACTTCCCTTCAGCGCGGACCTCCGGCAACTTCGAGATGCAGCTGAACGCGCTGAAGGTGGGCCGGCTGACGTGCGGATACATGCGGTTTCGGGATGCGGTGCGCATCGCGACGGCCGAGGCCGAGAACTATCACCTCGATATCCCGACCGGAGGCCGTGCCACGATGCGAGCCGGCCTGGGCTCACCGATCCACGGAACGCAGGACACCGCGGGGATGTTCATGCCCGGGCGACCGGTGGAGATCGCGAGCGAAGGGCACTTCGCGCAGCTCTCGTTGATGATCCCGCGCGATCACTTGCAGATCGAGGTGCAGAATCTGCTCGGTCGCGACCTCCTACGGCCCATTGAGTTCCATGGCGAGATCGACCTGCTGACGCCGGGCGCGCAGGCGATGGTCCAGATGCTGCGAGTGATCGACAGCGCATCGGGCCACGATGGCGGACTGCTCACGAACACCCTGGGGACGCAGCGATTGGAGCAGGTGCTGGTCCACAGCCTGCTGTTCGCGCAGCCGCACAACTACTCGGCAGCCCTCGCGGGCCCCGCACCGGCAGCCGGATTGCGACCCGTGTCGCAGGCGGTGGAGCTGCTGCGGGAGAGTCCCGAGCATCCGTGGACCCTGACAGAACTGGCGACCGCGGTCTCTTTGAGCGGGCGCAGCCTGCAGGAGGGGTTCCGTCGCACCCTCAACTCCACGCCGATGGGATACCTGCGGCGTCTCCGGCTCGAGAAGGTGCGCGAGGAGCTGACATCGGCCTCACCTGAGACGATCTCCGTCACCGAGGTGGCGGCCCGCTGGGGCTTCACTCATCTCGGGCGGTTCGCGGCCGCCTACCGCAGCGAGTACTCGGAGCGTCCTTCGGAGACCCTGCGGCGCAGATCGCGACGGCTCGGGTGAGGAGTCCGTCACCTTCTGCCCGCGCGAACGAGGTGCTCGTACACGAGCCGCACGGCGACGGCGCCATCACCGACGGCGGAGGCAACTCGCTTGACTGAGCCGCTGCGTACGTCCCCGATGGCGAAGACGCCGTCGCAGGAGGTCTGAAACACCGTGGCGCCTCCCAGCCCGACGCCGGTCATCACGAATCCTCGTTCGTCGAGCTCGACCGCATCGGTGAGCCAGCGAGTGTGGGGCTCGGACCCGATGAGAACGAAGAGAGCGGTCGCTCTGAGAGAGTGGCGCTCGTCGGTTCTCACATCTCGGACCATGATCTGCTCCAGGTGCAGATCACCGCGCAGCTCGCATACCTCGGATTTGCTCCAGACGTGCACCAGAGGGGCCGCACTGATGCGATCCGCGAGATACCGGGACATGTCGCGGCTCAGCTCGTCGTGGCGGATCACGAGATGGACCTCCGTCGCACTCCGCGCCAGGAACAGGGCCGCCTGCCCGGCGGAGTTCCCGCCGCCCACGACGACGACCGGTTGCCCACGGCATACGCGGGCCTCGAATTCGGTGGCGGCGTAGTAGACATGGGGCCCCTCGAACCGATCCATCCCGGGCACGCTGAGGCGACGGAACCGCACACCGGTCGCGAGCACCACGGTGTGCGCCTCTACGCGGGCTCCGTCGGTCAGCTCCAACGTGAAGTGCCCGTCGATGCGTTCGAGCGACTGCGCCTCGCCGGGGACTATGAAGGTGGCACCGAACTTCCGAGCCTGGACAACGGCTCGGTCGGCAAGCTCTGCGCCAGAGATGCCGGCCGGAAAGCCGAGATAGTTCTCGATCTGGGATGATGTCCCCGCCTGACCGCCCGTCGCGATCGCGTCGAGCACGACCGTGGAGAGTCCTTCCGAGGCCGCAGCGACCGCCGCGGCAAGGCCCGCCGGACCCGCCCCGACCACCACGATGTCGACCGCGTCTCGCCCTGGCGCGTCCTCGCGAAGGCCCAGAAGCTCGGCGAGTTCTGTGTTGCTGGGGTTGCGCAGGACAGTGCGCCCCTTCCACAGCACGATCGGCGTCTGGTCGGGCGCGATGTCCAACGCGCGCATGGTGCTCTCGGCCCCGGGGTCCTCCTCGAGGTCCTCCCAGCGGTAAGGGATGCGGTTGCGACTGGCGAAGTCCCTGAGCCGGCGCGTGTCGGAAGAGAAGCGTGAGCCGATGATCCGCAGCCCGATGCCGAGATTCGCGTGGATTGCGCGTCGGAGGATGAAGGCCCGCAGGATGAGGTCCCCCATCGCCTGATTCTGGGTCACGGCCTCCTTGACCCGGTCGGAGGCGATCTCCAGCACTTCGACGTCGGTCTGCGCGATCGCGGTGACGTAGACGGCCTGGCCCGTCAGCATCGACAGATCCCCCACGAAGCGGCCGCGCCCATGGACAGCGATCACCCGCGATGTTCCCTGAGGGCCGCCCTCCTCGACGACCCGGACCTTCCCTCCCAGCACGACGAAGAGACCGCAGTCGCGGTCCCCGGCGCAGAACAGCATCGACTCCTTGGCCAGCCGTCGGCGTTCTCCGTACGGAGAGAGAAGCGCGATCTGCTCGTCGGACACCCGAGGGTACGCGCCGTTCGTGTCAGGTGTCTCCGGCAGATCGACCATCTCGGATTCAGACGAACTGCTCGTCGGCATAGCACCACCTCCAGCTCTCGCCCGGCTCGATGGACCGGACGACGACGTGGCCCGTCACGGCGGCGTGCGCGCGCGCGTGGCGCATCGGGGAGGAGTCGCAGCAGCAGATCTCGCCGCAGGTGAGGCATTGCCGCAGGTGGACCCAGGGCGCGCCGAGGCGCAGGCACTCCTCGCATCCCGGAGCCCGGGGCGGCCCGACGGGCCGCACAAGCGACAGGTGCCTGTCCCGGACCCCGTCGGAGAGCGCGGTCACGGCCGGTCCCCGAGGGACGGGTCCGGCGCCTGCGCAGTCTCCGCCTCGTCGGCGGGGAGGTGTTGTGTGAGCCAAGACCGCAGGACGTGCGCAGGGGCTGCGCCGACCTGTTTTTCGATCACCCGGCCCCGGCGCATGAGGATCAGGGTGGGGATCGCCTGAACCTCGAAGCGGTGACTCACGCGCGGCGCCTCGTCCGCGTTGACTTTGACGAGTTTGAGCTTCCCCGCGAGCTCGGTCGCCAACTGCTCCAGCGCAGGGCTGACCATGCGGCAGGGACCGCACCACGGCGCCCACACGTCGACGAGCACCGGGATCGTGGACTCGTCTACCACGGTGGCGAAGTCCGCGTCGGAGGTGTCGATCATCCACGGAAGCGGCTTCCGGCAGCGCCCGCAGCGGGGCGCCCCGGGTGCGGCGGCGGGCACCCGGTTCTTCGTGCCGCAGTGCGGACAGACCACGATCGTGGCCGGCACCTTCGCCACGGCGGTCATGCCGCGGCCTTCCGGTCGTCGGGTCGCCTCGGGGTGATGGTGAGTTCCCCGTCGGCGACATCGACCACGATCGTCGAGTCCTCCGGCAGGTCGCCGCGCACGAGTGCGCGAGCCACGCGCGTCTCCACCTCACGGGAGATGAAGCGCCGCAGCGGGCGGGCTCCGTACGCCGGGTCGAAGCCCTGCTCCGCCAGATAGCGTCGAGCCTGCTCCGTGGCCTCGACCGCGATCCGCTGCTCAGCGAGCCGTTCCCGCAGCTCGTCGAGCTGGAGGTCGACGATCCGCTCGATCTCCGCGAACGTCAGCGGCTTGAACAACACGATCTCGTCGATCCGATTCAGGAACTCGGGCCGGAAATGGGAGCGCAGCGAACTCATCACAAGGGTGCGGGTCTCCGGCTCCACCTCGCCGTCTGCGGTGACCCCCTCGAGCAGGTACTCCGACCCGAGGTTGGACGTCATGATGATGACGGTGTTGCGGAAGTCGACGGTGCGGCCGTGGGAGTCGGTGAGGCGTCCGTCGTCGAGGACCTGGAGCAGGATGTTGAAGACGTCGACGTGGGCCTTCTCGATCTCGTCGAGGAGGATCACCGAGTAGTGCTTGCGGCGCACCGCCTCCGTCAGCTGACCGCCTTCCTCGAATCCGACGTAGCCGGGCGGGGCGCCCACGAGGCGGCTCACGGTGTGCCGCTCCTGGTACTCGCTCATATCGATGCGGATGATGTTCTCCTCGCTGTCGAAGAGCGCTTCCGCGAGCGCCTTCGCCAGTTCGGTCTTGCCGACGCCGGTCGGACCGAGGAAGACGAAGGAGCCGATCGGGCGGGTCGGGCTCTTGATACCGGAGCGCGCCCGGATGACCGCGTCGGTCACCAGCTGCACCGCCTCGTCCTGACCGATCACCCGTTCGTGGAGCACTTCGTCGAGGCGGAGAATCTTCGCCCGCTCGCCCTCCTGGAGGCGGCTCACAGGGATACCCGTCCACTGGGCGACTATCGAGGCGATCTCCTCGGCCGTGACGATCTCGCGCAGCAGGCGCCGCGCGCCCTGTTTGGCCTCGAGTCGTTCCTCGCTCGACGCGAGCCGACGCTCCAGTTCGGGCAGCTTGCCGTGACGCAGGCTCGCCGCCCTGTTGAGGTCGTACTCCCGCTCGGCCCGCTCGCTCTCCAGTCGCACCTGCTCGATCTCCCGCCGCAGCGCCTGCACCTCGCGCAGCGCCTGACGCTCCGCCTCCCATTGCGCACGCATCGCGTCGGCCTCGGCCCTGAGATCGGCGAGTTCCCTGCGCAGTTCCTCGAGGCGGCGCAGGCTCGCGGCATCCGTCTCCTGGGCCACGGCGGCCTCTTCGATCTCCAGACGGGTGACGCGCCGCGTGAGTTCGTCCAGCTCCGCCGGCATCGAGTCGATCTCGGTGCGCAGCATCGCGCAGGCCTCATCGACGAGGTCGATGGCCTTGTCGGGCAGGAATCGCTCGGTGATGTAGCGGTGGCTCAGACTGACGGCCGCCACCAGCGCGCCGTCGTAGATCTTGACGCCGTGGAAGACCTCGAAGCGCTCGCGCAGTCCCCGCAGGATCGAGAGGGCGTCCTCGACGCTCGGCTCATCGACCAGGACAGGTTGGAACCGCCGCTCCAGGGCCGCATCCTTCTCGATATGGGTGCGGTACTCGTCCAGCGTCGTGGCCCCGATCATGTGGAGCTCGCCGCGGGCCAGCATTGGCTTGAGCATCTGGCCTGCATCCATCGCACCCTCGGTCGCACCAGCGCCGACCACGGTGTGCAGTTCGTCGACGAACAGCAGGATGCTCCCTTCCGCGGCCAGTACCTCGTTGAGGACGGCTTTGAGACGCTCCTCGAACTCGCCGCGGTACTTCGCACCGGCGACCAGCGCTGCCAGATCCAGGGCGAAGACGGTCTTCCCGCGCAGTCCCTCCGGCACGTCGCCGTTGTGGATCCGCTGCGCCAATCCCTCCACGATCGCCGTCTTTCCCACGCCGGGCTCACCGATCAGCACCGGGTTGTTCTTGCTCTTGCGGGACAGGATCTGGACGGTGCGACGAATCTCCGCATCCCTGCCGATCACCGGTTCCAGCCGTCCGGCAGCCGCATCGGCGACGAGGTCGCGACCATACTTGGCCAGGGCTTCGTAGGTACCCTCGGGCGTGGCGGAGGTGACCCGCTGCGACCCCCTCACCGCAGTCAGCGTTTTCAGGAACTCGTCGCGCGTCACGCCATGCTGTGCGAGTATCCGGCCGGCTGCCGAGCCGGCCCCCTCCTCGAGGAGCGCGACGACCAGGTGCTCGACCGAGACATACTCGTCCTTGAGCCGCCGCGCCTCCTGGTCGGCAGCGTCGAGGATGCGGTTGAGCCTCTGAGTGACGTACACCTTGCCGGGCTCGACACCGGACCCCGTGACGCGCGGGCGCCTCTCGAGCTCGGCCTCAAGGTCTTCCCGCAGCTGGTCCACGTCGGCACCGGCACGCGAGAGCAGCGGCAGAACCATGCCGTCGCTCTGCTCGAGCAGCGCCAGAAGCAGGTGCTCGCCGTCCACCTCCTGGTGGCCGAACCGCAGCGCCTTGGTCTGTGCGTCGTGCAGGGCCTCCTGCGACTTCTGCGTGAGTCTGTTCAGGTCCATCGAAGTCCCCTCTCCGGGCGCGGGCGCTGTTGTGATCTCTCGAGTTCGGAGATCCGGTCGAGCAGGTCCATCACCAGCCCGAGTGACCCGTACGAGACGTTCAGCCGTAAATGCAGCCGCTGGATCGTTGCCATCTCCCGAACCTGGGAGGGATCGAACCACAAATTGCCCTCGGCGTCGCGGGTGATCTCGAGCAGTCCGAGCGCGACGAGTCGGCGGATCAGATCGGGGTGCACGCCCGTGATCCGGGCGTAGCTGTCCAGGCTCAGGCGGTAGGGCCGCGCCAGGGCCCAACGCGATCGGGCGGTCGTCTCGGTCATGGGGAGCTCCTCGGGTCGAACGTGGATGCCTCGCCGAGCCGCTCGAACAGCTCGCGTTCCTGCGCCGACAGCGACCTGGGCACCTTGATCTGGGCTTCGGCGTACAGGTCCCCCGGCCTACCCCGCGCGTTCGGCAGGCCGCGGCCCTTCAGCCGCAGCCGCCGGTGGCTGGAGGTGCCCGCGGGCACCTTGACGGTCGCGACCCCGCCGGGCGTCTCCACGGGCAATGACGCACCCAGCGCCGCTTCCCATGGGGACAATGGCAGCATCACGTGCAGGTCCCGGCCATCGGGCCGGTAGCGGGGATGCGGCGGGATGCGGACGACAAGATACAGGTCGCCTGCCGCGCCGCCGCCGGCCCCCCGTCCACCCTGGCCGCGCAGCCGGATCCGCTGACCGTCGACGACACCGGCGGGGATGTCGACATCGATCGTGCGCTGACCGCCCGCGTCGCCGTTCGACCCCGCTCCACTGATCGTCAGGGTGCGGTGTGTCCCGGTGTACGCCTCCTCGACGGTCACCTCCACCTCCGTCTCCTGGTCGGAGCCGTCGACCCGTCCCCATCCGCTCGCACCACGCCCGCGTGCACCGAAGATGCCGCCGAGCAGGTCCTCCAGGTCCACATCGCCGACCGAACCGGAGTACTGGAAACCCTGCGAGGCTCCGGCGCCTCCTCGACTGGTCGCCCGCCCGCCGCCGAATCCGCCCCCCGCAGCGGCGCGTGCCCGTCGATACGCGTCGGGGTCCACGTCCGACGCGACGCGCCGGAAGTCCTGGCCGAACGCGTCGTACCGCTTGCGCTGCTCGGGGTCGGAGAGCACGTCATAAGCCTCCGAGAGCTCTTTGAACTCATCTTCCGCGCCGGGGTCTTTGTTGATATCGGGGTGGAGCGTGCGTGCGAGCCTGCGATAGGCCCGCTGGATCTCCGATTGGTCGGCATCGCGCGGGACGCCGAGTATCTCGTAGGCGTCCCGGGGCATCACTCGCTCCTGGTCGCCACGATCACGGATGCCGGCCGGAGCAGTGCACCATCCGGCCCGTAGCCGGGGCGGATCACGTGCGCGACGGTGCCGGGAACGAGCTCCGCATCGACGACGGTGCCGACGGCATCGTGATAAGCGGGGTTGAAGGGCTTTCCGGTCTCGTCGTCGCGCCGGGGATAGCCGAGGTCGGCGAGGATCGAAGCCGCCTGCTGGTGCACGGCACGCACCCCCTCCACGATCTGCTCCGAGTCGGAGGACGCGTGCTCGAGGGCTCGCTCGAGGTTGTCGACGACGGGCAGCCAGCGGGAGGCCACCGATGCCCGCTCCTGCTCGCGAGCGCTGATCACATCCTTCGCGCACCGCTTGCGGAAGTTCTCGAGCTCGGCGGCGCTGCGGCGCCAGGCGTCCTCGAGTTCGGCGAGCTGCTTCGCGGTATCGGTGGCGCCGTCATCGCCGAGCTCGCGCTCCGTCTCCTCCTGTTCGGACATGATGATGCTCAGTGCGCGGTGAACTCGGCGTCGATCACGTCGTCGGCGTCGTCGCTCGCTCCCGCCGCGCCGGAGCCGCCCGATGGGCCGGTCGACCCCGCGCCGGTCTCACTCCGAGGAGCGGTGCTCAGCGCCTGAGCCATCTGGTGCAGCTCACCCGCGAGGGAGCGCAGGCGATCGATCGGCGTCTCCTCGTCGAGAGCAGCGCGCGCGTCGCTCACCAGCATCTCGGCGCGGGCACGGTCGTGCGAAGCGACCGCGTCGCCCGCGTCATCGAGCAGTCGCTGCACCTGGTACGCGACGGAGTCGAGCTCGTTGCGGGCGTCGACGAACTCGCGCAGCTGAGCATCCTCGCTCCGGTGGGCCTCGGCATCCGAGAGCATCCGCTCGATGTCCTCGGGACTGAGGGTGGAGGTCTCGCTGATGGTGACCTGCTGCTCGGCGCCGGTGTCCTTGTCCTTCGCCGACACGTGCAGGATGCCGTTGGCATCGATGTCGAACGTGACCTCGATCTGGGGCTCGCCTCGAGGCGCCGGCCGGATGTTCTCCAGCCGGAACCGTGCGAGTGCGCGATTGTCGCTGGCGCGCTCGCGCTCCCCCTGCAGGACCACCACGTCCACCGCCTGCTGGTTGTCTTCAGCGGTGCTGAAGACCTCGGTGCGACGTGCCGGGATCGTGGTGTTGCGCTCGATGACCTTCGTCATCACTCCGCCCTGCGTCTCGAGCCCCAGCGACAGCGGCGTGACGTCCAGGAGGAGGACGTCCTTCATGTCGCCCTTGATGATCGCTGCCTGGACCGCCGCTCCGAGTGCGACGACCTCGTCGGGGTTGACGGTCATGTTGGGTTCCTTGCCGCCGGTCATCCGGCGAACCAGCCCCTGCACGGCGGGAATACGGGTGGAGCCGCCGACGAGAATGACTTCGTCGATGTCATCCGCGGTGACCCTCGCATCCTCCAGTGCCTGCGTGACGGGACCCATGCAGCGTTCGACGAGATCCGCGGTGAGCTGCTCGAACGTCGATCGCATGAGGTTGACGTTCAGATGCTTCGGACCGGAGGCATCCGCCGTCACGAATGGAAGGTTCACCGCCGTCTGGGTGACCGCCGACAGCTCGACTTTCGCCTTCTCGGCCGCCTCGAACAGGCGCTGCAGGGCTTGCGGGTCCTCCCGCAGGTCGATGCCGACCTCCTTCTTGAACTCCTCCGCGAGGTAGTCCACGATGCGTCGGTCGAAATCGTCCCCGCCGAGGTGGGTGTCGCCCGCGGTCGACCGGACCTCGACAACGCCCTCACCGACGGTCAGGAGGCTGACGTCGAACGTCCCGCCCCCGAGATCGAAGACGAGGATGGTCTCGTTCTCGAGCTTCTCCATCCCGTATGCCAGAGCGGCCGCCGTCGGTTCGTTGATGATGCGGAGCACCTCGAGCCCCGCGATCTTGCCCGCGTCCTTCGTTGCCTGCCGCTGAGCGTCGTTGAAGTGCGCGGGAACGGTGATCACCGCCTCTGTGACTCGCTCGCCGAGCGCGCGACCCGCGTCCTCGGCGAGTTTGCGCAGAACCTGCGCCGAGATCTCCTCCGGCGCGTAGAGCTTTCCGTGCACCGAGAATCTGACCGCTCCGTCAGGTCCGGACACCACGTCGTACGAGACGGTGTGGATCTCGGTCTGCACCTCGTCGTACTTTCGGCCGACGAAGCGCTTGGCCGAGTAGATCGTGCCCTTGGGGTTCATGATCGCCTGCCGTCGGGCCATCTGACCCACCAGACGTTCCCCGCTCTCGAGGAAGGCGACGACGGAGGGCGTGGTCCTGCTTCCTTCGGCATTGGGGATGATCCGGGGCTGGCCGCCCTCCATCACCGCGATCACCGAATTGGTCGTTCCCAGGTCGATACCGACACTCCTGCCCATGAAATGCTCCGTTCGCTCGGGGGCTTCTGCGGCCATGCTCCTGCTGCGAACGAATGTCGGCATCCCGTGAACGGGGGAATTCTGGAGGGCCGGGTGTCACCGACCGTCTTCGGAGGGAGGGCGCCGCGCTCCCTGCGAGCGCTGGCGGAATGACAGGACGGCGAGCTCCGCTCGCGAGTGGATGCCGAGCTTCAGGTAGATGTGCTTGAGGTGGGCGTCCACGGTGTGAGGCGACACGATGAGCTCCTCGGCCGTCGCGCGGTTGGTCATCCCTGTGCCGATGAGCTCGGCGACCCGGACCTCGGCGCCCGTGAGAGACCTCCACCCTTCGCCATCGCCGATGCGGCCGAAGCGAGGACCGCCGAGCGGGCGTCTCGACTCCGTACCGGGCGGCGGTGCCGGGTAGGCGGGCGGCACCACGCAACGCGGGTTGTAGAGGACAGTGCCGTCGAGGAGGATCCTCGAGTGATACCTCATCACGTCAGCGAGCGTCCCCACACCGAACCGCTGCATGTCGTACACGCAGAGGAAGACGGCCGGCACCGCGGCGAGGATCAGGATGACGGCGGATTCGTAGACGCGCAGCTCTCTCCCGTCCGGCTCCTGCTGCCCCGGAGAGATCTGCCCGGCCGCGCGCAGCAGAGGGCGCCGGTGATCGCTGGATGACGAGCCGACGAGAGTCGAGATCATCTCGACGGGTGAGCGTGCGCCGGCGCGGAGGTAGGCGTCCGGCGCCGAGCGAACGCTGAGGTGCCCCGATCGGCCTTCGTCCCCTCGTGCCTCCCGGTCTTCCGCCCGTCGTCGCATTCCCGCCGGCTCGACCTCATCCATGAAGCAGACACAGCGATCACCGTGACGCAGACCCTCCTGCATGAACGGCATCAGCAACCGATCCCGCTCGATCGTGCCCGAAACAAGCGCGCAGACATGGGTGCCCGGATAGACCTCGCCAATGCCGGGGATTCCCATGAGCAGGGCCGTCATGGGGAAGCCGGCTCCTGTGGCCTCATTCCATCGACACTAGGCGCGGCGCGGTTCGGAATCTAGGCCCGCTCGCTCGCCAGCCGGGCGCGGCGCTCCTCCTCGCGCTTCGAGTAGGCAGCCGCTCGGATCGCCTCATCCGACTCCAGCCCTGTGCCCAGTGCACCGCCGATCGTCGCCGCCGACGCCACGAACCACGCGAGCACGACCAGATCGCCGTAGCCGAGCGACGTGCCGACCGAGCCGCCCATCAGGGCGGGGTCGAGCACGAACAGCGCCCAGGCGAGGTTCACAACGAACAGTGCCGCGTAGCCGATGACGACCCCGATCGCCAGCGTCAGCAGGGTCGAGGTGTTGTAGAGACGCGACCTCTCCCGCGCCTGGGAGGAGCGGTCCTCGGGGCGATCCCACAGCTCACCGTCGATCACGATCCATCCGACGACGATCGCGATGGAGGCCACCGTGGCCACGGCGAGGCGCCACCCCGAGAGGGACTCGGCGATCAGCCAGACCGTCGAGTCGACGGTCGCCACCGCGCCGGTTGCCAGTGCCGCCACGAGGGCGGACTTGAGTCCGGTCGCGAGCAGCCACGGCCGGTTGGCAAGGACCATGCCCACGAGCACCCGCCAGCGGGCGATGAGGCCGGGCATCGGCACACGCTGCTCGTCGGGCGACGTGGGCGCGGCCATGCCGCTGACGAGTCCGCTCACCGCGCGGCGGGCCCGCGCGCGCACGCGGAACCCGCCCAGCGCGGGGAGCGAGAGCACGGCCGCGTGCCGCTGCGGATCGAGCGCGGCCACCAGGTAGCGGCCGTCATCATCGCGCAGCGGCAGCTCGGTCACCCCGACGACGAGGTCCCATTCGTGG
>NZ_JAYRDE010000025.1:0-29943 GCF_041909575.1 Microbacterium sp. | reverse complement strand
CATAACTCCTCAGATTCGGCGCCCGTGCACCCCACGAACCCCGGAAACACGCGGGGCGAGGCATCCGCACCGCCCGAATCTGAGGAGTTACGGCACCGCCGACGCGCGCACGCGCAGGCGCGAGAGTCGGGCGGATGCCTCAGCTCAGGCCGGAATAGGCGTGCAGGCCCTTGAAGAACATGTTCACGATCGTGAAGTTGAAGATGACCGCGGTGAAGCCGATGATCGACAGCCACGCGGAGCGCGAGCCGCGCCAGCCGCGCGTCGCGCGGGCGTGGATGTACCCGGCGTAGAGCACCCAGATGACGAAGGTCCAGACTTCCTTCGTGTCGAAGCCCCAGTAGCGGCCCCACGCGTCGTTCGCCCAGATCGACCCGGCGATGAGGGTGAAGGTCCAGAAGATGAAGCCCAGGATCGCGAAGCGGTAGGCGAGGGATTCGAGCGCCTCGGACCCCGGAAGCGTCCGCAGGAAACCGGGGCCGGCCTTGACGGCCGAAGCGGCCTCGGCCGCGGCGATCGCCCGCCGCTCGCGCCGCGCCTGCATCAGCTGCAGCACGGAGAGCCCGAAGGCCAGCGCGAACAAGGCGGTGGCGAGCGAGGCGACGAACACGTGGATGACGAGCCACACCGACTTCAGCGGATCCATCAGCGGCACGATCTCGGTGTAGAACCAGATCGCCGTGCCGCCCAGGAGCACGACCACGAGCCCGGTGATGAACGTGCCGAGGAACCGCAGGTCGTACCGGAACAGCACGCCAAGGTACACGGCGACGATCAGGAGCGTGCCCGTCAGCGCGAACTCATACATGTTCGACCACGGCACCCGCCCGGCCGCGATGCCCCGCGTGACGTCGGCCCCGAGGTGGAAGAGGAAGGCCAGAACGGTCAGCGACGTGCCGATGCGCGCCCACACGAGACGCGGCCGCTGCGACGGCGGCGCCGTGAGCGCCGCCTCGGCCGCCCGCTCCTGCGCTCGCAGCTCGGCGATGCCCACCCGGCCCGCACCCACCCGGCCTGCGCCCACGAGCTCGCGCGCCTCGGCATCCTTCGCGTCGACCGAGGCCGCCCCGCGACGCGCGAGGTCGACCGCGTACGCGATGAAGGCGAGGGCGTAGACCGCGATCGCCGTCCACACCAGGACCACCGAGACCGAGTCAAGGGAGAAGGCGGAGGTTTCGGGCATGATCTCAGTCTACGCGGGGGTTCGAGGGGGTCCGGAGGCTCTCGAGATGGCGATCGGCGAACTGCGAGACGGCCGTCTCGAGCGTCGGATCCTCGCCGCGCGCGAGGCCCGCGTACTCGATCCGCAGCGCCTCGCCGTCGGGCACGACCTTGACCCACATCCGCCGTCGCGGCACGAACAGCGCCGCCAGCAGCCCGGCCGTCGCGAGCACGGCGAACACGAGCACCCAGGCAGCCGCGGCATCCCGATGGATCGACAGCGACACGTAGCGCTTGACCGATCCCTCATAGCCGTGCGCCGAATCGGATGCCTCGTTCTCGAACGAGATCGTGCCGTAGCCGCCGGGCAGGTCGGCCGTCTCGCCGGGGGCGAGCTCGATGGCGGGGGCGTCGGCGCCGCGGCCCGCGAGCTTGTCCATGCCGCTCGGGTCGAGGGTGTACACCGAGCGCGGCGTGCCGTCGTCGATGCCCAGGTCGCCGACGTAGACGTCGAGCGAGAGCACGGGGAGGACGAGGTCGGGATAGGCGGAGGTGAACGCGCCCGTCGTCAGCGGTGCCTGCGTCGGATAGAAGAAGCCGACGAGTCCCATCTGCTCGCCTGCTCCGCTCGCGTCGGAGAGCCCGTCGGTGACCTTGACCACGCCGAGCGAGGTCATGTTCGTGTCCTGCGGCAGGAAGGGCACCGATTCGGAGTAGACGACGTCGCCGTCCGCGTCGCGGATCGTGATCGTCGGGGCGTAGCCGTTGCCCATCAGGTAGATGCGGTCGCCGGCCATCTCGAGCGGGTGGTTCACGCGCACCTCGCCCGGCTGGGGGTCCTCACCCGCACGCTGCGTGGTGAGGTTCGCGACGAAGTCGCCGGCCTGGCCCGATCCCTGCTCGCCGTACGGCTGGTAGGTCACGTCGAACCGGTCGAGGGTGAGCGCATAGGGCTCGAGGGCGTTCTCGTCGACGAAGCGGCCGGGGTTGAACGACGTGTAGTCGAGCATCGAGTTCACGAACGTGCGTCCCTCGATGATCACGGTCTGCCCGGTGTAGGTGAAGCCGCCGCCGAGGCCGACCGACAGCAGCACGCCGACGAGCGCGGCGTGGAAGACGAGGTTCCCCGTCTCGCGCAGGTAGCCCCGCTCCGCTGAGACCGACAGGGTCGGGCCCGCGTCGTAGCGCGCCACCCGGTAGCCGGACTTCTTCAGCTGCTGCTCGGCGAGCGCGATCGCCGAAGCCGCCGCGGACTCGGCCGACCCCTCCGGCACGACGACCTCCGCGCGGTGGGCGTCCAGGCGCGACAGGCGTGCGGGAGTACGCGGGGGCGTCGCGCGCAGCGCCTTCCAGTGGTGCTTCGTGCGCGGGATGACGCAGCCGATGAGCGAGATGAACAGCAGGATGTAGATCGCCGAGAACCAGGGCGACGTGTACACGTCGAACATGCTCAGGTTGTCGAGGATCGGCGCGAGGTCGGGGTTGTCGGCGAAGTACTGCGTCACGCCGTTCGGGTCGGCGCTGCGCTGCGGCACGAGCGATCCGGGCACGGCCGCGATCGCGAGCAGCAGGAGCAGCACGAGGGCGGTGCGCATCGAGGTGAGCTGGCGCCAGCCCCACCGCAGCCACCCGACGGGACCGAGAGCCGGCTGGGTGACGTCGGCGGCGGAATCGGCGTGGTCGGCGGGTCGCAGCGGCTCGCTGCCGTCGGCCCCCGCCGCGAGGCCTGCGTCAGAACGGGAGCGGGACACTGCGGAACACCCCCTGCAGCTGGGCCATGATCTGCGTCCAGACGCCCGTCACCATCAGCAGGCCGAGCACGATCAGCACGATGCCGCCGGCGATGTTGACGGCGCGGATGTGGCGGCGCACGAACGCGACCGAGCGCGTCGCCCACCCGAAGCCCAGCGTCAGGAGGAGGAACGGGATGCCGAGCCCCAGCGAGTACGCCACCCCGAGGAGCGCCGCCCGGCCGGCCGAGCCGGTGTCGAAGGCCATCGTGAGGATCACGGCCAGCGTCGGGCCGATGCACGGCGCCCAGCCGATGCCGAGCGCGATGCCCAGGAGCGGAGCGCCGACGAGGCCCAGGTTGCCCCGCACCTGCGGGCGGGCGATGCGCTGCGCGAGACCGAACACGCCGATGAAGACGAGCCCCATCGCGATGACGACGACGCCGAGGACGCGCGTGATGACGTCGGCGTACTCCAGCAGGAACCGGCCGAGGGTTCCCCCGAGCATCGCGATGCTGACGAACACGACCGTGAACCCGGCGATGAAGAGCAGCACGCCGAGCAGCAGCCGCCCGCGGGCGGGGGCCTCAACGGCCGTCACCGTCGAAACGCGGGGAGATTTCGCCGCTTCGGGGCCTGCAGCGCCGCCAGACGCCGGAATATCCCCGCCGTTCGACGCCGAACCCGGCCCAGCGACTGAGCGTGAGGGCGCCGACACGGCTCCGCCGATGAAGCCGAGGTATCCGGGGACCAGCGGCAGCACGCACGGGGACAGGAACGACAGCAGCCCGGCGAGCACGGCGATCGGGATGGCGATGAGCAGGGAGCCGTCGGCGACGAGGTCGGCTGGGCTCACGACTCCTCCAGCGTGTCGTTCACGAGGGTCTTGAGGATCGTCGTCTCGCTGATCTGCCCGATGATCCGGGCCGCGACCCGGCCCTCGCGGTCCAGCACCAGCGTGACCGGCACCGCATTCAGCGGCGTCTGGCCGGCGAAGGCGAGCTTGATCGAGCCGTCGACGCTCGCGAGCGCACTCGGGTAGGCCACGCCGTACGTCTCGGCGAACGCCTGCGATGCTTCGGCGCCGTCGTACAGGTTGACCCCGAGGAAGGCGACGTCGTCGCCGGCGAACAGCTGGTTCACCTCCTCGAGGAGCGGAGCCTCGACGCGGCACGGCGCGCAGGCGGCGTACCAGAAGTTCACGACGAGCACGTCGCCGCGGTAGTCGGCGCTGGACGTCGTGGCGCCGGTGTCCAGCACGGCCTCGAAGTCCACGGGCTCGGTGCGCTCGGCCTCCGGGATCGGGACCACCTCGAAGCCGTCGGCCGCGATGAACCCCTTGCCGTCGCCGGCACGGTACTGGTCGGCGAGCGGATCGTTCGAGCAGGCGGCAAGTCCGGCGACCAGCGCGAGCGCGAGAAGAGCGGATGCCGCGCCCCGCGCCCGTCGCACGGCCCGGTGCCCCGCGGATCGACCGGAGGAGCCCATCACACCGCCCCCACGTCGACCGAGCCCGACAGCGACGCCGGCTCGGCGTAGGCGACCTCGGTCCACTTGCCGTCCTCGTCCATCGCGAAGCTCGTCACGCTCGACAGCGCGCAGCGGCGCTCGCGCGGATCGTGACGCGACGGCAGTCCCCCGACGGCCAGGTGGGTGATCCAGATCGGCAGCTGGTGCGAGACGATCACGACGTCTCCGGAGTCGGCCGACTTCCAGGCATCCGTCATCGCCTTGTTCATTCGCGCGATGACGTCGGCGTAGGGCTCGCCCCAGCTCGGCAGCGCGGGCTTGCGCAGGTGACGCCAGTTCCACGGATTGACGAGGGCGCGCAGCATCCGTCGTCCCTCGAAGACGTTGGTCGGCTCGATCACGCGCTCGTCGATGCGCGGCTCGAGCCCGAAGAGCTCGGTGAAGGGCTCGGACGACTCCTGCGTGCGCTGCAGCGGCGAGCACACGAGCGCCGTCACCGGGCGGTCGAGCGCCCGGACGTACTCGGCGGCCTGACGTGCCATGCGGCGGCCGTCCTCGCTGAGACCGAATCCCGGGAGTCGCCCGTAGAGCACGCGGCGGGGATTGTGCACCTCCCCATGGCGCACGAGGTGGAGGCGATCGGCAGGCACGGGTCCAGTCTACGGCGGCCTGTTCTATGAGACGCCTGAGCGTCAGCCGGCCGGGACGCGCTCACGATCGGGCTCGTCGGCCGGCTCGGCGCGGGAACGGGATGCCTCGATCAGCGTCCGCGTGCGTGCGAACAGGAACCACGCCACCGCGAGGGCGACGGCCACGATCACGACGTTCTGCACGATGTCGACGTACTGCTCCACGACGTGCCACGACTCCCCCAGCAGGAACCCGGCCATCACGAACACCGTGTTCCAGATCAGGCTGCCCGCCGCGGTGAGCAGGCCGAACCGCCACAGCGGCATGCGCGTCACGCCCGCGGGGATCGAGATGAGGCTGCGGAAGATCGGGATCATGCGTCCGAAGAACACGGCCACCGAGCCGTGGCGGTGGAACCACGCGACCGTGCGGTCGATGTCCTCCGGGTGCAGCAGCGGCACCTTCGCGGCGACGCGGCGAAGCCGGTCGACGCCGAGCCAGGCGCCGAGCCCGTAGAGGAGGAAGGCGCCGACGATCGAGCCGGCGGTGGTCCAGGCGAGGGCCTCGAACAGCGTGAACGAGCCGGTGCTCGCCGCGAGTCCCGCCATCGGCAGCACGACCTCACTGGGAAGCGGCGGGAAGAGGTTCTCGAGCGCGATCGCGATTCCGGCCCCGGCGGGGCCGATGACGTCCATCAGCGAGACGGACCAGTCCAGCAGAGCGGAGAGCCAGGAGGTGTCGGGGGAGGTTTCGGTCATCGGGGGCTTCGCCTTCGGTGATCGGATGCCGCGGCCACACGCCGCTCGGTCCCCTCCACGCTAAGCGACCCAGGTGAACTCCACCTGGGTGCTGACCCCCGGAAGCCTCAGGGGGCGCTCACGCCGCCGGGACCCCCGCCGAGGCGATGAAGGCGCCGAGGAACCAGGACCCGATGATGAGCGGAGCGGTCGCGAGCGGCACCCAGAAGGCGATGCGGCGGAAGGCCAGCAGCAGAACGGTGACCACGGATGCCGCGAGCAGCAGGACCCAGGGCAGGGCGACGGCCGTGACGAGCCCGGTGCCGATGAGCTCGGAGCTGCAGTCCCTCACCCCGCAGGGGTCGGACGCCATCGCGAGGAAGAAGCCGAGGAACGACATCAGCGCCGCCAGCGCGGCGAGCCCCACGAGCAGGATCGAGGAGACGACGATGTCCCACACCTTCAGCGGCTGTCGGCCGGACGGGCTGCGCAGGGCGGGAGACGTGGTCACGGCGTCATCATAGGGCCCCAGTAGACTGGTGCCTCGTGAGTGAACGCGTCCTGGTGAAGCAGCTGCAGGGTCTGTCCGACGGTCCCGTCTCGGTGTCCGGTTGGGTCGAGACCGTCCGTGATCAGAAGAAGGTGCAGTTCGTCATCCTTCGCGATGAGACCGGTGCGGTCCAGCTGGTCAACCCGGCGACCCGCCCCGCCGAGGACGGATCGGAGCAGGATGCCGCAGCCCTCGCGCTGACAGATCTCATCTCGAACCTGTCGACCGGCACGTTCCTGACGGTGACCGGCGAGCTCAAGCACGACGAGCGTGTGAAGCTCGGCGGCGTCGAGATCAAGATCGCCGCGCTCGACGTGGCCGCCGCTGCTCTTCCCGAGACGCCGATCGCCGCGGACAGCGGGCTCGACAAGCGCATGGACTGGCGCTTCCTCGACCTGCGCCAGCGCCGCAACAACCTCATCTTCCGCGTGCAGACGACGCTCGAGCACGCGTTCCGCTCCTACTGGATCGAGCGCGACTACATCGAGGTGCACTCCCCGAAGCTCATGGCGTCGGCCTCGGAGTCCAACGCCGAGCTGTTCGAGGTGCCCTACTTCGAGGAGAAGACGGCCTACCTCGCCCAGTCGCCGCAGTTCTTCAAGCAGATGGCGCAGGTCGCCGGGTTCGGCAAGATCTTCGAGATCGCGCCGGCCTTCCGCGCCGACCCGTCGTTCACCTCGCGCCACGCGACGGAGTTCACCTCGGTCGACGCCGAGATCAGCTGGATCGATTCGCACGAGGACGTCGCCACGATGCAGGAGGAGCTCCTGCAGACGGCGTTCCAGGCCGTCAAGGACAAGCACGGCGCCGAGATCGAGGAGCTCTTCGGTCTCGAGGTGCAGGTTCCCAGCATCCCGTTCCCGCGGATCCCGCTCGCCGAGGCGCGTGAGATCGTGAAGGCGCGCGGCTACGAGATCCCCCGCACCGACGGCGACCTCGACCCCGAGGGCGAGCGCCAGATCTCGGCGCACGTCGAGGAGACCTACGGCCACCAGTTCGTGTTCATCACGGACTACCACCCCGAGATCCGCGCGTTCTACCACATGCGCGACGAGGAGACCGGGCTCACCAAGAGCTACGACCTGCTGTTCAAGGGCGTCGAGATCACGACCGGCGCGCAGCGCGAGCACCGCGTCGACGTGCTCATCGCGCAGGCGGCCGAGAAGGGCCTCGAGCCCGAGCACCTCGACTTCTACTTCGACTTCTTCCGCTACGGCGCCCCGCCCCACGGCGGGTTCGGCATGGGCCTGGCGCGCGTGATGATGCTGCTGCTCGGGCAGGACTCGATCCGCGAGGTCACCTACCTCTTCCGCGGCCCGACGCGCCTCGCCCCCTGACGCCCGGCGGGTTCGCGGTAGCGCACAGTTCCTCGCAGGTAGCGCGGGTGCAACTGCGCCCTACGGGTGCAACTGCGCGCTAGACGGCGGCAGCCAGCGCAGCGCGCAGCCGGTCGGGCGAGACGCGCCAGTGGCCGTGGAGCGACCCGTCGATCAGCACGACCGGGATCTTCTCCCACCACTGCGCATAGAGCGCCGGGTCGTCGGCGATCGAGAGCTCCTCGACCTCGACGGCGTCCTCGGGAAGCTCGGCGACGACGGTCTCGACGACCTCGCGCGCGACGTCGCACAGGTGGCAGTCGGGCTTGCCGATGAGGGTGAGGGTCGTCATCCTCTCAGTCTAGGAGCGGCCCCGGATGCCTCGGCTCAGCGTTCGACGGGGTACCCGGCCGCGACCCACTCGTCGGTGCCGCCGTCGACGTTCGTGGCGTCGTAGCCCCGCGAGAGCAGCGCCTCGACGACCCGGCCGGACCGGCCGCCCACCTTGCAGATGACGGCGAAGGCGCCGTCGGGGAGCTCGTCGAGGTGCTCGCCGATCGTCGACATCGGCAGGTTCACTGCGCCGGGGACCCGCCCCGCCTCGAACTCCCATTCCTCACGCACGTCGATGACGGGCGTATCCGGCTGCTCGCGGAGCTGGTGGACGGTGATCGACGGCATGGACGTCTCCTTCGGCGGACGGCAGGCGGCAGGGGGACGGATGGCGGATACACGAAGCGCCCGTC
Source organism: Microbacterium sp. (assembly GCF_041909575.1). Taxonomy (GTDB): domain Bacteria; phylum Actinomycetota; class Actinomycetes; order Actinomycetales; family Microbacteriaceae; genus Microbacterium. The sequence continues at coordinate 21,603 of NZ_JAYRDE010000025.1, read as the reverse complement.
CGAAGACAGGCGCTTGGTGTCGGTGCCGCTTACTTCTTGTTGCGGCGCTGGTGGCGCGTCTTGCGAAGCAGCTTGCGGTGCTTCTTCTTCGCCATGCGCTTGCGGCGCTTCTTGATGACAGAACCCACGGAAAACCTCACAATGTCGGGGTCTGGGGCGCAACGCGTGCGCGCCCGGGATCGGGCAGATACGAAAATGCCTCGGGACAGTCTAGCCGACGTCGGCGATAGGCCGTTGCAGGGCAGCGGTGACGGCCGATTCGGGCACACGATAGCTGCGGCCGAAGCGGACCGCAGGCAGCTCGCCCGAATGGACCAGCCGGTAGACCGTCATCTTCGAGACGCGCATGAGCTCCGCGACCTCGGCGACGGTGAGGAAGCGCACGTCAGGCAGCTCCGTCATGTCATCCCTTTCCCCAGAAATGCTGGGATCATTCCCCCAGAGTGCTTGCCACACTCTAGAGCGTGCGAGGGACGCGTGTAAACCTGTGTGAACAGTGAGGATGCTGGGACTTCACCCGCACTCAGCCGTCGCCCCGCTGCCGGGACCGACGGTCGCGCGCCTCGCGGGCGGTCTGGCGCAGCATCCGGTGTGCATCGCGGAGCGACTTCTCCGCCTCCCGCACCGCCTTCTGCGCCTCGCGGTACCGCTTGTCGTCGGCGATCTCGGCATCGTCCAGCCCCTGCCACGGCGCCCGTTCGGGACGGCGGCCCTCGGTGACCGCGTCGATGTACGCGGCGACGCCGTCGAGGCTTCGCTCGAGTCCGAACGAGAACGGATCGGACTCGTCCAGGAACGCGCCGGCATCGATCGCCTCCCGCAGCGCCGGGAAGGCGTCTGCGGTGATCAGGGACCGGAACAGGGCGTCCTCGTAGCGCGTGATGTCGTGCTCGCCCATCCCGCGCTCCCGCTCCAGGCGCGCGTAGCTCGCCAGCACGATCCCGGTCCAGCGCGCCGCCCCCGTCACGATCAGCAGGACGGCGAGCCGCTCGTCGTGGGTGAGTGGGGTGTCGCTCATCGCGCGCAGCCCGGCATCCATCCACGCTGCGCTGTTCGGTGTCGACGGGATGCCGCGGATCGGCACTTCGAGCACCCACGGATGCCGCAGATACGCCTGCACCTGCTCGTGGTACAGGGCCTCGAGCTGAGCCCGCCAGCCGCCGGCCCCGCGGCTCTCCTCGCTCGGGAGGCCGGTGGCCTCCTCCTGCATCAGCAGCACGAGGTCGTCCTTCGCGCTCACGTAGCGATAGAGCGACATCGGCGTGTAGCCGAGACGGGAGGCGACGGCAGCCATCGAGACGGCGCCGAGCCCCTCGGCATCCGCGATCTCGACCGCCGCGTCGACGATGCGCTCGACGCTCATCTCACGCTTGGGCCCGCGCTGCGGGTTCGCCGCGACGCCCCATGCCAGCGCGATCCCGCGCGGCAGCTCCGGCTCTTCGACGTCGCTCATGCCGTCAGTCTAGGACTGTCTATCACATAAACAGTGTGTTACCTTCATAAACAGTTTGCGGCGTACACAGTCGCCGCGCTCGCCCGAGAGGAGACGCATCATGGCGACCGCCCCCTATCCGCCCGCGATAGCCGTCCGCGGACTGCGCAAGTCGTTCGGCTCGCGGGTCGTGCTGGACGACCTCGATCTCACCGTGGCCCGCGGCGAGGTGTTCGCCCTCCTCGGTCCCAACGGCGCCGGGAAGACGACCACCATCAACGTGCTCACGACCTTGACGCGACCCGACGCCGGCACCGCCGAGGTCGCCGGAGTCGACGTGGTGCGCGACCCCGACGGCGTGAAGCGCCGCATCAGCCTCACCGGCCAGGCGGCGGCCGTCGACGATGTGCTCACCGGCGCTGAGAACGTCGAGATGCTCGGCCGGCTGTCGGGCCTCTCGCGCCGCGCCGCACGCCGCCGGGCCACCGAGCTCCTCGCCCGATTCGATCTGACGGATGCCGCATCCCGGCGCGTCGGCGCCTACTCGGGCGGCATGCGGCGCCGCCTCGATCTCGCCCTGAGCTTCGTCGTCACTCCCGAGGTGCTGTTCCTCGACGAGCCGACGACCGGCCTGGACACCCGCAGCCGCCGCGAGCTGTGGGATGTCATCCGCTCGCTGGCCGACGCCGGTACGACGGTGTTCCTGACGACCCAGTACCTCGAGGAGGCCGACCAGCTCGCCGATCGCATCGCCGTCCTCGACGGCGGGCGGGTGGTCGCCACCGGCACGGCCGCCCAGCTGAAGTCCCGCGTGGGCGGCGACACGGTCGAACTCCACGACGATCACGGCGACCTGCTCCGCGAGGTGCCCACCGACGGCAGCGTGTCGGGGCTGCGCGCCGCGCTCGACGTGCTCGACGAGGCCGGCGCGCAGGGCGTGGTGTCGCTGCGCCGCCCGAGCCTCGACGACGTCTTCCTCGCCCTCACCACGCCCGCATCCCGCCGCGTCGCGGCCGACCTCGAGGAGATCTCATGAGCGCCCCGGCATCCGAAGCCCCCGCCCTGCGCCCCCGCATCGGCGGCATCACGGCAGAGTCGGTCTTCCTCGGGCGCAGCCTGCGCCACTCCCTGCGCGACGGCGAATCGGGGCTCATGGCTCTCGCCCTGCCCGTGATCATCATGCTGCTGTTCACCTACGTCTTCGGCGGAGCGATCGATCCGACCGGAGGCTACGTCGACTACGTCGTGCCCGGCATCATCCTGCTGTGCGCCGGCTTCGGCGCGTCGAGCACGGCGGTCTACGTCGCGAGCGACATGAAGGCCGGCATCATCGACCGGTTCCGCACCATGCCGGTGCGCGCGAGTGCGGTGCTGACCGGCCACGTGGTCGCCAGCCTCCTGCGCAACCTCGTCGCGACCGGGCTCGTCGTCTGCGTCGCCCTCCTGCTGGGATTCCGCCCGACCGCCGACCTGTGGGGCTGGCTGGGCGCGCTGGCGATGATCGCCGTCTGGATCCTCGCCATCACGTACCTGTTCGCCGCGATCGGCCTCGCGTCGAACAGTCCGGAGGGCGCCAACGCCTACGGCTTCATCATCCTGTTCCTGCCCTACCTGTCGAGCGCCTTCGTGCCCGTCGAGACGATGCCGGAGTGGCTGCAGTGGGTCGCCGAGAACCAGCCGGTCACGCCGATCATCGAGACGATCCGCGGCCTCCTGATGGGCACGCCGATGGAGGGGCAGGCGTGGTGGGGCGTGGGCTGGTGCCTCGCCATCCTCGCGTTCGCGGTCGCGTGGGGCGCGTGGCTCTTCCGCCGGAAGGCGGGGCGGCGCTGAGACTCAGCGGCCGGGGAGCTTCTTCAGCGCCGAGGTGACGGCATGCTTCGCGGATGCCGCGGCACGGCCGACCACGTCGGCGGCGTGCGCTGCGGAGTCCGTCAGCACCGAGCCGATCGCGGAGTCGGCGTCGTCATCGTCGCCGAGGAACGGCACCAGCCAGTCGTCGACTTCGTCGAGCGGACCCGCCGAGAGGCTGTAGTAGCGGTGCTGCCCCTCCTCGCGCACCGACACGAGATGCGCCTCCCGCAGCACCTTCAGGTGCTTCGAGACCGTCGGCTGGCTCGCGCCGAGTTCGCTCACGATGTGCGAGACGCTCGTCCCGCGCTCGCCGGCGGTGGCACGATCGAGAAGGAGCCGCAGGATGTCGCGACGCGTTCCGTCCGCGATCACGTCGAAGATGTCCGCCATGTGCTCAGATTAGTCATGAGCCTCGCGGAGTACCATGAGGACGACCGCCGGACCGTCGCATAGGGAGGACCCGCATGTCGGATGGCTGGCGTGTCGTCGGCGTTCGGCGCCTCCGTGCGCTCGGGCACGAGGTCATGGAATTCTTCCGCGATCTCACCCAGCGATCACCCGCCCGGTTCGCGATCATCATCTTCCTGTCGCTGATCCTGCTGTTCACCGGACTGTTCTCGCTGCCGATCGCTTCCGCCGACGGACAGGTCACCGCGTTCGCCGACGCGTTCTTCACCGCCGTGTCGACGATCTGCGTCACGGGCCTGTCGACGGTCGACATGGCGACGCACTGGTCCCCCTTCGGACACGTGCTGGTCTTCGTCGGCGTGCAGATCGGCGCCCTCGGCGTCCTGACGCTCGCCTCGATCCTCGGCCTCGTGATCTCCCGTCGCCTCGGTCTGCGCGCCAAGCTCATCGCGGCGAGCGACTCGAACCCGCTGCGCACGCACGGCGGCCCCGTGAACGAGGGCCAGACCGTGCAGCTGGGACAGATCGGCGCGCTGCTGGCGACCGTCGCCCTGTCCACCCTCGTGATCGAGGCGATCGTGGCGGTGCTGCTCTACCCGGGTCTCATCGTGGCGGGAGTCCCGTGGCACGTCGCCCTGTGGGAGGCGCCGTACTACGCCGCGATGGCGTTCACGAACACCGGGTTCACGCCCAACGCGGAGGGCCTGGAGCCCTTCGCCACCGACTACTTCTTCCTCACCGTGCTGATGTTCGGGGTCTTCCTCGGATCGATCGGATTCCCGGTCATCTACACGCTGCGCAAGCACCTGTGGCACGTGCGGCGCTGGTCGCTGCACACCAAGCTGACCCTCATCACGACGGTCGCGCTGTTCTTCGCCGGCGGTGTGGCGTTCCTGGTGCTCGAGTACGACAACCTCCTCACGCTCGGGCGGCAGGACGCGTGGGACACCACCTTCCAGGCGTTCTTCCTGTCGGCGATGACGAGATCCGGCGGCTTCGCGATCCTCGACATCGGCGAGCTCAACCAGTCCAGCCTGCTCGTGGGCTGCATGCTGATGTTCGTCGGCGGCGGCTCGGCCTCGACGGCCGGAGGCATCAAGGTCACCACGCTCGCCGTCATCGGACTGGCCGTGTGGTCGGAGGCGAAGGGCCGCGCGTCGAACCAGGTCTTCGGCCGCCGGATCCCGAGCGACGTGCTGCGGGTCGCTCTGTCGGTCGTCGCGTGGGGTGCGACGATCGTCGCGATCTCGACGATCATCATCACCCAGATCACGAAGGCCGATCTCGGAGACGTGCTCTTCGACGTGATCTCGGGCTTCGCGACCGTCGGCCTGTCCACCGGGCTCACCGCAGAGCTCCCCGACAGCGCCATCTACGTCCTCGCCATCACGATCGTCATGGGTCGCGTTGGTACAGTGACACTCGCCGCGGCCGTGGCCGCGTCGTCCCGATCGCAGCTCTACTCGCTGCCCGTGGAAAGGCCGATCGTTGGTTGAACGGATCCGCAGCGACGCTCCCGTCCTCGTGATTGGACTCGGGCGCTTCGGCGCCGCGTGCGCCGGCGAGCTCGACCGGCTCGACCGCGAGGTGCTCGCGATCGACGAGAGCCTCGAGCTCGTGCAGAAGTGGTCGGAGCGTGTCACCCACACGGTGCAGGCCGACGCCCGCAACATCGACGCCCTCAAGCAGATCGGGGCGCAGGACTTCCAGGTGGCCGTTGTCGCGGTCGGCTCGTCGATCGAGGCATCCGTCCTCATCACCGCCAACCTCGTCGACCTGAAGGTGCCGCAGATCTGGGCCAAGGCGGTGTCGCAGTCGCACGGCAAGATCCTCGCCCGCGTCGGCGCCAACCACGTCATCTACCCCGAGCGCGAGGCCGGTGAGCGCGTCGCCCACCTCGTAAGCGGGCGGATGCTGGACTTCATCCGCTTCGACGACGACTTCGTGCTCGCCAAGATGTATCCGCCGAAGTTCATTCGCGGCGTGGGCCTGAACGAGTCCGGCGTGCGGACGAAGTACAACGTGACCGTCGTGGGCGTGAAGAGCCCCGGCAAGCCGTTCCGCTACGCCGAGGCGAACACCGTCGTGACCAACCACGACCTGATCATCGTGTCCGGCACGAACTCCGACATCGAGCGCTTCGCCGCCCTCGACCGCTAGCCCGGGTTCGCGCCGGATGCGACGCGACGCACTCGCGCCGACCTCCACCGGCGCATAACTCCTGCATTTTCGAGGGCCCCGGGAGGCGGCGGCGCGTATCGGCGCGCCCGCGGACCCACGAAGAACGCAAGGTGCAGGAGTTATGCGCCCGTCGGCCGGGCGCGGGAGCCGTGGCTCGGACGCGCCGAAGTGCGCTTACGCACCCGCTTCGCGCGCACTTCGGCGCGGTGGAGCACCGGATGCCGCCGCGGCGGCGGGTCAGGCGCCGCGGCGGGTCAGGCGCCGGCGGCGAGCTCCTTCGCGCGGGCGAGCGCGGCAGCGGTGGCATCGGCGAAGGTCAGGTCCAGGCGGGCATCCTGCAGCACGGCGATCGCGCGTTCGGTGGTGCCCTTAGGGCTCGTCACGCGGCGGCGCAGCTCGGCAGGATCCTCTCCGGATGCCTCGAGCAGGCCCGCCGCGCCGATGAAGGTCTGCTCCGCCATGAGCCGGGCGTCCTCGAGTGGGAAGCCCTGCCCGACGGCCGCCTTCGTGAACTCCTCGACCACGAGGAAGAAGTAGGCGGGACCGGAGCCCGAGATCGTCGAGAGCGGGTCGATCTGCGGCTCGGGCACCTCGACGACCGTGCCGACGGTCTCGAACAGATGCCGCACGATCGCGGTTTCCGCGGCACCGGCGCGCGTGCCGGCCGCCAGGCCGGTCACCCCCTTGCCGACGAGCGACGGCGTGTTCGGCATCGACCGCAGCACGACGACGTCATCGCCGAGGATCGACTCGAACGTCGCGATCGTCACGCCGGCGGCGAGGCTGACGACGATCGTCCCGGGCCGCAGCGCGGGCGCGATCTCGCGCAGCAGGTCGGGCACCATCGCCGGCTTGACGCCGACGAGCACGACGTCGGCGGAGGACGCGGCATCCGTGTTCCCGGTGGACTGCTCCTCGAGCGCGAGGCTCGTCACGCCCGGGAGGCCGGCGAGCGCGGCGGCCTTCTCGGCGGTGCGGTTCGTGACCGTCACGCCCCCTGCGGCGAGGCCCGAGCGCACCAGGCCGTGCAGGATCGCGCCCCCCATGGACCCGGCTCCGAGGATCGCGATGGGCGGAAGAACGGGTGCATCGGTCATCGCGCCAGTCTACGATCGACGCCTTAGTTGCGTATTGACTTATATAAGCGTTGATGCAATGATCAGGACATGCACGCGCTCGACATCCTCGGAGATCCGGTGCGCCGGCGCATCCTCGAACTCCTCGCGGAGGGCGAGCGCAGCGCCGGCGAGATCGGCGAGGTCGTGCAGCGCGAGTTCGGCATCTCGCAGCCGGCGGTGTCGCAGCACCTGCGCGTGCTGCGTGAATCCGGCTTCGCCACCGCGCGTCCCGACGGCACCCGCAGGCTCTACGCGCTCGATCCGGAGCCGCTGTCGGCCGCGGCGGCGTGGTTCGACCCGTTCCGGCGCTTCTGGCAGCCGCACCTCGACGCTCTCGGCACCGAGCTCGCGCGCGGCCGCCGGCAGCGGCGACAGGCGCAGGCGGCGAACGAGCCCCCCGACACGACCAGCGTCGACAGCCAAGACAGCACGAACAGCGTCGACAGCCAAGACAGCACGAACATCACTGACGAGAAACCCACGACCGAACCCCAGGAGGACTGACATGGTCGACGTACAGCGACAGCTCGACGCGGTGACGCGCACGGTGCGCGCGGAGGACTTCGACGGAGAACCGTCCCACGTCCAGACGCTCGCGCAGACGTATCCGTCACCCATCGAGGACGTGTGGGATGCCGCCACCAGCGTCGATCGCATCCCCCGGTGGTTCCAGCCGATCACCGGCGACCTGCGCCTGGGCGGGCGCTACCAGATCGAGGGCAATGCCGGCGGCGAGATCCTGGAGTGCGCACCGCCCGCGGACGGCACCGCGCACTACACCGCGACGTGGGAGTTCGGCGGCGGCGTGACCTGGATCACCGTCGCGCTCACCGCCGTCGGCGACGACGCGACGCGGTTCGAGCTCATTCACACCGCCCGGGTCGGCGACATCCCGCCCGGTTTCTGGGAGACCTACGGCCCCGGCGCGACCGGAGTCGGCTGGGACGGCGGCCTGCTCGGGCTCGCCCTGCACCTCTCCGGCTCCGGCGACGGGCCCAGCCCCGCCGAGGCCGACGCGTGGGCGCGGACCGACGAGGGCATCGCCTTCTTCCGCGGCGCGGCGGACGGCTGGGGCGCTGCGCACGCAGCGTTCGGCGCCGACCCCGCCACCGCCGCGCGCGCCGCCGACAGCACGTTCGCGTTCTACACCGGCCAGGCGGTTTCAGGCATGGAAGGCTGACGCGTCGGGTTTCCGGATGCCTCGGCCGCGGCATCCGGGACCTGCACCCGGTTCGCGCCCTCCACCGCGGGACTATCATCGTGACGTGGGGGCGAGGGCGCCTCCGGCGTGGACTGTGGGAGGCCCGAATGCTCTTCGACGACATCACTGCTCGCGTCATCGAGACGCCGCGGCTGAACGTCAACATCCTCGAGCGTGCCGGAGACGACCCGGCGACGCCCTCCGAGCGCACGGTCGTGCTGATCCACGGCAACGTCTCGTCGTCGCTGTTCTGGCAGGAGCTCATGGAGGACCTCCCGGGCGACCTCCGCGTGATCGCGATCGACCTGCGGGGGTTCGGGGGCACGGAGCACGCGCCCGTCGACGCCACGCGAGGCGTGCGGGACTTCAGCGACGACGTGCGCGCGGCGCTGGAGACCCTCGGCATCCGCACCGCCCATCTCGTGGGCTGGGCGATGGGCGCGGGGGTCATCATGCAGTACGCGCTGGACCACCCGGTGCTCAGCCTCACCCTGCAGTCGCCGATCTCGCCGTACGGCTTCGGCGGCACGCGCCGCGACGGCAGCCGACTCACCGACGACGACGCCGGCTGCGGTGGCGGGGCCGCCAATCCCGACTTCGTGCATCGCCTCATCGACCACGACGAGACCGACGCCGCGCCGACATCACCGCGCAGTGTGTTCCGCTCGAGCTACGTCGCTCCGGGATTCCGGACCGAGAACGAGGACCTGTGGGTCCAGTCCATGCTCACGACCTCGACGGCGACGGGAAACTACCCCGGCCACTCCGTCACGAGCGAGAACTGGCCGGGATTCGGCGCCGGAACCATCGGCGTGCTGAACACCATGGCGCCGCGCTATTTCGACGTGTCGGGCATCGCCGACCTCGCCGAGAAGCCCCCGATCCTGTGGGTGCACGGCACGGCCGACGCGGTCGTCTCGGACGCGTCGTTCTCCGACCTCAACAACCTCGGGAAGCTCGGCATCGTTCCCGGCTGGCCCGGCGACGAAGTCGCGCCGCCGCAGGAGATGGTGTCGCAGACGCGCGACGTGCTCGCCCGCTACTCGGCGGGCGGGGGCGAGGTCACCGAGCTCGGCCTCGAAGGGGTCGGCCACTCCCCCCATCTCGAGCGTCCCGCAGAGTTCCGGCACGCGCTGCTGACCGTGATCGGATACGTCGGACCGTCGGCCCACCCTGCGCCGTCGACCGAGGCGATCATCATCCGCTCCGCCGACTGAACAGCCGTCAACCCCCGCACAGACGGGGGCGTGGCATCCGTAGACTCGTCGCATGAGTGCTTCCGGCGGTGCCAAGGCGATCCTCGCGGCATTCCTCGCGAACATGGGCATCGCCCTGGCGAAGTTCATCGCCTGGTTCCTCTCCGGCTCGGCGTCGATGCTCGCCGAGGCCATCCACTCCGTCGCGGACTCGGGCAACCAGCTGCTGCTCATGCTCGGCGGGCGCAAGGCCAAGAAGCGGGCCGATCGGGAGCATCCGTTCGGCTACGGCCGCGAGCGCTACGTCTACGCGTTCGTCGTCTCGATCATCCTGTTCTCGGTCGGTGGACTGTTCTCGATCTACGAGGGCGTCGAGAAGCTCACGCACCCGCACGAGCTGACGAACTACTGGATCCCGATCATCGTCCTGCTGGTGGCGATCGTGCTGGAGTCCTTCTCGCTGCGCACGGCGATCAAGGAGAGCAACCACGTGCGCGGACGCGGTCAGTCGTGGGTGTCGTTCGTGCGCCACGCGAAGGCCCCCGAGCTGCCGGTGGTGCTGCTGGAGGACATCGCGGCCCTCATCGGACTGGTGTTCGCGCTCTTCGGGGTCGGCATGACGTGGATCACCCACAACCCGCTCTTCGACGCCATCGGCACGCTCATGATCGGCACCCTGCTCATCCTCGTGGCGATCACGCTCGGCATCGAGACGAAGAGCCTGCTCGTCGGCGAGGGCGCGACGGATGCCGATCACGACCGCATCGTCAGCGCCATCACCGGCGGACCCGAGATCGAGAAGCTCATCCACATCAAGACGCTCTACCTCGGTCCCGACGAGCTGCTCGTCGCGGCGAAGCTCGGCTTCGCGTCGGACCGGCCGCTCGCCGACGTCGCCGCCGACATCGACCGCATCGAGACGCGCGTGCGGGAAGCGGTGCCGACCGCACGCGTGATCTACTTCGAGCCCGACGTCTACCGGCCCGGAGACGATCCCGCACCCCCGACCGAGGAGTTCGTGATCCGTTCGGCGGACTGAGGCGATGGAGTACTGCGTCTTCACCGAGCCCCAGCAGGGCGCGTCCTACGACGATCAGCTGGCCTTCGCGCAGGCCGCGGAGCGGGTCGGCTTCGACGGCTGCTTCCGCTCCGACCACTACCTGCGGATGGGCGATGGCGATCCGCGCCCCGGTCCGACCGACGCCTGGACGACGCTCGCGGGCCTGGCGCGGGAGACCTCGCACATCCGGCTCGGCACGCTCGTCTCCTCGGTGACCTACCGCCAGCCCGGCGTCCTCGCGATCCAGGTGGCGCAGGTCGACGCGATGTCGGGTGGGCGCGTGGAACTCGGGCTGGGGACCGGCTGGTTCGAACGGGAGCACCTGGCGTACGGCATCCCGTTCCCCGCGAAGCGGTTCGATCTTCTCGAGGAGCAGCTCGCGATCGTCACCGGCCTGTGGGCGACTCCCGAGGGCGAGCGGTTCGACTTCGACGGCGCGCACTACCGGCTGGCGGATGCGCCGCCGCTGCCCCGGCCCGTCCAGACGCGCGTGCCCGTGATCGTCGGAGGCGGCGGGCCGAAGCGCACCCCCGAGCTCGCGGCGCGGTATGCGACCGAGTTCAACATCGGGTTCCGCCCCGAGCACGAGATCGCCGAGAGGTTCGCCGGCGTGCGCGCCGCATGCGAGCGGATCGGTCGCGATCCGTCGACCCTCAAGCTCTCGGTCGCGCTCACCACCCTGGCCGCGCCGACCGAGGGTGAGCTCGACCGCCGCGCCGCCCGCATCGGGCGGACGGTCGACGAGATGCGCGGCGACGTGAACATCGTCGGAGCTCGGGCCGAGATCGTCGCGAAGGTCGAGCGGCTCGCCGAGCTCGGCGCCGACCGGGTCTATCTGCAGCTCCTCGACCTTCAGGACGTCGAGCAGGTCGAGTACCTCGGCGCCGACGTGCTGGCCCACCTCCCCCGCTGACCTCGCGACGGCGCCTGGTCGCCGTCGCCGGTGCCCGGGTGTCGAAAAGACTGCTCGGTCACCGCGGCGCGCCGAGAAGCGGATGCCTCAACCGGCGTGTCGCGTCATCGAGCCGTCTTTTCGACCCGTGAGGGACCCTGGCCGACCGGCAGGCGGTACGAGGGCAGCCCCCGCCGGCGGATCAGCCACTCCGCGACCACGAGGTTCGGCAGCCAGCACAGGAACGGCACGGCGGCGTAGGCGTTCGCGAAGGCGGAGTCGAACTCCCACGGCAGGCCGAGGACGAGCGGCGCGAGCAGCAGCAGGGGCAGCCACAGCCGCAGTGTCACGCCGGCGTAGGTGAGGGCGTAGTTGCGGATCATCCAGGCCTGGTGGCTCGGCACATCGCGCCGGCGGATCGCACGGTACGCGCGCCATCCCGTGACCAGCCACAGCACGGCGAGGGCGCCGAAGCCGAAGAACCCGACGTATCCGGCGGGGCTCGACGGCGCGATCACCAGGCCGGCGATGCCGCCCAGCCCGACCGCGACGAGGTAGACGCGGCCGATCCACCGGTGCACGCGCGGCATCCGCTCCCGCAGCCCGCGCCAGAACTGCAGTGCGCCGCCCACGAGCGCGACGGCGCCGCCCACGATGTGGACGTAGAGGGCGCCCTGCACGAAGACGGATGCCTCGGCATAGGTCGGCGCGAGACCCACCTCGTCGCCCGCGAGATCGCGCAGCGAGGCGGTGAAGTAGGGAGCGGCCGAGAAGGCCACGACGGCGACCGCGGTGAGGAGGACGAACGTCCAGCCGATGCGGGATCCGGCGCGGCCGGGTCGGGGCGCGGCGGGAGCGGTGCGCACGGGTTCGATGAGGCGGGTCACGCCTGTCACGGTAGGACCGCCGCACACGGCGCGGGCAGGGGGCAGGCCCCCGGATCGGCGGCGCGCGAACCCCCGGATCCCGCGACGCCGGACACCTGTCGCGGCCAGTGCGGCGGGAGTACGCTTCGCTCAACGATTGCGGGGTCACCATGCCCGACGGAATCAGCGCGCGCCCGCGAGGCGCCGCGGCCATCGCTCTCATCGCATTCGCCCTGAGCGGCTGCACGGCCGCGTCGCCGACGCCCAGCCCGGTGGACGCGGCGCTCCCGAACGCGTCCACGCTGAGGACGATCATCGAGGCCGAGCCGGAGGCACCCGTGTTCGAGCTCGTGCAGGAGACGACGGACTTCGACGGCGATCCGGCCGAGGTGGTGGCGTACGAGAGCGGCGGGCTCGACGTGCAGGCCGTGATCCGTCGTCCGCCCTCCGCCGCCGTGGCCTCTCCCGCGATCGTCCTCGTGCACGGGTCCGTCGACCCGGAGGAGTATTCGGGGCTGACCGACTACGACGACCTGGCCGACCTGCTCGTGGACAGCGGCTACACCGTGGTCTCGCCCGACCTCCGCAGCCACGGGGACTCCGAGGACGGTCCCTCGTGGGAGGTCGACATGGACGTCGGCGCCACGCTCGACGTCGTCAACGCCGCGCGGGCCACGGCCGGCGATCCGCGTGTCGATCCGAATCGGATCGCCCTCTTCGGGCATTCGTCGGGTGGGACGCTCGTGGTGAAGTCGGCCGTCGTCGACCCGCAGGCCGCCCGCGCGGTGGTGGCGGTCGCACCGACGCATGTGTCGCCGTGGGAGGACGTGCGGCGGTTCCTGTCCGGGACTCCGTCGTACGACACGGTCGTGGCCGCCCACGGCGATGCCGAGGAGTCGCCCGACTACTGGCGGGAGGTCTCGGCACTGACGTACGTGGACCGAATGGCCGCCCCGCTGCTCGTGATGCACGGCACGAGCGACGAGATCGTCCCCGTCGGCTGGTCCCGCTTCCTCGAGGCGCAGTGGACCGATGCCGGAAAGGCCGTCACCCTCACCGAGGTCGAGGGCGGCGACCACTGGATGAACGGCGACGTCGACCTCATCGCCGAGGCCACCACGGCCTTCCTGGCCGAGAAGATGCCGTAGGGCGTCGTATCAGCGCCGCGCATCGAAGAACGCACGGAGCAGAGCGGATGCCTCGTCTTGGCCGACGCCCGCCACGACCTCGGCGCGGTAGGGCAGCCGCCGGTCCCGAACGACGTCGTACACCGAGCCGGCGGCGCCGGCCTTGTCGTCCCACGCCCCGAAGACGAGCCGCGAGATGCGGGACTGGAGCACCGCGCCGGCGCACATCACGCACGGCTCGAGGGTGACCACGAGCGAGCACCCTTCCAGGTTCCAGGTTCCGAGGGATGCCGCGGCCTCGCGCAGTGCGACCACCTCGGCGTGCGCGGTCGGGTCGTGGGTGACCTCGCGCAGATTTCGTCCCTCGCCGATCGTCGTGCCCGAGGCATCCGTCACCACCGCGCCCACCGGCACGTCGCCGGACGCCCCCGCCTCGACCGCGAGCGCGAGGGCTCGCTCCATCGCGGCGAGGTCGGCGGGCTCGAAGGTCACAGCATGAGCGTACGGCCGCGCGGCGGGGGCGTGAACTCCTTCGGGGCGGGACGCCGCCACCGACTACCCTGGGCGTATGCGCCTGCACGTCGCCGATCATCCCCTCATCACCCACAAGCTCACGGTGCTGCGCGACCAGCGCACGCCGTCGCCGGTGTTCCGCCAGCTCACCGAGGAGCTGGTGACGCTGCTGGCGTACGAGGCGACCCGCAACGTCCAGGTGTCGCCGATCGAGATCCAGACCCCCGTCACGACGACGACCGGCGTGAAGATCAGCGAGCCGCGGCCTCTCGTGGTGCCGATCCTCCGCGCCGGGCTGGGCATGCTCGAGGGCATGGTGAAGCTCATCCCGACCGCCGAAGTCGGCTTCCTCGGCATGGTGCGCAACGAGGAGACGCTCGAGCCGTCGACGTATGCCGAGCGCCTCCCCGACGACCTCAGCGACCGCCAGTGCTTCGTGCTGGACCCGATGCTCGCCACGGGGGGCTCCCTCGGCGCGGCGATCGAGTTCCTCTTCGCCCGCGGTGCACAGGATGTGACCGCGATCTGCCTGCTCGGCGCCCCCGAGGGCGTGACGGCGATCGAGAAGCAGGTCGAGGGTCGCGACGTCACTCTCGTGCTCGGCGCCATGGACGAGCGCCTGAACGAGAAGGGCTACATCGTGCCCGGACTCGGCGACGCCGGGGACCGGCTGTACGGCACCGTCTGACCGCCGGCATCGACGCGGCGCGACCGCGCTCTCCTGGGAACACGACGGTGCGGCACCCGCCCCTCGCCGAACGAATGCCGCACCCGCGCCTATCCGACGCATGGTCCACGGTAGGTGAGGCCCCGCATCGCACGTACGGGGTTGACACGTTCGCCGACGGCGTTTAGTGCCCCCGGATCAGTCGTCGAGCAACGGCTCCTGGGGAGTGCGCCGCCCGGTCTCCTGCTCCCAGAACTCGAGCTGCTGGGTGAGCGCTTTCGCGAGCTCGAACACCTGCTCGGGAGGGATGCGGATGCGGCTCACCACGCGCGCCGGGACGATGGTGTGGCGCTCACCGGTCTCGGGGTCGACCTGCTCGCGCGGCGGCTGCGCGAGGGTGAGGAAGTCCATGACGAACACGGTCGGGGTGTGCCACACGTTGGCGAAGTCGGCGTAGGCGCCGCCGATGTGCTCGGGCGGCAGATCGATCTCGAACTGGCGGGGTGCCTCTTCGGCCATGGATGCCTCCTCTTCGCCGCGATCCGTCGCCCCGGGTCGCACGGATGGGCGTGGGGCGGCGCTGAGCGCGAGTCTACGCGCGACCGCGTCCGACGAGCCGGGCGAAGCCGCTCAGCCGGGCGACGCCCTCGGGCGTGCGCGGCAGATCGTCGAGCAGTGCCGGCGAGTGGACGAGGTAGGCGGTGTGCTTCGCCCGCGAGATCGCGACGTTGAGCCGGTTGCGCAGCAGCAGGAACTCCAGGCCGCGCGGCGCATCGCGTCCGGACGACGCGGCGAGCGAGACGATCGCGACCGCGGCCTCCTGGCCCTGGAACTTGTCGACGGTGCCCACGGGCACAGCGTCGAACCCCGCGGCGGCGAGGGCCTCTTCGACGGCGACCTGCTGGGCGTTGTACGGCGTGACGACGATGACGTCCTTCGGCGTCAGCGGGCGCCCGGGCTTCACTGCAGCGCGATCGGCGTCGTCGACCTCGACGTCGGTCCAGGTGCGGCCGACGAGGTCTCGGACGATCGCGACGACCTCGGCCGCCTCTTCGAGCGAGCGGGTGGCGTTGCCGTGATGACGCACCGGCACCGGCACCACACCGGCCGGCACGCCGTCGATGCGCCGCAGCGCCGTCGAGGGATGCGCCTCCAGCTCCCCCCGGTACGACAGGTGCGACACGGGCTCGGCGACCTCGGGATGCATCCGGCGCGTGCGCGCGAGGAAGTACCCGTACTCGGGCGGGATCACGTCGGCGCCGTCCATCACCCAGCCGAGGGCGGACGTGTCGACCGGCTCAGGGTGCGTTCCCTGGCTCACCTGGGGCAGCTGCTGCGGATCGCCGAGGAGGAGGAGCCGCGGCGCCGCCACCGACACCGCGACGGTCGAGGCGAGAGAGAACTGCCCCGCCTCGTCGATCACGAGCAGGTCTAGGCTGCCACGCGGGATGCGCCCCGCGTGGCTGAAGTCCCACGCCGTGCCTCCGACGACGAATCCGGTCTCGGCCTGCTCGGCCGTGAAGGCCGCCACGCCGTTCTTCGGGATGACGGTGAACCCGTGGTCGGCCGAGGCATCCTTCGGCGCCTTCGCGACGGCCTGGGGCGGAACCCCGGCGGCGACCACGCGCTCCAGAAGCTGCTCGACCGTCGCGTGCCCCTGGGCCACGACGCCGACCTTGAACGCGTGGTCGCGCACGAGACGCGCGATGACATGCGAGCCGACGTAGGTCTTGCCGGTGCCCGGGGGGCCCTGGACCGCCAGGTAGCTGCGATCGAGGTCGAGCACCGCTCGCACGATGGCGTCGACGTCGTCGCCATCGGACTGCGGGAGCGCACCCGTGCGCGTGCGCGGCGGGCGACGACGCAGGATGTCGGTGGCCGGGTCGGCCGGGAACTCCGGTGCGGCATCGATGACCGCGTCGGCCCAGGCGTCGATCGCCGACTGCTGGTTTCCTGCGGACGGCGGCGCGGCCGGAGTGAGGGCGATCGGCAGGCGGGACCACGTGACCCCGTCGACCGCGGTCTCCTCGACGATCGCACCGTCGTCGAGCACCTCGACCACGGTGATCGAGCGATACGAGTGGATCCAGCGGACGGATGCCTCGAACGGGTACGGCGCGGGAAGCTCGTACAGGGCGAACGGATTGAGCCCCTCGGTCAGGCGCGTGCCCGGCGCGACCTCGCCGCGGAGCTCCAGGGTGCGCCGCTCGCCGCCGCGACCGCTCTCGGCGAAGTGCCAGTCCTCCACGACGCGGCTGCGTGCCGGATCGATCACGACGACGTCGCGCGTCTCCTCCCACAGCGAGACGGGTTCGCGCAGGCGCAGGAAGTGCGTCGCCCAGAACGACTTCGCCTCGCGCGGGTAGTAGTCGATGGCCGCGGCTCCGAGCCGCAGGGACTGCGCCGCCGCGGGATCGGACGCATGCTGCGCCGCGAGCCGATCCAGCGCGAGCGCCCGCGGCGACGGCTCGTACGCCCGCTCGTCGGGCTCGGGGTTGGGAGACGGCCGCATGCCCGTCTCGCGCGCCCGATCGACGAGCCAGTCGCGAAGGCGTCGCGTCGAGACGCAGTCGTACCGGTTGTAGTCGGCCAGGTCGTCGAGGATCGCCGAGCCCTCGGCATCCGCTCCATCGGCGAGGAGCGCCCGCGCCTCGACGTACCGCACGATCGAGTCGTCGCCCTTCTGCACGTCGCTGGTGCGCACCTCTTCGCCCATGTACAGCGGCTCGAGCTTCTTGATCGAGTACGAGCGCGAGCCCACGCGCAGAGCGCGCCGCACGATCGGGTACAGGTCGACGAAGACGCCGTCGCGCAGCAGCCGGTCGACGTCGGCCTCGCGCACCCCGTGCCGCGCCGCCATGGCCAGCAGGTGCGTGGGCTCGTAGGGCGCGTAGTGGTAGATGTGCATGCCCGGGTACTGGGCCCGGCGGAGGTTGACGATGTCGAGGAACGTCTCGAGCGCCCGCTTCTCCTCGGCGAAGGAGTGCGCCCACAGCGCGGTGTACTCCTCACGGGTGTCGACCCACCCGAACAGGTAGTCGATCCCCCACTGCACCGGCTCGCCCTCGCGCCCGGGCGGATTGGCCTCGGTGTGCAGCGGATCGCCCTCGAAATCGAAGAAGAGATCGCCGTGGTCGGGCCGGGGCAGCGCGCCCAGCGCAGTCGGCGCGACGACGCGGAACGTCGGCATCGGCGGGGGTCCGTCGGCGTGCTGCGGCGGGGCCGTCAGCGGCGGAGTGCCGGCCGGGCTCTCGAGTTGCAGGCGCGCTTGGGTGACGAGCATCCCGAAGGTGTCGGGATTCATGCCCGCCGGGCCCGCGGACGCGACGGCGAGCTCGTCGATGGTGCGCACGCCGGCGCCGCGCAGGCGCTCGCGCTGCACCGGTCTCATGCCTGCCACGAGCAGGAGGTCGCGGGATGCCACGACCTCGGCGTCGCACGTCGCGCAGCGTCCGCACGCCATCACGTCGAGGTCTCCGCGAGGATCGCCCCACGCGATCGCCTCCCCGCCCGACCCGAGGTCGAGCCGGCGATCGGCGATGAGGGCTGCCAGCCGCGCGCGCCGGAGCGAGAAGACGGGGAGCAGGTCGTCCACCTCGTGCGTGCTCACGCTGCCGTCGCCGAGCAGGAGCTCGACCCGGTCCGCGCGCGGCACGCCCAGCCGGTCGAGCTGGTCGACGTAGGCGGCGAGCTGCATGAGCGCGGTGACTCGCGCGTGCCGTGCCAGCTTGGTGTCCTGCACGATCCAGCGCCCGGCGTCGTCGCGGACGAGGAAGTCGGCGAACCCCACGAAGTCGGCCGTCGCGAACGCGGCCTGGTAGACGACGTCGGCGTCGGACGCCAGCGCGGCATTCGTCTGCGCCACCGCCTCGGCGAGGGCAGCGGCATCGGACGACCGCGTCTCGGGGATCTCGACGACGCCCGCGCCGAAGCGCTCGAGATAGTCGGCGAGCACGCGCCGCTCGTGTGCGGTGCCGAGTCGTCCCGCGCGCTCCAGCGTGAGGTCCTGAGGCTCTTCGACCGCGACGACGCGTCCGAGCTTCGCGTCGATCGCCCGCAGCCACGCGAACTCGCACTCGGCCGCCGCCTTCAGGTCGCTCGCGCTCCAGACGATCCGGCCTTCGTCCTCGATGTATCGCATTCCTGCCCTTCGTCTCCACGACCCTAGCCGCGGCATCCGACACCTTCGGCCCGCCCCGGAGCTCGCCGCCGCGGGACGAGCCCTGCCAGGATGGGAGCATGAGCCTCCCCTTCGAGAGCGCGTACCGCCACGGGTTCGCCCGCGTCGCGGCATGCACGATCCCGATCGCGCTGGCCGATCCTGCGGCGAACGCGGACTCCGTGCTCGCGGCGGCGCGCGAGTGCGACGCCGAGGCGGTCGCCGTGGCCCTCTTCCCCGAGCTGTGCCTGACCGGCTACTCGATCGAGGACCTGGTGATGCAGGATGCCGTGCTCGACGCCGTCGAGGCCGCGATCGAGCGGCTGGTCGAGGCATCCGTCGAGCTCTTCCCGGTGATCGTGGTGGGTGCGCCGCTGCGACACCGCAACCGCCTCTACAACTGCGCCGTCGTGATCCACCGCGGCGAGCTGCTCGGCGTCGCGCCGAAGTCCTACCTCCCGACTTACCGGGAGTTCTACGAGCGGCGCTGGTACGCGCCAGGCGACGACCAGGCCGGCGAGGACGTCCGCGTGGGCGGGCTCGAGGCGCCGTTCGGGCCCGACCTCCTCTTCGAGGCGCTCGACGTTCCGGGGCTCGTCGTGCACGCCGAGGTGTGCGAGGACGTCTGGGTGCCGATCCCGCCGTCGGCCGGGGCGGCCCTCGCGGGAGCGACCGTGCTCCTCAACCTCAGCGGCAGCCCGATCACGATCGCGCGCGCCGAGGACCGCAAGGATCTGTGTCAGTCGCAGTCATTGCGCTGCCTCGCCGCGTACGCATATGCCGCTGCCGGCATGGGCGAGTCCACGAACGACGTCTCGTGGGACGGGCAGACCATGATCTACGAGGGCGGTGCCCTCCTGGCGGAGACCGAGCGCTTCCCGGACGGCCCCCGGCGGTCCGTCGCCGACGTGGATCTCGACCGGCTGCGTCAGGACCGGCTGCGCCAGGGCACGTTCGACGACAACCGCCGCACCCACGATCCGCAGTTCCGCACGGTGCACTTCGAGCTCGACCCGCCCGCGGCCGACATCGGACTGCGCCGGACGCTCGACCGCTTCCCGTTCGTGCCCGACGACCCCGCCCGCCTCGCCCAGGACTGCTACGAGGCGTTCAACATCCAAGTGTCCGGCCTGGTGCAGCGCATGGAGGCGATCGGCCGGCCGAAGCCGGTGATCGGCGTCAGCGGCGGCCTCGATTCCACGCACGCGCTGCTCGTGATCGCTCGCGCCATGGACCGCATGGGCCGGCCGCGCGGCGACATCCTCGCGTACACGATGCCGGGGTTCGCCACGAGCGACCACACCAGATCGAACGCCATCGCCCTCGCCGAGTCGGTCGGGGCGAGCATCGAGACGATCGACATCCGCCCCGCGGCGACCGAGATCCTCGAGGGCATCGGGCATCCGTTCGCCGAGGGCGAGCCCGTGCACGACGTCACGTTCGAGAACGTGCAGGCCGGCATCCGCACCGACTTCCTCTTCCGGCTCGCCAACCAGCACGGCGGCATGGTCATCGGCACGTCCGACCTGTCCGAGCTCGCGCTGGGCTGGGCGACGTACGGCGTCGGCGACCAGATGAGCCACTACGCCGTCAATGCCGGCGTGCCCAAGACGCTGATCCAGCACGTGATCCGCTGGGTCATCGCGCACCGCGAGGGGGTCGACGAGGCCGAGGCCGCGGTGCTGCAGTCGGTGCTCGACACGGAGATCAGCCCCGAGCTGGTGCCCGCAGGCCAGGACGGCCGGATGCAGTCGACGGAGGACCGCATCGGTCCCTACGCGCTGCACGACTTCGCGCTGCACCACATCCTGCGGTTCGGCTTCCGGCCGTCCAAGATCGCCTTCCTCGCCGCGCAGGCGTGGGGAGACAAGGATGCCGGCGCCTGGCCGCCCGGATTCCCCGAAGAGGACCGCTACGCGTACGACCTCCCGACGGTCGCGAAATGGCTGCAGGTGTTCCTGCGCCGCTACTTCGCCTTCGCGCAGTTCAAGCGCTCCGCGATCCCCAACGGCCCCAAGGTGTCGCCGACCGGCTCGCTGTCACCGCGCGGCGACTGGCGCGCCCCGTCCGACGGCAACGCCAACGCGTGGATCGCCGAGCTGAAAGCCGCCCTCCCCGAGCTCGTCGAGGAATGACACGACGGATGCCTCGGCCGAGGCATCCGTCACCGCCTCGGCTCAGGCCGGCGCGGCGCCGTAGGCGAGCGTGATGACCCAGCTGTCGCGCGACAGGTCGGCGAGCCGGTAGTACACGCGCCGATCGGGGATCCAGCCCTTGGTGAGCGGGCTGTCGAGCCGCACATGGTCGGCCGCGACGCGCGCGCCGCGACCGTCGGCGTCGCGCACGGCCTGGACGCGCGTCCAGTGCGCGAGGAGCCTGTCGAAGTCGTGGTCATCGGGCAGGTGCGAATGCCGCTTCATCTCGTGCAGGGTCGCATCGTCGGGGTGCGCGTCACGCAGGTCGAGCCCCAAGGGCACCGCCGGGTCGGCCACGGCGACGACCGTCGCCGCGCGGAAGTTGGCGTTGCGGATGCCGAGAGGCACCTCCTGCCCGTCGACCTCGGCGATGAGCTGCGTGTGGAAGCCGAAGCCGCCGGGCGCCTCGCGCTCGATGCGGACCGCCCTCTCGTCGATGCCGAGCTGGGCCGCCACGATCTCGCGGGCCAGCGCTCTCTTGCGGTCGTGCTCGGGGAGCTTCGGATCCCAGCCGAGTCGCGCGGTGATGCCCGTCGGTGCGTCCAGCAGAACGGATTGCATGATCCACCTCTTCCCGCGGCGCCTCCGCTTTCTCATCCTGCCGGGCGGCCGGACGAGGGGGAAGAGCGACGCGCCCGTCCCGCCTCGCGCGGGCGCATAACTCCGGCAGATTCGCATGCCCGGTCCGTGCAACCCCCGGATTTCCGGGGCTCTGGCTCACACCCGCGCGGATT
>NZ_JAYRDE010000024.1:0-30817 GCF_041909575.1 Microbacterium sp. | reverse complement strand
TTGATGCGGTCGTGGAGGCTGTGCTCGTCGTCGCCGGGGAGCACGGGCACGCGCTCCTGAGCGAGGATCGGCCCCGAGTCGACCCCGTTGTCGACGATGATGACGCTGGCCCCGGTCTGCGCGACGCCGGCGGCGAGCGCGTCGCGCACACCGTGCGCGCCCGGGAACTCCGGGAGGTAGGCGGGGTGGGTGTTGATGATGCGCGGCGACCACTCGTCCACGAGCGGCGCCGGGAGCAGGCGCATGAGGCCGCTCAGGACGACGAGGTCGGGCTGCCACACGGCCAGCTGCGCCGCGAGCTCCTCGCCCCACGCCTCTCGCGAGTCGAACTGCGCGAAGGGGACCATGAAGGTCGGGATGCGGTACTCCTCCGCGTGCGCGAACCCGTCCGCTTCGCGATCGGCGCCGACGACGACGATGTCGGCGGGGTAGGCGGGGTCGGCGGCCGCGTCGAGCAGAGCGCGCAGATTGGACCCCGTGCCCGAGATGAGGACGGCGACCGTGAGCACCCGGCTAGTCTACCGGCGCTCCCGGACCGGATTTCCGCGGCCCGAGGTCGAGCGTCTCGGTGTGATCGGGCGCGAGCGGGTCCGCTGACGGCGGCTCTGGCTCGTCCGGGCGGGGTTCGTCCGGGCCTGGCTCGTCCGGCCCGGGCCAGTCCGTCCGGGGCTCGTCGGGACGGGGCCACTCCGGGCGCGGTTCTTCCGGGCGCGGTTCGGCGACCGGCGAGGATTCCGGCACACGGCGTTCGGCGGCGGCCGCAGCATCCTCTTCCGATGCGCTTGCCCCTCGCGGTGCGAGCAGCAGGATCGCCGCACCGACCAGCACCTCGAGCCCGACCGCGAGCGCGACGGGGCCGGCCTCCGGTCCGAGGAATGCGAGCCGGCCGGGTCCGAGCGAGCCGGAGGCGACCGCCGAAAGCAGCGCGGCGGCGGCGCCGGAGAGCACGGCGATGCCCGCGACGGCCACGAGCCGCGGGGCGAACGGGTCGGCGTGCGGGCGAACGACCGGGGCGGGCGAGGCCGCGGCGAGGAGGCCGCTCAGCGCGGCGGTGCGCTCGTCGTCGACGACGACGCCGGCGGTGGACCGGTCGGGCGCGCCTGGGGCGACCAGCCGGGAGCGGGCGATCCACCCCGCGAACGCCCCGAGCCCGACGGGGACCAGCGCGAGCAGGAGCAGCCACGCCGAGGTCGACTCGGGCACGGCACCGAGGATCGGGATGCCGGGAACAACGCCGATCTGCGTCCCCGACGGGGACACCACGCCGCCGTCGCCCACGACGAACCCGGGGCCGGCGCCGAAGGCCATGCCCCACACCACCAGCGTCGGGAGGTAGGCGAGCTGGGCGAGCGTCAGCACGGTGGCCCCGAGTGCATCGACGTTGCCGGCCTGGAAGAGGGCGACGATCTCGCCGCCGCGCAGCAGGATCGCCACCGCGGCGATGGCGGCTCCGAATCCGACCAGGCCGACGACGACGACGGCGGTTCCGGTGCCGACGAGCCCGGGCACCGGCCCCCACGCGGGCGATGCCTCGACCCGGTCGCGCAGGCGGGCGATGGGGCCGGACCCCGCCTCGCGCCATTCGGTCACCACCGCCCCGGACAGGCACGGCAGCGCGTAGACGAGCGTCGGCACGAGGATCGCCTGCCACAGCGGGGCACCGGCGACGGAGTTCTGCGCGGTGAAGCCGGCGAGGGCGGTGAGCCCCCCGAAGACGATCGCGCCCGCGATGACGCCCGTCGCCCAGGCATCCGCCTGCGAAGCGCGGACGCCCGACCGCACGGCGAAGATCGCGGTGAACGAGGCGAACGGGAGCGGAGCGAGGGAGAGGGTGAAGGATGCCGCATCCGGGTCGATGCCCGTCGCGGCGAGGTAGTCGCCCGGGAGCGTCACGAGCATCGGCACGAGATTGCCGAACTGCCAGATGGTGACCGACGACGGCCACAGCGCCGTCCAGTCGGCTGACCCGCCGAGCCCGAACACCCACAGGAGGGTCAGCGGCGCCAGGGTCGCCGCGATGCCGACGGCCACCGCGATGGCGGCGTCGACGGCGGCGAGGAAGAAGACGGTGAGGCGATGCATCCGCCATCGACACTACCCAGGCGCGAGCAACGCTCCCGGCCGCGACCCGGCCGGTCGCGGCATCCGGATCGATGTCCTGGCGCGAGCCGTGCGAGCGCTAACCTCGACGCGGAGGTCCTTCATGAGCACAGCCCCATCCCCCACCGTCGACACCGGCGACCAGCAGCAGCCGAAGAACGGGTTCGACCGGTTCTTCGAGATCACCCGGCGCCGGTCGAGCGTCGGGGCGGAGGTGCGCGGCGGTGTCGTGACCTTCGTGACGATGGCCTACATCGTCATCCTCAACCCGATCATCCTGTCCAGCGGGGTCGACGTCGACGGCAACAGCCTCGGCTTCACGCAGGTCGCCGCCGTCACCGCGCTGACCGCCGGTGTGATGACGGTGCTGTTCGGCCTCGTGACCCGGCTGCCGTTCGCGTTCGCGGCGGGTCTCGGCATCAACTCGTTCCTCGCCGTGTCGGTGGTCGGGCAGGTCACGTGGCCCGAGGCGATGGGACTCGTGGTCATCAACGGCCTCATCATCGTGCTGCTGGCCGCCACCGGTCTGCGCCGCATGATCTTCGATGCCGTGCCGATCCAGCTGAAGCTCGCGATCACGGTCGGCATCGGCCTGTTCATCGCGTTCATCGGCTTCGTCGACGCCAGCTTCGTCACCGCGACGGGCGCCTCGTCGCCGCCCGTCGGCCTCGGCGTGAACGGATCGGTCGCGACGGTTCCGACCCTCATCTTCGTGTTCACGCTGCTGCTCACCGGCATCCTCGTCGCCCGCAAGGTCAAGGGCGGCATCCTCATCGGACTCGTGTCCGGCACGATCGTGGCGGTCGTCGTCGAGGCGATCTGGGACATCGGCCCGAAGTTCGCCGGCGACGAGGTCAACCCCGGCGGCTGGGGCCTGTCGGTGCCCGAGCTGCCGGCGTCGCTCGTGAGCATCCCCGACCTCTCCCTCATCGGCGACGTCGACCTCGTCGGCTCGTTCCAGCGGATCGGCGTGCTCGCGGCCCTCATGCTCGTCTTCACGCTGGTGTTCACGAACTTCTTCGACGCGATGGGCACCATGACGGGCCTGTCGAAGGAAGCCGGCCTCGCCGACGCGAAGGGCGACTTCCCGCGCATCAAGTCCGCGCTGATCGTCGAGGGCGTCGGCGCCGTCGCGGGCGGCTACGCATCCGCGTCGTCCAACACCGTGTTCATCGAGTCGGGGGCCGGAATCGGCGAGGGCGCGCGGACGGGCTTCGCCAACGTCGTGACCGGCGCGCTGTTCCTCGTCGCGATGTTCTTCACGCCGCTCGTGTCGATCGTGCCCAGCGAGGTGGCGGCATCCGCTCTGGTGATCGTCGGCGCGCTCATGATGGCGCAGATCCGGTTCATCGACTTCACCGACTTCTCGGTGCTCCTGCCGGTGTTCCTCGCGATCACGGTGATGCCCCTCACCTACTCGATCGCGAACGGCATCGGCGCGGGCTTCATCGCCTGGGTCGTCGTGCGCTCGCTCTCGGGCAAGGCGAAGGAGATCGGCCCCCTGCTGTGGATCGTCGCCGCCGGCTTCGTCCTGTACTTCGCCCGTGGACCGCTCGAGGCGCTCCTCGCCGGCTGACGGGACCGGGCGTCAGCCCTCGACGGGCTCGAGGAGGAAGATCGCGATCTCGCGGTCGGTCTTGGCCTGGTAGTTGTCGTAGTCCGGCCAGACCTCGGTCGCCCGCGCCCACCATTCGGCACGCTCGTCGCCCGAGAGCTGGCGCGCGAGGTAGTCGCGCTTGACCGCGCCGTCCTGCAGCTCGACGTGCGGGTTCGCGACGATGTTCCAGTACCAGTTCGGCGGGGAAGGATGCCCGCCCTTCGACGCGACCGCGAGATAGCGGCCGTCGTGCTCGACCCGCATGAGGGCGGTCTTGCGGAGGCCTCCGCTCTTCGCCCCGATCGAGGTCACGACGATGATCGGCACCCCGCGCAGGGTGTTGGCCCTCGTGCCGTCCGAGGCCTCGTACGCTTCGGCCTGCTTGCGGGCCCAGTCGGACGTGGACGGCTTGTACTCTCCGGTCAGCGGCATTCCCTCACCCTAACCCGGGCTCTCCGGTGCTCGGGCGCCGCCGGGCCTCCGCCATAACTCCTCAGAATCGCGCGCTCGAGGCTCCGGATCCGTCGGAACCGGGCCGGAATGACCCGATCCTGAGGAGTTGTGGCGCCGCAATCCGCAGGACGCAGGAAGGCCCCGCCGAAGCGAGGCCTTCCAGAGGGTGCGGATCAGAGACCGGCGATGATGCCGCGCATGAGCTCGGCGGTCTCGCTCGGGGTCTTGCCGACCTTGACGCCGGCGGCCTCGAGGGCCTCCTTCTTCGCCTGGGCGGTGCCGGCCGAGCCGGACACGATCGCCCCGGCGTGGCCCATGGTCTTGCCCTCGGGCGCGGTGAAGCCGGCGACGTAGCCGACGACCGGCTTGGTGACGTTGGCCTTGATGAAGTCGGCCGCGCGCTCCTCGGCGTCGCCGCCGATCTCGCCGATCATGACGATCGCCTTGGTCTCGGGGTCGGCCTCGAAGGCGGCGAGCGCGTCGATGTGCGTCGTGCCGATCACGGGGTCGCCGCCGATGCCGATGGCCGTCGAGAAGCCGATCTCGCGCAGCTCGTACATCATCTGGTAGGTCAGGGTGCCCGACTTCGACACGAGGCCGATCGGCCCCTTGCCGGTGATGTTGGCGGGCGTGATGCCGACGAGCGACTCGCCGGGCGTGATGATGCCGGGGCAGTTCGGCCCGATGATGCGGGTCGTGTTGCCCTTCTGCTGGGCGTAGGCCCACGCCTCGGCGGTGTCGCCGACGGGCACGCCCTCGGTGATCACGACGAGCAGCGGGATCTCGGCGTCGATGGCCTCGACCATCGCGCTCTTCGTGAACGCCGGCGGGACGAAGGCGATCGAGACGTCGGCGCCGGTCGCGGCGATGGCCTCTTCGACCGTGCCGAAGACGGGGAGCTCGACGGGGTTGCCGTCCTTGTCGCTGTGCAGCACCGTCGTGCCGGCCTTGCGGGCGTTCACGCCGCCCACGACCTGGGTGCCGGCCTTCAGCATGAGGGCGGTGTGCTTGGTGCCCTCGCCGCCGGTGATGCCCTGGACGATGACCTTGGAGTCCTTGTTGAGGAAGATCGACATGTCTGTTCTTTTCCTAGTTCCGGATGTCTGGGGCTCAGGCGTTCGCGAGCGCGGCGGCCTTGTCGGCGCCCTCGTCCATGGTCTCGGCGAGCGTCACCAGGGGGTGGTTGGCGTCGCGGAGGATCGCGCGGCCCTCCTCGACCTTGTTGCCGTCGAGGCGCACCACGAGCGGCTTGGACGCGCTCGAGCCGAGCTCGGCGAGCGCGCCGACGATGCCCTTGGCCACGGCGTCGCACGCGGTGATGCCGCCGAACACGTTGACGAACACCGACTTCACCTGCGGGTCGCCGAGGATGACGTCCAGGCCGGCGGCCATCACCTCGGCCGAGGCGCCGCCGCCGATGTCGAGGAAGTTCGCCGGCTTCACGCCGCCGTGGTTCTCGCCGGCATAGGCGACGACGTCGAGCGTCGACATGACCAGGCCTGCACCGTTGCCGATGACTCCGACCTCGCCGTCGAGCTTGACGTAGTTGAGGTCGTTCTCCTTGGCCTTGGCCTCGAGCGGGTCTGCGGCGGCCTTGTCCTCGAGCAGCGCGTGCCCGGGGTGGCGGAAGTCGGCGTTCTCGTCGAGCGAGACCTTGCCGTCGAGGGCGATGACCTCGCCCTCCTCGGTGAGCACGAGGGGGTTCACCTCGACGAGCGTGGCGTCCTCGCCCTTGTAGACGCTGTAGAGCTTGACGAACACGTCGCTGACCTTGTCGACGAGCTCGGGGGCGAAGCCGGCAGCCTCGGCGATCTCGACGGCCTTCTGCTTGTCGATGCCCGCGAGCGGGTCGACGGCGATGCGGGCGAGGGCCTCGGGGCGCTCGACGGCGAGCTCCTCGATCTCCATGCCGCCCTCGACGCTGCACAGCGACAGGTAGGAGCGGTTCGCGCGGTCCAGCAGCACCGAGAAGTAGTACTCCTTGTCGATGCGGGCGCCCTGGGCGACCATGACGCGCTTGACGACGTGGCCCTTGATGTCGAGGCCGAGGATGGCCTGGGCCGCCTCGTACGCCTCGTCGGGGGTCTTGGCGACCTTCACGCCGCCGGCCTTGCCGCGGCCGCCGGTCTTGACCTGCGCCTTGACGACGACGACTCCGCCGATCTTCTCGGCCGCGGCCCGCACCTCCTCCGGCGTGTCCGCGACGATGCCGGCGAGAACCGGCACCTCGTACTTCTCGAAAAGGTCTCGTGCCTGGTACTCGTACAGATCCACAGTGCATTCCTTCGCAGGGGCGAATGGGGGTGGGATGACGCGAAAAGCGTCTCGACGTCGAGATATCGACCAGTCCCCCAGCCTACTACCGCTTGCTGAGCGCTTCGGACCGCAGCGACGCGCCCCGGGACGCCGCGTGACGCGTCGCTCCCTCCGGCGGGCGGTCCCGCACTAGGCTCTCCCCGAGATGTCCGAGACCGCCGCCGCTCCCACGCCCGCACCGCAGGCCGCCGTGGTCGCCGCCGCTCTCGAGCTCTTCGACCGGCAGGGCTTCGACCAGACGTCGGTCGAGCAGATCGCGCAGGCGGCCGGGGTCTCCCGGTCCACGTTCTTCCGGCAGTTCGGCGGCAAGGACGATGTCGTCTTCGCCGACCACGAGCTGCTGCTGGACCGCATCCGCGACTTCCTGGCGGGCGACCACGAGGACCCGTGGCGGGCCGTGTGCGAGGCATCCGTCCTCGTCTACTCCCACTTCGCCGCCGATCCGGAGCTCGCGCGCCGGCGCTACGCCGTCGTTCGTCAGGTGCCTGCGCTGCGCGAGCGGGAGATCGTGACGGTGTTCCGCTACGAGCGGCTCTTCGACGAGTACCTGCGCGCGTCGCTGCCGGGGCTCGACCCGATCGACGCGGTGGGCTTCTCGGCGCTCGTCACGGCGATCCACAACCACGTCCTGCGCCAGCTGCTGCGCGGTCCTAAGCGCGTGCCCGTCTCGGTTCTGCGGCGTGCCCTCGACGACGCGCTGCGGCGGTTCGGCGTACAGCCCTCCGATGAGGCGCGCGAGGCCGCCGCCGACGATGTCGTCGTGGCGGTGTTCCCGCGCTCGATGCCGACCGCCGAGGTCGCCCGGCGCCTGCGCGCGCGCCTCGACGAATAGCCTGCGGCCACGCCGAAATCACCCGGCCCGGTGCCGCCGGCCAGAGTAGTGTCTGGCCCATGACCACTGTGGACACCCCGCACAGCGCGCCCTCGAAGGACCCTCTCTGGTACACGCAGGACGCGGACGACGTCGTCGCCGCCCTCGGCACCGAGCGCGCGCGGGGGCTCCCGCAGGCCGCGGCGGCGAAGCGACTCGCCGAGCACGGTCCGAATGCGATCGCCGCAGAGAAGCCGCCGTCGGTCTGGCAGGTCTCGCTCAGCCAGCTCGCCGACCCGATGAACGTCATGCTCGTCATCGTCGCGATCATCAGCCTGCTCATCGGCCAGGTCAGCGTCGGCATCGTCGTGGGCGCACTCGTCATCCTCAACGTGTTCCTCGGGGCGAGCCAGGAGCTGAAGGCCAAGGCGTCGGTCGACGCGCTGTCGAAGATGCAGATCCCGCAGGCTCGGGTCTTCCGAGACGGAAGCCTCGTGCAGATCGCCTCCACCGACGTCGTCCCCGGGGACATCGTCGCCCTCGAGGCGGGCGACATCGTGCCCGCGGACGGACGGATCCTGCGCTCTGCGACGCTCGAGACCCAGGAAGCCGCGCTCACCGGGGAGAGCGCGCCGATCGCCAAAGACCCGGCGACCATCGCCGACCCCGACACCACACTCGGCGACCGGGCGAACATGGCCTTCCAGAACACGCAGGTCACGCGGGGCACCGCGACCGTCGTGATCACCGACACCGGCATGACCACCCAGATGGGTCAGATCGCCTCGATGCTCTCGTCGGTCAAGCAGGCGAAGTCGCCGCTCCAGAAGGAGCTCGACGCCCTCACCGGCGTGCTCGGCTGGATCGCCTGGGGCGCCGTCGCCGTCATCGTGATCTTCGGCCTGGTGCGCGAGCAGCCGATCGCCTCCGTCATCCTGCTCGGCATCTCGATGGCCATCTCCGCCATCCCGACCGGCATGCCGTCGTTCGTACAGGCGATGCTGTCGTACGGCTCCCGTCAGCTCGCCGAGCACAAAGCGGTCGTGAAGAACCTCACCGACGTCGAGACGCTGGGCGCCACGAGCGCCATCAACTCCGACAAGACCGGCACGCTCACGATGAACGAGATGACCGTCGAGTCGCTCTACTTCGGCGGCGAGTGGTTCACGGTCGGCGGCAGCGGCTACGAGAAGACCGGCGACATCCGCCAGGTCGCAGGGTTCGCCGCTCCCGACTTCACCCAGCTCGCGCTCGGCCTCACCCTCTGCAGCGACGCCACGGTGTCCGACGACGGCGACGTGATCGGCGACCCGACCGAAGCGGCGCTCGTCGTGCTCGCCGCGAAGATGGGCGCCGATTCCGAGCTCACGCGCGCCAAGTACCCCCGAGCGGCGGAGGTGCCGTTCGACTCGGCCTACAAGTTCATGGCGACCTTCCACGAGGTGCCGGATGCCGGGTCGTCCCGCCTCGTCGCGCTCGTCAAGGGCGGGCCGGATGTCGTGCTCGACCGATGCTCGACGGTGCTGACCG
This sequence comes from Microbacterium sp., assembly GCF_041909575.1. GTDB lineage: Bacteria > Actinomycetota > Actinomycetes > Actinomycetales > Microbacteriaceae > Microbacterium. Next base: position 22,010 of record NZ_JAYRDE010000024.1, on the reverse strand, counting down.
CCGACGGCCCGGCGCCGATCGCCGAGCAGCTGCAGACCGTGCTCGATGCGAACCGCACGCTCTCCGAGCAGGGACTTCGCGTGCTGGCCTTCGCCGTCCGCCGCTTCGATCCGGGCACGCCCGTCCCCGCGGACCCGATGGCCGAGGTGAAGGACCTCACGTTCGTCGGGCTCGTCGGCATCATCGACCCGCTCCGCCCCTCCTCCAAGGAAGCCGTGCGCATCGCGCACGAGGCCGGGATCGAGGTGCGCATGATCACGGGAGATCACGCGATCACCGCCGCCGCGATCGGCGCCAAGCTGGGGCTCGGCCCGGGTGCCGCCAGCGGCGCCGAGATCCAGGCGATGAGCGACGACGAACTCAAGGCGGCGCTGCCGAACCTCCATGTGTTCGGTCGCGTGACGCCGGAGGACAAGCTCCGCCTCGCTCGCCTCATGCAGGAGTCCGGCGACGTCGTGGCGATGACCGGTGACGCCGTCAACGACGCCGCCGCGCTCAAGCAGGCCGACATCGGCGTCGCCATGGGATCGGGGAGCGAGGTGACGAAGCAGGCCGGGAAGATGATCCTGGTCGACGACAACTTCGGGACGCTCGTCACCGCCGTCCGGCTCGGCCGCGGCATCTACGAGAAGATCGTCAGCTACGTCCGGTATCAGATGTCGCAGCTGTTCTCGCTGGTGCTGCTGTTCCTGGTGGCGAGCATCTTCGACATCAACAGCGGCGTGCCGCTCACGCCGATCATGATCCTGTTCCTCAACTTCTTCATCTCGGTGTTCCCGGTGATCGTGATCCTCCTCGATCCGGTGCCCGACGGCATCATGCTCAAGCCGCCGCGCGACCCGAAGAAGACGATCGCCAACGGCGGGGCGATCACGCTGTGGTTCGTCTACGGCGGCGTGCTGTTCCTCATGACGCTGCTGCCGCTGCTGATGTTCCCCGAACTGGCGAGCCCGTCAGAGCCCAACGTGCCGGTCACGATGACCTTCGTGGTCGCCGCATTCGGCGCCGTCCTCGGTGGCCTCGCGATGCGCCGCGACCCCGAGTCGGGCCTGACGGCCCCGATCCTCACCGCCGTCAAGTGGCTGGCGATCCCGCTCGCGATCACCGTCGCTGCGGTGGAGATCGGCTTCCTCCAGCGCCTCGTCGGCACGGTGTCGCTGAGCGGCAGCGAATGGCTGATCTGCATCGGACTCGCCCTCCTCGTGCCGCTGTTCGTCGAGGTCGAGAAGTGGATCCGCCGGCGTCGCCTCGCGCGTCGCGCGGCGAGCGTGAAGGCCTGACGGTGAGGCGGGGACGGATGCGCGGCGCGACCGCGGCGACGGTCGTGCTCGCGGCGCTGCTTCTGAGCGGCTGCGACGGGTCGGTCACGCTGCCGACCGCGCTCCCGACGCCGACCGTCGAGCTGCCCACCGCGCTGCCGACGCCGACGGTCGAACTGCCGACGCCCACGCCGACGCTCACCCCCACGCCCCGTCCCACGCGCACCCCCCGCCCGACCGCGCAGCCCACGCCGCGGCCGACCCCGACGGCCGAGCCGACCGCCGAGCCCACCGCGGAGCCGACGCCCGAGCCCACCCTCGAGCCGACGGCGACGCCGGAGCCCACGGCGACGCCGACGCCCACGCCGACCGCGACACCGACCCCCTCACCCACGCCGACCGCCACCGAGAGCCCGTCGCCGACTCCGACCGAGACGCCTGCTGCGGCTCCCGATCAGGAGACGATGGCCTCCGCGATGGTCTGGCTCATCCCGCTCGCCCTCCTCGCGGTCGGCATCGGGATCGGCGTGTACTTCCTCGTGCGCCGGCGCCGAGCATCCACCCCGCCCGCGTCCTGACCCCGCCCGCGTCCTGACCCCGCCCGCGTCACGCGTCGCCCAGGTCAGGCGATTCGACCGGATCAGGCTGATCCCGCGGCATCCAGCGTGATCTCGTCGAATCGCCTGTTCTCGTCGAGTCAAGGACGCTGCCAAGGGTGAGACTGAGTCCTGCAGACAGCGGGATTGAGTTCCATTAGACTCGCCGCATGAGCGACTTCGCCCCGCGCCCCGGTCACACCTTCGAGGGCTACGACGTCACTGCGCGGCTCGGCACCGACTACTACCAGGTGTTCGCCGAAATCCCCGACGACGACCGTGCTGTCTGGGAGCGCGCGCAGGCGTACGTCGACGAGGTCGGCACGCGCATGCAGGAAGCGTGGGATGCCGGCACCTACCCGCTCGACATCGCCATGCGCCTGGGCGAGCTCGACCTCTTCAACGACGGCATCGTGCATCCCGACCTCACGCGCTTCTCGCCCCTCGCGGCCGGGCTGGTCAACATGGAGGTCTCGCGCGGCGACGGCTCGCTCGGCACCGTCATCGCGGTGCAGGGCGGCCTCGCGCTGCGCACGCTCGCCCTGTTCGGGAGCCCAGAGCAGCAGGCGCGCTGGCTCGAGCCGGTCGCACGCGGCCGGGTGCCGGCATCCTTCGCCCTCACCGAACCCGACCATGGGAGCGACTCGGTATCGCTCGAGACCGTCGCCCGCCGCGACGGCGAGGAGTGGGTGCTGGACGGTGCGAAGAAGTGGATCGGCAACGGCGCGTCCGGCGGCATCACGTTCGTGTGGGCGCGAGTGGACGCCCCGGGCGACGACACCCACGGCGCGGTCCGGTGCTTCCTGGTCGAGCAGGACACGCCGGGCTACACCGGCACCGTGATCTCCGGGAAGGCGTCGCTGCGCGGCATCCATCAGGCCCATGTCGTCCTCGACGGCGTGCGTGTGCCCGCCGACGCCGTGCTGCCGGGTGCGAAGAGCTTCAAGGATGCCTCGACCGTCCTGTACTCGACGCGGTCCGGGGTCGCGTGGTCGGCACTCGGGCACGCGACCGCCTGCTACGAGGCGGCCCTCTCCTACGCGCAGCAGCGCGTGCAGTTCGGCAAGCCGCTGGCGAAGTTCCAGATGGTGCAGGAGCGCCTCGCGCAGATGCTCGACGAGCTCACCGCGATGCAGCTGTACTGCCGGCATCTCGCCGACCTCGAGGCATCCGGCGGCCTGCGCCCGACGCAGGCGTCCCTCGCGAAGTACCACAACACCCGTGCCGCGCGCCGCGTCGCGGCGACCGCGCGCGACCTGCTGGGCGGCAACGGCATCCTGCTCGAGTACGGCGTCATGCAGCACATGGCCGACATCGAGGCGATCCACACCTACGAGGGCACGGAGAGCGTGCAGGCGCTGCTGATCGGACGGGACATCACCGGAGTGGGCGCGTTCGCCTAGCAGGCTCGCGATACACCGGCAAGGCGCCGCGGCGCTCGCACGGGCACGGTTAGCCTCGGGCCATGGGCCTGTTCCGCAGCACTCCCCCGCCGGTCGGCGCCGACCCCGCCGAGGTCGAACTCCGGGCGACGAGGCCGCCGTGGAGCCTGTGGGCGGACGGCTTCGGCATGCTCGCCATCCGCTCGCTGCAGATCATCGTCGTCGTGGCGGTCGCGGCAGGAATCATCTTCGCGATCCAGTCGCTCACCCTCGTGACGATCCCGCTCGTGATCGCGCTGATCCTCGCGTGCGCGTTCTTCCCCGTGATGCGCTGGATGCGGCGGCGCGGCGTTCCGTCGATCCTCGCGACCATCCTCACGCTCCTCACGATCGTCATCGTCCTCGGACTGCTCGGATGGCTCATCGTGTGGGCGGTCCGCGATCAGTGGGACGAGCTGGCGGCGCAGGCGCAGGACGGCTTCCAGCATTTCCTGGAGTGGCTCGAGACCCTGCCGTTCGAGTTCCTCTCTCCCTCGCAGATCGACGAGTGGGTGGCGGCGCTCACCGACTTCGTGACGAGCGCCCAGTTCGGTTCGGGCGCACTCGCGGGCGTGGGGGCCGTCGCGAACTTCGTCACCGGGCTCGTGCTCATGGTGACGATCCTGTTCTTCTTCCTCAACGACGGCCCGCAGATGTGGGAGTTCCTGCTGCGGCCGTTCCGCGGCGAGCACTACGTGCGGGCTCGCCGCATCGGCGACAAGACGGTCGGCGTGCTGGGGTCGTACGTGCGGGGAACCGCGACGGTCGCGCTCGTCGACGCGATCGGCATCCTCATCGGCCTGCTGATCCTTCAGGTGCCGCTCGCCCTGCCGTTGTCCGTGCTCGTGTTCCTGCTCGCTTTCATCCCCATCGTCGGTGCGACGATCGCCGGGATCCTGGCCGCCCTCGTCGCCCTCGTCGCGAACGGCTGGGTCAACGCCCTCTTCGTCGTCGGCGTCGTCGTGCTCGTGAACCAGCTCGAGGGCAACTTCCTCCAGCCCGTGCTGATGGGCCGTTCGATGAAGCTCCACGCCTTCGTGATCCTCATCGCCCTGACCGTCGGCACGGTGCTCGGCGGCATCGTCGGCGCCGTGCTGGCGGTGCCGATCGCGGCAGCCGCGTGGGGCGTCATTCAGGTCTGGGACGGGCCGGACCTCCCCGCTCGCTGGGCCCGTCCGAAGCATCCGATCGAGTCCTGACGCCTGAGACGTGCGCCGGGCAAGATAGGGCATCCGCCCGATGAGGCGAGTGCGCCTTAGAGAGCACAGTCGAACCTGTAGGAAGCCACGACAGGAGACCGACATGGATGCCTCGACCCACACCGCCTTCGTCCTCGAGCGGCAGCGCGCGGCCGACCTCGCGCGCGAGCGGGCGGTGCTCGCCTCGCACCGTGAGCGCCGCGAAGCGCTCGGCGGGCCCACTCCGGCTCCTCGCCGCAGCCGGGCGGTGTGGTTCCGGCCGGCTCCGGCTCCGGCTCCCGCTCCGGCGTGCGACCCCGCATGCCTCGCGCTGGCCGGGCCGTCGGCGTGATCGTCCCGCCCACCGCGTCGGAGGGAGGTGCCACGATATGAGCATGCCCGCACTCGCGTCGAGCCCCCGGATGGTCGGGCGCCGCGCCGAGCTCGACTCTCTCCTCCAGGCGTTCGAGGAGGGCCGCGCCGGCCGCGCGCGCACGGCGATCGTCCGCGGCGAGGCCGGCATCGGCAAGACCCGCCTCGTGCAGGAGTTCCTCGGCGAGACGGCCCTGCGCCGCGACGAGTCTCTGCCGGTCGTCGTCGCCGTCGGCCAATGCGTCGACCTCGGACCGATCGGAGCGCCCTTCGGACCCGTCCGGCGCGTGCTGCGCGACCTCCACGCCGCGCTCGGCACCGACGCGCTGCGCGCAGCGGCCGGCTCGCCTGCCGTGATCGCGAGCCTCGCGGCGCTCGTCCCCGGCATCGCCGACGACACGGCGGGCGCCGACGACCCGGTCGGCGGCTTCGCCGAGGCGATCGAGGTCGTGCTCGAGCAGCTGTCCCGCGAGCATCACCTGGTCGTCGTGATCGAGGACCTCCAATGGGCGGATGCCTCGACCCTCGCGTTGCTGAAGACGCTCGCCAGCACCCTGCGCGGCCGCCATCTCACGATCGTCGCGACCTACCGCTCCGACGACATCGACCGCTTCCACCCGCTGCGGCCCGTTCTCGCCGAGCTCGATCGGACGCGCACGATCATCCGCGTCGAGATCGGTCCCCTCAGCGGGGACGAGGTCGCCGAGCAGGTCGCCCAGCTGACGGCTGACGGCCCGCGCGACATCGCCGCTCTCGCGGAGCGGAGCGGAGGCATCCCGTTCCTCGTCGAGGAACTGGTCGACCTCGGCGACCGCGGCCTCCCCGACACTCTGCGCGAGCTGGTGCTCGCGCGGTACTCCCGGCTCGGCGACGACGCGCAGGAGACCGTGCGGGTGATGGCGGCGGGCGGGATGCACGCCGACCACGACGTGCTCGTCGCCGTCTCCTCGCTCGACGAGCATGCCCTCGATCTGGCTCTCCGCGAGGCGATCGATGCGCGGGTGGTGCTGGCCGACGGCGCCGGCTACGCGTTCCGCCACGCGCTCACCCAGGAGGCCGTGCACGGCGAGATGCTGCCGAGCGAGCGCGTGCGGGTGCACCGTCGCTATGCCGAGCACCTCTCGTCGGACCGCTCCGACTCGCACGACGCGGTCTCCGCGATCGCAGAGCACTGGCTCGCCGCCCGTGACCTCACCGCCGCCTTCGATGCGACCGTCGTGGCGCTCGCCCACTCGCAGGCCGGCTTCTCTCCCGCGACTTCTGCGAAGCTCGCCGAGCGTCTCACGGAGCTGTGGGACCAGGTTCCGGATGCCGCGACCCGGGCGGGCACGACCCTTCCGCAGCTGCATCTCGAGGCCGCGCAGGCCTGGCACGATCTGGGCGACGCCGAGCGCGCGCTGCGATCCGCGAACGAGGGGCTCGCGGTGTGCCCGGACGACCCGCTGACGCGTGCCGGGCTGCTGCGCCAGCGGTTCGTCGAGGTCTTCAACACCGAGCACCGCAACCGCCGCGAAGACCTGCTGACGGCGATCGCGCTGCTCGAGGACTCCGCGGATCCCCGCGCGCGCGTGCTGCAGTCACGCATCCTGTCCAACCTCGCGATCACCGAGCACGGCGCCGAGGCGAAGGAGCACGCCGCGCGTGCGATCGCTCTCGCCGAGGAGGCCGGCGACGCCGACGCGCTCGCGGTGGCCCTGACGATCGAGGCATGGCGCATCGGCGACGACGAGGACGACGCTCCCCGCGCCATCGAGCCGATCGAGCGCGCCGCCACGCTCCCCCTCGATCCCGCGCTGCGCGCATACGTCGGCGGCGCGCAGATCGACCTGCTGCTGCGCGTCGGGAGATTCGATGAGGCGGTGGTCGTCGGCGAGCGGCACTACACCGAGATCGTGCGAGCCGGGATCGAGCGGGGCGCGGGTGCGACGATCGCGTTCTCCCTCGCCCGGGCGCTGTTCTCCGTCGGACGCGCGACCGACGCCTTGCGCTACGCGCGGCGCTCTCTGCGCATCTCCGACATGGGCCACCGCGGGTCGGTGCTGCGGCTCATCGCGACGCACTACACCTGGAACGACCAGGCCGATGCCCGCGAGGCCCTCCTGGCGTCCGAACGCACGTCGATCGAGGAGTCGCTGCGCACCAATCCCGAGAAGCACGGATCCTGGGTGATCGACCGCGCCGACGCGGCGCTCGTGATGCCGGGCACGGCGACGCCTCGCAGCCCCGACTGGGGCGAGTTGGTCGACGGAGTGCTCGAGCTCTGCGAGCAGGCCTCGTCGCCGCCCATCGGCCGGTTCGCGGGAATGACGGCCGCGATGCTGCTGGCGGCGGGCGCACGGGGCGAGAGTGGTCTTCCGCGTCGCGACCGCCTCGCCGCGGTGGTGGAAGGGTGGCCCGATCACGGCGCCGCCGCGACCGCCTCCGCCGACTTCGTTCGCGCCATGCTCGCGACCGCCGTCGGCGAGTCGGCCACAGCGCGGGTCGAGCTCTGGCGGGGCATCCACTCGCGGCTTCGCGACGAGCCGGTGCTGCCCATCTGGTACCGCTTGGTCGTGCAGACCTGCCTCGCCGCGGCGCTCGTCGAGGCCGGTGAGCGCGACGACGCCGCACTCCTCCTCGAGGGCGTGAGGGCGGAGGCGCCCGCCGCGGGCGTCGCGCGCGTCGGTCGTTGGGCCGCGGAGATCGCCGCGCAGGCGGGATGGACGGATGCCCCGACCACGGCGACGCGCGACGGCGGGCCGATCGGCGCGCTGACGCCGCGAGAGCGCCAGGTGCTCGAGCTCGTCGCCGAGGGCCTCACGAACCCTCAGATCGGGGAGCGGCTGTTCATCAGCCCGAAGACCGCGTCGGTGCACGTGTCGGCGATCCTCACCAAGATCGGGGCGGCGAACCGCGCGGAAGCGGCCGCTCTGTACGCGGCATCCGTCACCGACTGACGTCGGTCGCGCACGAAAGCGGGACAGCGTCGGGGGCGAGGGGCAGGATGGGGGGATGCCGTACGAGATCCCCGCGCCGATGCTGGCCAAGTCTGTCCCCGCCGTGCCCGATCCGGCCAAGACGCCGGGCGGGCTCAGCTTCGAGCCGAAGTGGGACGGCTTCCGCGCCCTGATCTCGTGGGACGGCGAGAACGTCGAGATCGGCAGCCGCGGTGCCAAGCCGCTGACCCGCTACTTCCCCGAGCTGGTCGAGGCGTTCGCCCGGCTCCTGCCCGAGCCGTGCCTGATCGACGGCGAGATCGTCGTGCCCAAGGGGGAGCCCGGCCGCCAGCGCCTGGACTGGGAGTCGCTCACGCAGCGCATCCACCCCGCCGCGTCCCGCGTGAACATGCTCGCCGAGACGACCCCGGCGATGCTCATCGCATTCGATCTGCTCGCCCGAGGTGATCGTGATCTCCAGCCCGAGCCGTTCGAGGTGCGGCGGGCCGAGCTGGTGGATCTGCTCGGCGCGGTTCCCCACCCGGTGCACGTCACGCGCACCACCGACGACCCGGCGGTCGCGGAGCGCTGGCTCGCCGAGTTCGAGGGAGCGGGGCTCGACGGCGTCGTGGCCAAGCCCCTCGCCCAGCCGTACGCGCCGAACAAGCGCACGATGTTCAAGATCAAGCACGCGCGCACGGCCGACGTCGTCGCAATGGGCTACCGCATCCACAAGTCGGGTGCGGGCGTCGGCTCGCTGCTGGTCGGGCTGTACTCCGACGACGGCACGCTGTACCCCGTGGGCGGAGTCGCGGCGTGGAGCAATGCGCGCCGGCTCGAGCTCATCGACGAGCTCGCACCGCTCGTGGAGCGCGACGACTCCGGCGCGGCGGTGAAGAGCGAGGGCGAGAAGTCCCGCTTCTCGGCTCCCGACCGCGACTCGTCGTTCGTCCACCTGCGGCCTGAGCGCGTGCTCGAGGTGCGCTACGACCAGCTCGAGGGCTGGCGATTCCGGCACACCGTGCAGTTCGAGCGCTGGCGGCCGGATCGGGATGCCGCATCCTGCACCTACGATCAGCTCGAGACCGTCTCGGCCTACGACCTGGGCGACGTGCTCGACTGAGACCGGCTCAGTCCGGCTTCGGCCAGTTCTCGGGGTTGATCCGGCTCGGCTGCACGCGCGGCGGCTCGCCCGGCATCTTCGGGAAATCCGGCGGGAACGGAAGCTCGCCGAGCCCGGCATCCAGGTCGCGCTGCCACCACTCCAGCAGGGTGTCGATGCGCCCGGGCTTCGCCTGCAAACCGGCCCACGGGTCGCCCGCCTCGGCCAGCCGCTGCGGGATCGAACGCACCGTGAAGGCGGCGGGATCGGCATCCGCCAGCTCGTCCCACGTGAGCGGCGTCGACACGGTCGCCCCCGGGAGCGCGCGGGGACTGTAGGCGCCGGCCATCGTGCGGTCGCGGTTGGCCTGGTTGAAGTCGATGAAGATGCGCTCGCCCCGCTCCTCCTTCCACCAGTTCATGGTGACCTTGTCGGGCATGCGCCGCTCGAGCTCGCGCCCCGCGGCGATGACCGCGTGGCGCACGTCGAGGAACTCCCACTCGGGCTCGATGGGGCAGAACACGTGGATGCCGCGGTTGCCGCTGGTCTTGACGAACGCCGTGAGCCCCGCCTCGGCCAGCACGTCGCGCAGCGCGGGAGCGACGGCTGCGGCATCGGCGAAGTCCGTGCCCGGCTGGGGGTCGAGGTCGATCCGCAGCTCGACCGGATTGTCGGTGTCGGTCGCGAGCGAAGCCCACGGGTGGAACACGATGGTGTTCATCTGCACGGCCCACACGGCGGTCGCGATCTCGGTGAGGATGAGCTGCGGATGCCGCCGCCCGCTGTTGTACGTCACGGTCTGGGCCTGGACGAACGACGGCGCACCCTTGGGCGGATTCTTCGAGTAGAAGCGCTCGCCGTCGACGCCCTCGGGGAACCGCTCGAGCGAGACGGGCCGGTCGCCGTTCGAGGTGAGGAACGGCTCGGCGACGGCGATGACGTACTCCGCCAACTCGTGCTTGGTGATCCCGAGCTCGGGCCACAGCACGCGGTTCGGGCTCGACAGCCCGACTTCGCGGTCGCCCTCGGGGCCGGGAACGGTCAGGGTGATGCGCTCGGACGCCATGCCTCGACCCTAGGCGCGGGGCGCGACATCCCGCACCCCCGCAACAGCCTCACCGCTCGACGGGGAACACCAGGTGGGTGACTCGGGTGCTCGGGATGACCGTCGTGGGGTCGCCGAGCCGCACCGCGGCGGGGTCGACGTCGGCGAAGTAGCGGTGCCCCGAGCCCAGCACCACCGGGACGAGATCGACCGCGACCTCATCCACGAGGCCCGCGACGAGCGCCTGACCGGCGATCGTGCCCGCGGCGAGCGCGACGGCGCGGTCCCCGGCGATCTCCTGCGCAGTGGCGATCGCCGCCTCGATTCCGTCGGTCACGAAGTGCGCGTTGCCGGTGTGGGCGTGCTGCCAGTCCGTGGGCACCTCGTGCGTGAGCACGACGAACGGCACGCCGAGCGGATGCACTCCGCTCCAGCCGTCGGTGATGTCGAACAGCAGGCGGCCGACCACGAGGCATCCGAGCTGTCCGACCCAGGCTCGCCAGTAGTCGGCGCTCGCCGGCGTCAGGTGGAACGAGGCCGGTTCGCTCGCGGTGAGGACCTCGACGTCACCGGCTTCGTACCAGTCGAAGAGGCGCCCGGGGTCGTTGTTCTCGTGCGCGACGAACCCGTCGAGCGACATCGAGGCCGAGCAGACGACCGTGCCCATCTCACACCGCCTGGGCCAGCATCGCGTCGAGCTTCTCGTACCCTTCGCGCATGCCGCGCTCCATGCCCTCCGCCACCATGTTCTCGAGCACCTCGACGGTCGGGAAGACGCTGTGGTCGGCGAGGCGGGACCGTCCGCCGGGAAGCGATTCGAAGCGGATGACGTCCATGCTGACCTCGTCGGGCCAGCCCTCGAACTCGAAAGTCTGGATGATGAGCTCGTTCTCGCGGACGGTGTGGAAGACGCCACGGAAGGCGTACTCGCCGCTGCCGTCGCGCTGCACGAACCGGTAGCCGCCGCCGGTGCGGAAGTCCCAGTGGGTGATCTCGGTGCGCTCCTCGCCGGGTCCGATCCACTGCGCGAACAGCGCCGGATCCGCGTGCGCCCGGAACAGCGCCTCGACGGGCGCCTCGAACTCGCGCGTGATGTCGGCGTAGGACGTGCCCGGCACGGCGTCGATGACGAGCGGATTGCTCATGATTCCTTCTCCTTCGTACGGGTGCTGCGGTTCTTGCGAGGGGTCTGAGAGGACGTTCCGGATGCCTCGGCCCGGGCGGATGCCGCAAGCACGGCGTCGAGCCTGCGATAGGCGCGCTCCGCGTCGAGGCGGTATCGGTCGATCCATGCGGTGAGCCGCTCCAGTGCGGCCGCATCGAGGTGGACGGGCTTGCGCTGCGCTTCGCGCGTGCGCCACACGAGGCCGGCGTCCTCGAGCACCGAGATGTGCTTCGACACGGCCTGCAGTGAGATGTCGAACGGCTCCGCGAGCTCGCCGAGAGTGGCCGAGCCGCGGCTCAGCCGCGCGACGATCGCGCGCCGCACCGGGTCGGCGAGCGCAGCGAAGGCCCGGTCGAGAGCAACGTCGGCACCCATTTATCAACCTCTGTCTTTATCAATCACTTGATTGAGTAAACGGTACGCGCATGCAGGCGCGAGGTCAACCCCGGCTCAGCGGGAGGCGAAGACCGGGGCGAGGTCTGCGCGGGAAAGGCGGATCCAGGGACCGGCGGGATCGACGATCACGCCCGAGATCTCGGGATCGCCGTCGAGAGCTCGTGCGAGCTGCGCGCCCGTCACCGGCGCCGCCTGGTCACCGCGGCCCATCACGGCGACCTCGACCGGGTGGGAGTAGACCTCGAGATACCGCGAACCATCCTCGGCGCGCCCCTCGGCCAGCCCCGGGCGCCCGTCGTCTACCTTGCCCACGGCGACCCACAGCGGCACGCGGGCGAGCGCTGTCGCGACGGCCGCGGGCGTGGCGTCGGTGCGCTCCCCCGCGAGGATGGTCTTCACCGTGAGCTCTTCGTCGACCTTCTCCATGACCTTCTCGAGCAGCGGCCGCGGAAGCACGGCGCGCGCCGGAGCGGAGGACTGGTCGATGATCAGCCCCTCGTAGGGCCCGGCGAGTACGTGCCGCAGCACGGCGAGCACCGGCTGCCCCATCGCCGAGGTGTCGACGTCACCGTCCGCGCGCACACTCGCCTGCAGCGCCGCGCCACTCGAGTACGCGAGCGCGAACTGGCGGTCGTCGACCTTGATCACGGCCAGCGGCAGTTCCCGTCCCTCGGCCAGGAGTGTGCGGGCGTCGCCCTTCACCCGCAGGAACAGGTGTCCCTGCAGCATCTGGCGCGCGACGTCGAGGAGCGCCTGCGGCGCGGTGCCGTCGCCGAGCCGCGCGAGCGCTTCGCGCACGAGCACGTTGTCGCGCAGGCCGGGGACTGTCTCGGCGTTGGCGGGCGCCACCTTCGTCGCCGCCCGCGCGGTGCGACGCGGTTGCAGCGTGGGCTTCGCGGCCGGTCCCGGCGCGCCGAGGCCGCCGTACGACGAGACGGAGATCGACACGGATGCCGCGGGCTCGGCCGGCTCGGCGGGCTCGGCCGGCTCGGCGGGCGCGGCCGGCTCCCCAGGCTCGACCGGCTCAGCCGGGCGGGCGGGTTCCGCGGGCTCGGCCGGGCGGGCGGGTTCCGCGGGCTCGGCCGGGCTCACGGGGGCGTCGCTTCCCGCGGCGTCGGCTGCGGCATCCGTCCCCTTCGAGTCGGGAGCATCCTTGGGCCGGCGCGAGAAGAGAGCCATGCGTCGAGCCTAACCCGGGGCACGTGGGCGCCCATCCCGCCGGTTCGGGGCGCGAACCGGGCACGACACGCCGAGCCCCGCGGCGTGTCGCGGTCATTCGCCGCCCCGAACCCGCGACGTATCGGCTTGTGGGGGTGCGCCGGACCGCCGCCTACGTCGCAGGGGGTCACACCTTCGCGCGCCGATATCCCGCGGCGACCGCGGCGGTCTCGGTGCGGAAGCAGTCCTCCGGCTGGGTCGCGTCGTAGTACCGCTGCCAGGGCATGTGATAAATCATCGAGTCCGCGTTCCCCTTGATCGGCGCCCACGACGGACAAGACCACGTGCTGCTCGGAGCGGTCCGGCTGGGGTATCCGATCGCGGCGGTCGCACGCGATGTCTTCGCCACGGTCGAGTAGCCCGTCAAGCGGCCGGTCACCTTCACCGTGATCGTCTTGCCCGCGTGTGCTGTGGTGAGTTTGAGCGACTTCGACGTCGCCCCGCTGATCGCGGAGCCGTTCGCGTACCACTGGTACGTGAGAATCGCCGACGTGGTCCACGTGCCGGTTGCCGCCGTGAGCGTGCCGGTTACCCGCGCCGATCCCGAGATCGACGGTGTCCCTGCGCGCATGACCTGCGCTGTAGCGACGGAGAACCGCGCCACAGTGCCGAAACCGGACTTGCGACCGATCACCTTCAGAGTGATGCGATCGTGTTCGCGTGCCGATGCGAGGACGTAGGTGGAGGAGGTAGCCCCCGTGATTGGCGCCCCATCCGCGTACCACTGGTAGGAGAATGCCGTACCCGTCGTCCACGCGCCAGTCTTGGCGGTGAGGGTGGCGCCGACGGCCCTGATTCCCGAGATCGTCGGAGTCGCAGTGGTCGCAACCCTTGCGGTCGCCGCAGAAATCTTCGTCACAGTCGAGTAGCCGGTCTTCTTGCCGATCACCTTGACCGTGATGGCCTTGCCCTTCTGGGAGGTGCCGAGCTTCAGCGTCGTGCCGCTCGCTCCGGAGATCGCCACGCCGCTCGCGTACCACTGGTAGGTGAAGGACGTACCGCTCGTCCACGTTCCGGGCGCGGCGGTCAGAGTGTAGCCATACGCCAGCGTCCCCGAAATCGTCGGCGTCGAGGTGGCGAGAACCCCTGCCCCGATGGTCGCGCTCGCCGCGGAGGTGACGACGGCGGGTGAATAGTTGGCAAGTGACCCGGTGACCCGCACGGTGAGCTTCTTTGCGAGCTGCGCCGGCGTGATCGTGAACGTCGCGTTCGTCGCTCCCGGGATGGCGGCGCCGCTCGCGAACCACTGGAAGGCGTGGGCGGTACCCGGTGTCCATGCGCCCGGCTTCGCCGTCACGGTGGAACCGACGAGGAGCTTGCCGGAGATGCTCGGCACTGCGGTGGTGAGCACCGCGGGCTGAACGGCTGCGGTGTGAAGCGAGATCATCGAGGCTGACTCGTACCCGGCCTTCGACCCGGTGACGACCACCGAGATGCTGCGTCCGACCTGCGCGGCACCGAGGACGAGCGTCGCGGCTGTCGCACCCAGGATCGGATTCCCGTCGGCCAGCCACTGATAGGCGAACGTCGCCCCCTCGGTCCACGCGCCCGGTACCGCTGTCAGGATGGCACCGAACCGCGCAGATCCCGAGATCGTCGGGACGGCCGACTCCAGTGCGGGGGCGGGTGCGCCGCCGAGCGTCGCACTGATGCCTGTTCGCTGCTCGCCCGGCCCGAGCGTAACCACCTCCGCACTGTCGAAGTCGCTCGCGTCGTTCCAGTACTCCGTGACGACGTCACCGTCGAGCGTCGCCCGGAATGCGACCTTGTAGTCGTCGGCGTTGAGGCCCCCGTAGAACCAGTTGCCCGCCGCATCCGTCGAGGTCCCAGTGCCGGCCTGCCCGGAGGGATGCATGATTAAGATCTCGGCATCGGCCACGGGGTCGCCGAGCGCATCGGTGACGGTCCCCGACATCGCGGCGCTTCTCGTGTCGACGATCGACCCGTCGCCCTCCGACAGCAGGACGTCGATCCCGGTGACCGGAGTGCCCACTGTCACCGGAACCTCGGTCGCAGATGCCCGATCGGGCGCACCATCCCACCACTCGACAAGAGCCTTGCCCGAGGCGTCGAAGCCTGTGAACCGCAGCGTGTAGGTGCCCGACCGCAGCCCGCGGATCGTGTACGCGCCGTCCTCGGCCTGCACGTACGAGTACGCCGAGACCTGCTCGTTCTCGAAGTAGGCATGCACCTCGTAGTTCGGGAATGCGGCGGCATCGCCGGCCACCACGGTTCCACTGATCTGCCCGCCTGCCGCCAACTGCGGGCTGATGCCCGGCGTGGTCGCACCTTCCTGCACCGCGACGGGCGTGCTCGACGGCTTGCCCTGCGCGTCGTCCCACCACTCACTGAGGACGCTGGAGGACGCTTCTGCTGTCGCGAAGAAGACGGTGTGATCGCCTGCGGCGAGACCGCGCACGAGATACGACCCGTCCTCGGCCGTCACCGCGATGCGCTGACCGATGTCGAAGGGGTCGGACCCGATGGGTGTGACACGGACATGGACCCCGGCGACCGGCGCGCCGGCCTCGTCGGTGACGACCCCTTCGATCCCGCCCGCCGCAGCCAGCTGCGGGCTGATCTCGGGCACCTCGGTCCCGGCGGCCACGGTGACGAAGGTCGCCTCGCCCTTCGTGCGCGCGTCGTCCCACCACTCCCCCACGACGTCGTCCGACCCCTCGAATCGGACGAGGTACTGACCGGCGGGGAGGCCACGGGCCACATACCGGCCATCGGAGTCGGTCGCCCCCCACGTCTGGAACCCTCCGACGGTGCCGGCCGACGAGACGTAGACCATGAGTCCCGAAACCGGCCCGCCGGACGCGTCCGTCACCGTTCCGGAGATCGTGCCTCCCGGAGCCAGCTCCGCGCTGATCCCCTCGGTGGTGGCTCCGGCGTGCACGGCAATGACGGTCGCCGACTCCTCGTCGGCGGCACTCTCCCACCACTCGCCGACGACACTCGCTGCGGCGCGATCGGTCGTGAACTCGATTCTATAGCTGCCGGCGGGAAGCAGATCGATGAGGTAGGTCCCGTCCTCTGAGGTCTCATACCCCCAGCCCCTGCCTTCGAACCCGGGCACATCCTCGGCCCACGCGGTGACGACCACGCCCTGAACGGGTGCGCCGTTCTCGTCGGTCACGACCCCGGTGACACTCCCCGCACGGGCCAGCTCCGGGCTGATGCCCGAGGTCGTCTCGCCGGCTGCCACCACAACGTCCGTCGCCTCCGCGGGCGCGACGGCATCCTGCCACCATTCCGACAGCACCGAGGCGCCCGAGCCCGAACCTGAGAACTCCACCCGGTAGGTCCCGGGGCGGACCTTGGGCATCGTGTACTGGCCGTTCTCGTCCGTCGTGGCGTATGCACGGCCAACCCAGTAGTCCCACTCCTCGTCAAATGAGTGTGCGACGACCGACACGCCCGGCAGCGGCGTGCCGGCACCGTCGGTGACCACGCCGGAGATCGAGCCGGCCGCGGAAAGCGCCGGATCGATCCCGGAGACGGCGTCGCCGGAGCTCAGCGGGATGACCGTCGCCGACGACTCGGTGAGCGCGTCATCCCACCACTCGCCCGCCACCTCGGCCGTTGCAGACTCCGTCGTGAACTCGACTTTGTAATCTCCCGCTCGGAGGCCACGGAGGGAGTAGGTTCCGTCGGCACCGGTGAAGGTGTCGCTCTGACCCGCCCAGAAGTCGTCCGCGGGAATGTAGCGATAGGTGCGCACCTGAACATCCGCCACCGGCGCACCCGCCTCGTCTACCACCGTGCCGGAGATCTCCGCACCCGCGGCCAGCTGCGGACTGATCCCCGAGGTCGTCTCGCCTGCCGCGACCGTGATGACGGCGGCGTCGACCTGGTCTGCGGCGTCGTCCCACCACTCGCCGACGACACTCGGCGACGACGAAGCAGTGGTGAACTCGACCTGATACGCGCCTTCGGGCAGTGCATCGATCACATAGGTGCCGTCGGCAGCCGTCGAGGCTGCCCACGCGGACCCTTCGTGGCCCGGGACGTCGAGCACGTGCGCCGTGACCTGCACATCCTGCACGGGGTTGCCGGACTCATCCGTGACTGTGCCGGATAGGGAGCCCTCGGATGCTGCGACCGCCTGCGCAGGCACCGCGGACAGCAGTCCACCGGTCAGCACCAGAACAGTCGCAAGGATAGTGGCGGTGGCGCGCGAGACAGCGCGATTCCAGCTCGAAGGCATGCAGACCCCGTAGGCGTCGCGCGGGAGCTCCGGTCCCGTGCCGGCCGCGCCACCTCACATCCTGGCAGAGCCGGACGATCGCGTCCGGTTGACTGTGGAAAGCCTTGGGAACCCTTGAGCCTCGGCTACAGCTTCTCGATCGGCGCGATCTTGATCAGCAGCTTCTTCGGCCCCGCGGCGTCGAAACGCACGTGCGCCACACGTTTCGCGCCTTCGCCGGTCACGGCATCCACGCGCCCTTCGCCGAAGTCGTCGTGACGGATGCGGTCACCCGGCGCGAGGTCCATGTCACCGTTGTCGCGCACCTTGGCGGGGATCCTGTTCGCGAACCGCTCGATGTTGCCGCTCGGCTCGCGCCGCGGGAGCGGCACGAGGTCGTCGCCGTACCGCTTGCCCGAACCACCGGAGCCGCCGTACCCCGATCCGGAACCGCGCCGGGCGTTCAGCGCCCGCGACTGGACTCCTCCGCGGGAGTTGACGTCGCCCGGCGACTGGCGCCACGTGAGCAGCTCGGCCGGTATCTCCTGCAGGAACCGGCTCGGCATCGCCACGGTGACCTCGCCGAACTGCGCGCGGGTCATCGCGAGCGACAGGTACAGCCGCTTGCGCGCGCGGGTGATGCCGACGTAGAACAGCCGCCGCTCCTCCTGCGGGCCGCCCGGCTCGTTCGCCGAGATCCGGTGCGGGATCAGATCCTCCTCGACGCCGGTGACGAAGACGGCGTCGTATTCCAGGCCCTTGGCGGTGTGCATCGTCATGAGCGACACCGAGCCCGACGCATCCTCGAGGTCATCGGCATCCGACACGAGCGACACCTCGGTGAGGAAGTCCAGCAGCGTGCCCTCGGGGTTGTTGCGGGCGAACTCGCGCGCCACGGCGACGAGCTCGTCGAGGTTCTCGATGCGCGCCTCGTCCTGCGCGTCCTTGCTCGCACGCAGGGCGTCGTAGTAGCCGCTCTTGTTCAGCAGCAGCTGGATGCCCTCGGCCACCGCGGTCGGCGGCGCGAGCTCGCCGGAGGCGGGAAGCATCAGCGCGGATGCCTCGGCCAGCACCGCGTCCAGGTGCGCGATCGCCGCCTGGATCTTGGGACCCACACCGAGCGCCGACGAGTTCGCGAGCGCGTCGCGGAAGGTGATGCCCTCTTCCTGCGCGTAGCGGGAGATCGCCTCGATCGTGACATCGCCGATGCCCCGGCGCGGCCGGTTGATGATGCGGCGCATGGCCATCTCGTCTGCCGGGTTGGCGACGGCCACGAGATAGGCCAGCGCGTCCTTGATCTCGGCGCGCTCGTAGAACTTGGTGCCGCCCATGATCTTGTAGGGCAGCGCCGAGCGGATGAAGATCTCCTCCAGTGCGCGCGACTGCGAGTTGGTGCGGTAGAACACCGCCATCTGCGAGTAGTCCGTGCCCGTGCGCCGGAGGGTCTCGATCTCGTCGGCGACGAACTGCGCCTCGTCGTGCTGCGAGTAGCCGGTGAACCCGACGATCTGCTCGCCCGCGCCGACATCCGTCCACAGCTTCTTGTCTTTGCGATCGAAGTTGTTGCTGATGACCGCGTTCGCCGCGGACAGGATGTTCTGGGTCGACCGGTAGTTCTGCTCGAGCAGCACCACCTTGGCGCCGGGGTAGTCGCGCTCGAACTCGCTGATGTTGCGGATGTCGGCACCGCGGAACGCGTAGATCGACTGGTCGGAGTCGCCGACCACGGTGAGGGATGCTCCGGCCTTGTCGGGATCGTCGGCGGGATCGGCCTCGAAGATCATCATGCCGCCGGCGGAATACGGCTCGGCGTCGGACCCGATCGGCCGCGTCAGCTCGTGGATGAGCGCGTACTGCGCGTGGTTGGTGTCCTGGTACTCGTCGACGAGGATGTGCCGGAACCGGCGGCGGTACACGTCCGCCACATGAGGGAACGCGCGGAAGAGGAACACCGTCTGCGCAATGAGATCGTCGAAGTCGAACGCGTTGGCGCGCTGCAGTTCGCGCTGATACGCCGCGAAGAGCTCGACGAAGACCCGCTCGGCGGGATCTGACATGTTCGCCGATCGCGCGTAGGACTCGGCATCCGACAGCTCGTTCTTGAGCTTGGAGATCTTGCTCTGCGTGGCCGCAGGCGTGAGTCCGAACGCGTCGGCCTCGTGCTCCTTGACCAGCCGCTTGATGAGCGCGCGGGAGTCGCCGGAGTCGTAGATCGTGAACGACTTCGTGAAGCCGAACTGCTCCGCCTCGCGCCGCAGGATGCGCACGCACGCCGAGTGGAAGGTCGAGATCCACATGCCGCGTGCCGAGTCGCCGATGAGGTGCTCGACGCGCTCGCGCATCTCGCCCGCCGCCTTGTTGGTGAACGTGATCGCGAGGATCTGGCTCGGCCACGCCTCTTTGTTGCGCAGCAGCGACGCGATGCGGCGGGTGAGCACGCTCGTCTTGCCCGACCCTGCACCGGCCACGATCAGCAGCGCCGGTCCGCGATAGGTGACGGCCTCGCGCTGCGGCGGGTTGAGCCCGGCGAGAAGGTCGTCGTCGGGGCGGGCGCCGGCGTGCTGAGGCCCGAGGTTCGCGCCGACGATGACGGGAACGGATGCCGCGCGCTGCGCGGCCGCGGAGGCGTCGGTCATAACCCTCCGATTCTAGGCGCGACGCCCGACACCCACGCCCGCCCGTCCGTCCGTCCGGGTTTGGGGCGCGATCGGTCCGGCGGGGCGGGTTTCGCGCGCCCCGACCGGCGCGGGGCGCCCCCAACCCCGAAACTCGCCCGGAAACCGGGCCGGGCACCCCGCACACAGCCGGTTCGCGGCATCCGGTTGGCATGATCGATGCATGCGCACCCTCCTCAACATCATCTGGCTCGTGCTGTCGGGGTTCTGGATGTTCCTCGGCTACCTGCTCGCCGGCGTCGTCCTGTGCATCCTGATCCTCACCATCCCGTGGGGCATCGCCTCCTTCCGCATCGGCGTCTACGCCCTCTGGCCGTTCGGCCGCACCATCGTCGACAAGCCCCGTGCGGGCGTCGGGACGTTCCTCGGCAACGTCGTGTGGGTCGTCCTCGCCGGATGGTGGCTCGCGATCGGCCACATCCTCACCGGTGTCGCGATGTGCCTCACCATCATCGGCATCCCCCTCGGCATCGCGAGCTTCAAGCTCGTCCCGGTGTCGCTCATGCCGCTCGGCAAAGAGATCGTCCACGTCGACGAGGCCCGCGCGCTCGTCCACCACTGACCGGGCGCCGGACGAATCGGGCCCGCGCCGTGACCCCGCGCCATCACCTCGCACCGTCACCTCGCACGGTCACCTCGCCCCCGCCGCGGCGCTTAACTCCTGCACTTTCACTGCGGCGCTCGACGCGATCCGGGGAATCACGCGGGACGGATGCCGCGCCCCCGCCACTCTGCAGGAGTTATGCGCCGCGCAGCCCGCCAACCGCGCCGGCGATCGACCGAACTCGCCTCAGGAAACGGGGACGGATGCCGCGACCCGGCGCCGGCCAGGGAGTGCGAGGAGCAGACCCACGGCGAAGAGCACGGCGCCGAGGGCGGCGGCGATCCACGGGGTCTCCGGCGGGATCTCGAGGTAGGTCGTGATGCCGAGGATCCTCGCCAGGCCCCAGGGCAGCAGTCCCATCTCGTCGTTCCACAGGCTGAGGGCGGTCTCGAGCCCGATCGCGCCGATGACGGCCGCCGGCACCGCGAGCGCCGCGCCGATGGCCGTGAGCACGTATCCGGTCGCGCGGCGCGCGCCGACCTGCGCCGAGAGGGCCCAGCCGGCGGCGACGAACACCCAGACGAACAGGGCGAACGCGACCGCGATGTAGGCGGTGCGGAACATCGGCTCGGTCCAGAACCCGAACCAGTAGCCGCCCGGTCCCGAGAACGACAGGGCGAACAGGGTCACGATGCAGCGCAGCACGATCACTCCGCCGACGGCGGCGATCACCGGCCACGGCGAGCGGCGCCCGACGAGGATCCGCACCATGAGGGCGAAGATCGCCCACCCCGCGAAGACGACCGCGAGGTGGGTCCACGACAGGAACGACGTCTGCACGGCGCGCGTCGCCACCAGGAGGGCGGCCGGGATCACAAGCAGCAGCCACCGGTCGAGGTCGAGCATGCCCAGGGTCGACTCGCGGGCGCGCCACGGCCGGGTCGACGCGATCCACGATGCGCGGGCCGCTGCGGCCCCCGGCCGGCGCACCAGCCGTGTGCGCGCGGCGAGCATCCCGATCACGACCCAGGCGGCGGCGAGCACCAGCAGCACGCGCGAGAACCACGCCATCGCGAGGTCCCGCTCGGCGCGCTCGACGCCGAGCTGCGCCGCCGTGAGGTTGAACGCCGGGTAGTCGACGTTCCCCTCGTACTTCTCCAGGTGCGCGGCGGCGAGCGCTTCGTACTCGACACGGTCGGCATCCCACTGGGCATGGACCTCGGGCGAGAGGGTGTCGTGCCACTGCCCCTGGTGCAGGATCATCGCGCGGTAGGCGCCGAGCAGCCGCAGCACGTCGAGCTCGTAGTCGAGCGTCTCCACGAAGGCGTCGTGGAGAGCGGGATCGCGCCAGGTCGCGGCATCCGTCCCCGCCACCGCGTCGCGCATCGCCTCGACCGTCTCGACGGCCTCGCGACCCCCGGCGATGACCGACTCGATGTCGCCGCCCGTCGAGTCGCGCGAGATGGCGTAGAGCACGTCGAGCACCGCTGAGTCGCCGGTGAGGATGTCCCACTCGAAGATCCACATCATGGGCGGCGGCTCGAGCCCGATGGCGAACACGCGCTTGTCGGCGAACGCCTCGATGTACATGCCCTGCTCGATGGCCTCGCGCGAGAGGTCCATCGCCTGCACGATCGCCGACACCGTCGCGGGGTCGTCGGAGAACCACTGGCGCGCCCAGCCGGCCGTGACGTCGGCGACATCGGTCTCGGGATCGCGCGCGAGCGCGGCGGCCACCACGGTGTCGAGCTCGTAGAGCTGCCAGAAACCCGCCTTGAGGTAGAGCGTCATGGGGCCGGCCCGCCAGGGCCCGCCGTCCTGAGTCCACACCCACACGCCCTCGATGTTCGGGTTCGCGGCGAGGAGCGTCTGCAGCGCCCACTGGTACTCGCGGCCGAGGTCGTTGGGGAAGGCGCCGAAGTTCTCGAACTC